>JAFXZK010000098.1 GCA_017541265.1 Bacteroidaceae bacterium | reverse complement strand
GTGGCGGGGTTCCACCTCTTCCCATTCCGAACAGAGAAGTTAAGCCCGCCCGCGCCGATGGTACTGCACACCCGTGGGAGAGTAGGTAGCCGCCGTTTTTTTAGAGAGGAAGCCCTTCGAGAGAAATCTTGGAGGGCTTCTTTTGTTTAGTCTCTCCACACCTCCGGAAGAGTAGGCCTTGCTCATCGGGTCAGGCATGAATTGAATGCCATGCACGCCAGGATAAGCGGTTGCAATATTCATTGTTCAGGAAGTCCGCGTGTCGTTGCTTGCTTTGTCATGACCAAGCAATTGCTTCATCATGACTAAGCAATTGCTTTATCATGACAAAGCAATGAAGGGTTGCTGTGGCACATCGCGTACAATTATCTTCTTATCCTTTCAGGCTTTCTTTGGGAATGGCTTATACCCTTTTCTTCACATTGTTTTGTCCGGGTATGAGTCCTTTGTTGAGAGCTGCGGGGAATTATAGTATGGAAATATACGTTGGTCTGACAGATATTTGTTTGCATTGTTTAACATTTTAGTGCAGTAAAGCAATAAAATACTTGTGTAATTCGTTATATTATCGTACCTTTGTACGATAATAGAGTCGTAATGATAACAGCCTCGATAGTAACATATAATAACAATCTGTTGGATTTGGAGGGCATTCTCCGTAGCCTGCTCATTTCGCCTGTCCAGAAGGTTTGGATTATAGACCATAGCGATACGTTTGCAGGTTTGGAGGGTGAGCTGAAAGAGTATAAGCGCAAGGACGATGAGTTCCTCAAACATGAGGGAAGAGGTTTCAAGCTGGAATATATCAAGGAAGTGAACAAGGGCTATGGCAGCGGTCACAACGTGGCTCTTCGCATGGCAATGGAGGAGGGCAGCCAGTATCACTTGGTTGTCAATCCTGATGTGTGGTTTGGCGCGGAAGTGATTCCCGCCCTGTGGCGGTTGATGGAGGAGGACGACAGCATAGCACAGGTGATGCCCAAAGTGCTTTTCCTTAACGGTTCTGTGCAGCGTCTGGCTAAAATGCTTCCAACGCCCATGGATCTTTTCTGTCGCTTCTTTCTGCCAGGAAAGCTTATTTCTACGAGAAATGACAGGTTTGAGCTGAAGCAGTCCGGCTATGACAAGGAGATGAATGTGCCGTTCCTGTCCGGTTGCTTCATGTTCCTGAGAATAAGTGCCCTGAAGAGCGAAGGAATTTTCGACGAACGCTTCTTCATGTATATGGAGGATGTGGACATCACACGCCGTCTGCATGTGAAGTACAAGACGCTGTTCTTCCCGTCGGTGAGCGTTTATCATCGGTTCAGCCGACTGTCGTACCACAATTGGAACATCTCGCTGATACACATGATGAGCGTGGTGAAGTATTTCAACAAATGGGGCTGGATATATGACAGTGGAAGACGCCGTTTCAACAAAAGACTTCTGAGAGAACTGAAAACGAATAGTGAAGAATGAAGACAAGACACTCTATAACCGTATTCCTGTGCATGCTGCTTTTGCCTCTTGCCATCTGGTCTCAGTCAGAACGCTTGGGCGAAGACATACAATATGGCTTCAGCCTGCGCGGCACAAGCGGCGGCGGGGACAACGTACCTTTCTGGTTTACAAACAACCGGTATGGATTGGGTCCGATACGCAAGCACACAGCCCAAGCCCGTGCCTACATCAAGCGCGACGCAGAGGCGGACTCGCTTCGCTTCTGGCGCATCGGCTACGGTGCCGACATGGTGGCAGGATATGGCAGCCAGAGTGAGTTCTGCGTTCAGCAGCTCTTTGTTGATGTGGAGTGGAAGATGCTGAGACTTTCACTGGGGCAGAAGGAGCGGCCGTCGGAACTCAAGAACGAGGAACTTTCCACGGGTGGCATGACGCTTGGCATCAATGCACGTCCATTGCCCCAGGTGAGAGCGGAGTTGCCTTACTTCTGGGCGATTCCCGGCACGAAAGGCTGGTTCTCCATCAAGGGACACATCGCATACGGTATATACACAGACAACAGGTGGCAACGGAACTGGAATGCCGGAACTTCCAACATATATACCCAAAAAAGTCTGTTCCATTCGAAGGCTTTGCTCATGAAGATTGGCAACGAGAAGAAGTTTCCACTGACATTGAAGTGGGGTTTGGAGATGGCTTGCCAGTTCGGCGGTAAAGGCTATAACGAAATAAGTTATACCGGGCAGCCTCTTGGCCAAGCAGTCAAGCTCGGCGGTAATATCCTGAAGGCTTTTGTGCCAAGTGGTGGCGACGTGAACGACGATGCCTTCTCCAATGCTGTCGGTAACCATATCGGCTCATGGCATTTTCGTTTGGACTGGACAGGCAAGAACTGGAGCGTCGGTGCCTATATGGATCATCTCTTCGAGGACCACAGCCAGCTGGGTATGCAGTACGGTTTCTGGAAGGACATGCTTCTTGGCATAGAGATAAACCTTCCCGAGAACCGCTATGTAAGCAGCATTGTCTACGAACACAATGGCACAATGAATCAGAGCGGCCCCATCTATCATGATGCTACGCCGGAGAATCCTCTGCAGATAAGCGCCAATGACACATACTATATTAACCATGTTTATGGCTCATGGCAGCATGGTGGTTTCGTCATGGGCAATCCCCTCATCCTCTCGCCAATGTACAATGGGTATTTTGGCAGGGTTGGTTCGCTGAGCTGCGACTTCAGTCGTGTCAATGCACATCATATTGGTCTGAAGGGAAATCCCACTCCCAGGTTGTCATGGCGAGCGCTCTATACTTACGAAAAGAATTTAGGTACATACGACAAGCCGGTGATGGATCCTCTCGAAGGTCATTTCCTGCTTTTGGAAGCCTGTTACAAACCGAAGAAGCTGAGAGGCTGGGGCTTCGGTGCAGCATACGGACATAACCATGGCAGTCTGTTGGGGAAGGCAAACAGCGCCATGCTGACCGTTTCGTTTGATGGCTGGATACGCAAATATAATTGATAATAAGACGTGAAAAGAAGGTTTTACATATTTGGTTTTGTGGCAGTAGTGCTGACGATGGTCATGACAGGCTGCAACAAGAAGGATTGCAACGGCGACTTGGACGGCATGTGGCAACTGACTGAATGGCGGGACAAGGACAATGTCGTGAAGGCAACCAAGCAGGACATGATATTCTACAGCTTCCAGTTGCAGATGGCTTGTTTCCGCAAGCAGACCGGCGACAATTTTAACCTGCAGAATACATCATTAAAGGTTAGCCCAGGGCAGATTTATATCTATAATCCAATAGTGTATAGCAATGGGCATGACAATGTGCAACCGATGTCTGTACTCTCGCCTTTTGGCGTGCCAGAGGATGGCATTTTCCTGATTCAGGTGCTGACGAGCAGCACGATGCAGCTGCGGACGAAGGGGCAGGATGTCCTGACCTTCAGGAAGTATTGAGAAACTCAAAGTGCAGACAGAGACCATGAACAGTATAATGCTCTCCCTTGCCGCGTCGTTCCTTTCGGCTGTGATAGTCACACTCGTCGGGCTGCCTCTCATCATCAAGGCGTGCCGTTACTTTGAGTATTTTGATTTGCCAGATGCACGGAAGGTACATCACAAGCCTGTACCGCGTTTGGGCGGATTGATTTTCCTGCCTGCCGCAGTAGCAGGGCTTTTTGTGGCTTCATGGACGCAAGTGCTGATGGGGGGCGAGGGGTTCGTGTTTGGTGTATCGACGGTTGCCATGACTTTTGGCGGGCTGATTATCTATCTGATAGGTCTCATTGATGACCGCTATGGCATGAAAGCTGTCCACAAGTTCATCATACAAGCGGTGGCAGCGTTTATCCTGCCTCTTTGCAATCTTGTCATCAGAGACCTTAACGGCCTTTTCGGGCTGCATCAAATACCATTTTGGGTAGGCTATGTGCTGACGGTAATCGCCATACTCACCATCGTGAATGCCATCAATCTGATAGATGGCATCGACGGCTTGTCTTCGGGACTTTGCATCCTGATATTGTTGGCTTATACTGTGCTATTAAGGGGTAACCCTGCCATTGCCGCGTTGGATATAGCGATTGTGGGTTCGCTGATTGTCTTCTGGTGTTTCAATGTCTTCGGCAAGGTAGGTGGGTTGAAGATATTCATGGGCGATGCGGGCAGCCTCTTCCTTGGCTATGTTTGTGCCTATATGAGCATAAAGAGCCTGATGCGCCCCATTGCACCTGTCGATTGTGGCGAGGAGCAGATGCTTATATCCATTACGTTGCTGTTTATACCGGTGATTGACGTCATTCGTGTTGCCCTGCAGCGTCGCTTTACGGGGCATGGCATCTTCGAACCGGACAAGACACACATCCATCATATCCTGATGAATGCGGGTTTGTCGATGCATACCGCATTGGTCTGCATCCTGTCCCTGTTCCTGTTGATTTGTGGAATTAACTATGCCTTGTGGCAGTGCAACTACCACATGCCTGTTATCGTGCTGACGGACGTTGCCATATACGCTCTCATTTGCGGCGTGTTGATGCTTAGTCCAGGGCTTCGTACTTCGACTGGCGACTCTTGAACTCGGGCACGATTTCCTTCATAATCTTCACGATTGCCATGTCGTCGTAGGTGTAGCTGGCCTCAAGCAGTCTTTCCTCGTTCTTCCGAGCCAGCTCGTAATCGTATTCGCGTACCTTTGCAACCATAATCTTCGGATGTACGGTGGGCAGAGTGTGCTCGGCATCGTTTAGCACCTCCTCGTAGAGCTTCTCACCGTCGCGCAGGCCAGTGAATTTGATTTCGACGCCCTGAGCGCCGCTCAGCGTAATCATTCTCTGTGCCAAGTTGGCGATGCGTACGGGCTTGCCCATGTCGAAGACAAAAATTTCGCCGCCTTTGCCCATCGTGCCGGCTTCAAGCACGAGCTTGCAGGCTTCGGGGATGAGCATGAAGTAGCGGATGATGTCGGGGTGTGTCACGGTCACAGGTCCACCCTTTGCAATCTGTTCCTTGAAGATAGGAATGACGCTTCCGTTGCTGCCCAGCACGTTGCCGAAGCGCGTAGTGACGAATTGTGTGCAAGGTTTGCTGCCGTTGGCCTGCGGGAATGCTTCGGGTGTGGTCTCGATGGCTTTGTTGAGTGCCTGGCAGTATATCTCGCAGATACGTTTGGAGCATCCCATGACGTTTGTCGGGTTGACGGCCTTGTCGGTCGAAATCATCACGAACTTCTTTGTACCGTACTTGACGGCGAGGTCAGCGATGATGCGTGTGCCATAGACATTGTTTTGGACTGCCATTGCCGGATTGTCCTCCATCATGGGTACATGCTTGTATGCAGCGGCGTGGAAGACGTAGTCAGGGCGGAAGTGGCTGAAGATGTCCTCCATGAATGTCTGGTTGGTGATGCTTGCCACGATGGTATGGCATGAGATGTTGGGATATTTGCTCTCCATCATGCGACGGATGTCGTGCATGGGTGTCTCGGCCTGGTCAATGAGCACCATTTCCTTTGGCTCGAAGTGAGCCACCTGCCTCACCATTTCGCTGCCGATGCTGCCTGCTGCGCCTGTGATTAGGACACTGTTTGCATTCAGCTGTCGTCCGATAGCCATCATGTCCACTTCTATCTTGTCGCGTGGCAGGAGGTCTTCGATGTCCACCTCATGCAGCTGGCTGTAGCGCAGTTCGCTCTTTCCGTCCCATTCTTCTTCCGAGAAGGGCATCATCATGATTTTGATGCCGGCGGTAATGAGGTTGTTGATGAGGTCTTCCTGTTCGCGGAAGTGTGTTGTCTGTATGGGGCTTACCATCAGTATGGTGGCGCGTTTACCCTGCATGATTTCAGCGATGTCCTCGCCTTCGCCCCAAACGGGCATCCCCATCAAGTATTTGCCTTTCATGTTTGGGTCTGGGCTAACGAAGCCTTTGATGGTGTAGCGTTGGGGTGTCTCGTTGCGGATGCTCTTTGCCAGGCTGATGCCGCCGTTCTGCGTGCCGAAGATGAAGATGCGCTTGGTCATTCCGTCGTTGCGGAAGAGGTCGTACATCATCTTGACAACCACGCGGGCGGCACACATGCATGTCGTGGCAAACAGTAGCTGGAGTATTAACAGGGTGGGATGCTTAAGGATGACATTCATTTTGCCGGGAACGAACATATATGCAATGTATGCGGCAGCGGAGCCGAGAATCATTGCAAAGGTGATACGTCCGAGGTCGACGAAGCTGCTGTAGCGGAAGATGCCGCTGTAGGTGTGGAAAAGCCGGAATGCAATGGTATAGGGAATGAGCAGAATGCAAATATCCCTCAGGACGAACCAGAAATTGCTAATCAGGAGGCTTCCTCCATTAAAAAGGTAGTATGCGACAAAGCCGCTGAAGATGATGAAGGCATAGTCGATGAGCAGGATGCACCAGTAAGGCAGGGCATTGCGACTGAAATACCAGTTGATGAAACGGGAGAGTATCTTCATGTGATGTGTGATGTCTTTATTAAGGTCAGAATTTTGAGCAAAGTTAACAATAATTTGTCAAAATGTTGTTAAAAATGGCAAAAAAAGGGGAGAAACGTTTCTTTTTGCAATGTGGACTTTGCAAATGGGGGGGGTAAGGTCTTAAAGTACCTTAGAACATCGCTTTCCACGAAGATGCGATGACCCAGCGGTCGGGCATAAATTTCGTGCCGAATGTGTGCAGGTAATCTATGGAGATGCCTACGGTTTGGTTGTGGCTTTGCAGCATGTCGATGACAATGCCGGCGCCTCCTTCGGGACGGAGCTGCCCTTTGATGTTGAGCAGGCTTTCACCCATCTGGCGTCCCGGGGCGACGCGGTGGAACGTGACACCCTCGTTGTAACGCACTCCCCAAAGTGTCCGTACGCCGAGGCGCATGGGCCCTCCATTCCCCAGTAGGTTAGGAAGCTCTGCGGTCCAGCCTGCCGTAATGTTGCCGTGGTAGATGTGCAGTTGTTCACCCCATGCCGTGACGGTGGGGTTCGGGATTTCCAGCTTTGCCTGTGAGATGGTGTATCGCCCTATGGCAGAGAGGAAGAAGTGGTTGTTGAAGAACCATTCCGCCTCGAAGCCTGTCGTCAAGGAGGCACTGGTGTGCAGGGTGACGCCAGTCATGTCGAAGCCTGGAGCCGCTTCTGCGAAGTTTGCGACGGCAAGGGTGCGTCCGTTTGTCTCTGAACCGGAGAGCAGCCGGAAGCCTGAGGGGTGGTTGTCCCATGCACGCAGCTGCGCCAGTTCAGATTTGCTAAGCGGCATGCGCCGGATGCCTTTCCGCCCGAGGAAACGGTCGGTCAGAAAGTATGCGAGGTGTGTACTGACCACACCGATGCCTGCGCCCATGAAGACGTCGTTCATCCAGTGCGCGTTGTGCCCGATGCGCAGCATCTGTGTCCCTGTGGCGGCGGTGTAACCTCCGATGGTAATCCAGGGGCTGATGTGCCCATACTCGCGGCTGAGCACCGTGGCGCCCATGAAGGCGATTGCGGCATGCATGGAGGGGAAGCTGTTGGCATCGGAGCCGTCGGGGCGGACTTCCGAGACGCCCCATTTCAGCATCTGCGACAATCCGACGGTCAGGCTGAGGGCGAGTCCGTTGGCTGTTATCATGCGCTGGTTCGTGCTGCGCGGCTTGATGCCGCAGGCTTTCATTATCCATGTGGCAGCCAGAGGCGAGAAGGCAAGCCCGTAGTCCCCCCAGCGATGGTCATTCTCGCGGAAAGGTCCTGGCATCCGGTTGAAGCTGCGATGGGTGAAGGTCTGGATGATGCCACGCAGGGGCATGAAGATGCCCTCGCGGTTGAAGCGCATCTCCTCTTGGATGAGGCTGTCCTCCGTGATGATCTGCCGCCAATATGCCAGCGAATTCTGGCTCCGGACTGCACCGGAGAGGCAGAAAAGCAGTAGGGAAAAGAGGAGTTTCTTCATTGGGGAAATGGGGGGTGTCGGAACACTGCGTGTTCTTATTGAAATAAGTACACGTTCTTATTGCTATAAGTACACGGACTTATTTCCATAAGTACACGGACTTATTTCCGGCGGGGTGTGGAATCCTTTAGCAAAGGTATTGTTTTGAGATACTTTCGTTGTTCTCCACGCATTGTATGGTCCGCGCCAGCAGGGGTGCGATGGAGAGCTGTTTCACTTTGCTGCACCCTCCTGTGTAGGGGATGCTGTCGGTGAAGACCATCTCTTCGATGGCGGAGGCTTCTACGCGCTCGTTGGCCGGTCCGCTCATGATGCCGTGGCTGGCGAAGGCGCGTACGCTGCGGGCGCCGTTTTGCTTCATCAGGTCGGCGGCTTTTGTGATGGTGCCTGCTGTGTCAACTATGTCGTCGATGAGGACGACATCGGCATCCTTCACGTCGCCGATGATGTCCATCGTGTCCACCTCATTTGCTTTCTTGCGCGTCTTGTTGCAGAGGACGAGCGGGCAGTTCAGGTATTTGCTGTAGGTGCTGGCACGCTTGGAGCCGCCCACGTCGGGTGTGGCGATAACGAGGTTCTCCAACTTGAGGTCTTGGATGTAGGGCAGCAGGACGCTGGAAGCGAAGAGGTGGTCAACGGGCACATTGAAGAAGCCCTGCTCCTGGTCGGCATGGAGATCCATCGTGATGAGGCGTGTGATGCCTGCCACGCTGAGCATGTCTGCCACGAGCTTGGCGGCGATGCTGACACGCGGCTTGCTCTTGCGGTCCTGTCGCGCCCATCCGAAATAGGGGACGACGGCGTTGATGGTGCGTGCCGAGGCGCGTTTGGCCGCGTCGATCATCAGTAGCAGCTCCATCAGGTTGTCTGCGTTGGGGAATGTGCTCTGCACCAGAAAGACATCCACACCGCGGATGGATTCCTCGAAGCATACCTCAAATTCGCCGTCGGAGAACTTTGTGATAGAGAGATTGCCCAGTTCACATCCCAGGCGTTGGCAGATCTTCTCTGCCAAATAATGTGACTTAGTGCCTGAGAACACCTTGAATGACTTCGTTTCTTCCATTGTTTTTGTCTGATTAATCTGAGTATTCTGATTATTCTGAATGTTCTGAACATTAGGCGGAGGCGGCTTTCCTCAGCTTGCGGAAGTGCGCGATGAGTTCCTTGTAGTCCCGTCCGGAGTGGACATCAAAGCGGCTCCAAAGATCGCCTCTGATGGCTACGCCTCCGAAGCCCCATTCCCTCACTTGCTCGATGTTGTCGAGCGAGACGCCGCCTTCGGCAATGACGTTGCGGTCGATGATGCCCTGGCGCGTGGCGGCACGCAGTTCGTCGGGGGTGAAGGAGGCTTTGTTCCAGTCCTCAGAGATGCTGTCGAAGATGTTGCGCAGCAGCACATACTCGCATTTGGGCTTCTGTTCGACGACACTCTGCAGGTCGTAGCATGTGCGTGTGATGGGACCGTTATATGAGGCGGGAGCCTGTGGATGTCGCTTGTTGAGGTGGATACCCATGAGACCGAACTCGTCGCGCAGGTAGAAATGGTCGTGCGCCACAATCTTGCTGCGGTACTGCTCTGGCATGAGGCTCAGCAGTCGCTCACAATAGACAGGCTCTGAATTGGGTTTACGAAGATGAAGAATATCAAGCCCTTCCTCGAAGAGTGTGGTCAGAATCTTGTCCTCTTCAACGAAGAACTCGGGGCAGGTGAGCAGAATAAGTTTCATTCCGATTCTCTCTGTGTCGTTGTATTCTGTGTGCAAAGGTACGAAAAATAAATGAAGAATGAAGAATGAAGAATAAAGAATTATGGGAAAAGGGACAAAGACGCAAAAAAATCTTCATTCTTTATTCTTCGTTCTTCATTTTTTTGTATCTTTGCACAAAATATATAATGTATTAGCGAATAAGGTATGAAGAAAAAGATGCTCTTCCAGGCTTTGCTCCTGGCTTTTGTGATGGTTCAGGTTAACGCACAGAAGAAGTATTCCAATCCTGTCTATGGCTCCGACTTCCCTGACCCGACGGTGCAGCGCGCCCTCGACGGCACGTTCTATGCCTACGCGACAGGCTGCAAGTGCAAGAAAAGCTCCGACCTCGTCCATTGGAGCGACGTCAGCGGCGTTATCAGTCGTCCCACTTGGAACGACAGCATAAAGCCCGACGGCACGAAGGATAGCTACAGCCTCTGGGCAGCGGACGTCAACTATGTGGACGGCAAGTACATCTGCTACTATGCCTCTGCCCTGTGGGGCAACGGCACGCGCACAGGCATCGGTGTGGCTGTAGGCGACACTCCGACGAAGTTCACCGACAAGGGCAAACTGTTCCGCAGCACGGAGATTGGCGTGAAGAACAGCATTGACCCCTGCTACGTCGAAGAGTTCGACAAGAAGTACCTCGTCTGGGGCAGCTTCAATGACATCTGCATCGTGGAGCTGACCGACGATGCTCTTGCCGTGAAGAACTTCTCCCCCATCAACAACCCTCAGCCCAATGGTTCGTGGAAGCGCCACGCTGGTGTGACGAAGCTGGCAGGCGGTGCCTTCGAGGGTGCTATGATTTACAAGCGCGGCAAGTACTATTATCTCTTCTGCAGCGTCGGCTCGTGCTGCGAAGGAGGGAACAGCACATACCGCACCGTCGTGGGGCGTGCCACGAAACTTACAGGCCCATATACCAACAAGCAGGGCGCACAGATGGTAAGCGACAACTACACGACCATCATAAAAGGCAATGAAGGCGAAAACGGACGCTGGAAAGGACCTGGTCACAACAGCGAAATTATTACCGACGACGAGGGGCAGACCTGGCTCCTCTATCATAGTTACGACAAGAACAACAACTTCAATGGCCGCCTCATGCTCCTTGACAAGATTACTTGGACTAATGACGGCTGGCCGGTCGTCAATGATGGCTATCCCAGCAGCGGTGAAATGGATGCCCCCGTCTTCTATTCCGGCAACGGCGCCAACGTCACCTATAAGGTCGTCAATGCCGACCTGATGAAGAGCGGCTGGAAGGGTTGGGACGTCACAGCCAGCGAGGGCTGTGACTACGAAAGCGGCAAAGGCACCGCCTTCATGCCTTTCGGCAGGGTAAGGTACGGCGGCACCTTCGACATCTCGCAGACCGTCACGACCAGCGTTCAGGATGGTCTCTACGAGATGAAAGTGAATGGCTTCGACACGGAACACTGCGTTGAGTACTACGTCGGGAAGGTGGCAACGCCTGTCCTCTGTCCTGCCGACAACGGTACTACAGCACCAACCTCTGATGCTGTCGTTTCCAACAACTTCCTCAACGGCAAGTTCAGCCAGAGTGTCTATGGCTTCATCACTGGTGGCAAGCTGGTCTTCGGTATGCGCACCAAGCAGCCGCTCTCCGACACAGAGCGTTTCTATGTGAGCAACGTCAACATCATCTACCGCGATAAGGCAGCCAATTCCGACCCCACAGCTCTGGCTTCTGTGCTGAACAGCTACTATGCGATGGCTGAAAGCTATGCTGCCGGCGACGCACCTTATTATAATGGCTTTAATCAGACAATCGCTTCCTATAAGGAAACGGCAGAGGGTACGGAAGATGTTGCCACCCGTTACCAGCAACTGCTGAAGATAAACAAAACCATAGACAGCATCCAGACCAGCATCGACACATACGCCGGTCTTGTTGTCGAGGTTGCTTCCTTACAGGAAAAGATTGCTATAGCGGAAGCTGGCGGCTATTGTACCCAAGATGCCAGGGATGCTTTGGCAGAAGGACAGCAAGTGCTTGCCGACTGCAACCTCAAGGACAAGGAGGTGAAAGCGCTTATTACCCGTCTGCAGAATGCCGGTCACAACATGATGTACTCTTATCAGGAGGGTGACGGCACCAAGGAGAATCCCTACGTCATTCTTCGTCCTGAACAGCTCGACCACATGCACGACGTCCTCATCAAGGACTCGATGATTTACTTCGTGCTTGGTGCCGACGTCGATATGGAAGGCTATGACTGGAAGCAACTCAACACAAGCGACAACAGTAACCGTTACTGGATCAGCTTCGACGGACAGGGACACATCATCCGCAACCTCACGCCCAACGGCACCAAATACTACCCCAGCTTCTTCGGCACGATGTGCGGCGAGATACGCAACACGGGCTTTGTCGATGCGAAGGTGGATGCAACGGGCAGTGGCGCAGCCGTCATTGGCGGAACACTTGGGCATAGTTCATTCAAGGACGCAGACGGCAACCTCTATCCCGTGATTATTGAGAACTGCTATGTGACAGGCTCTGTCACCAGCAAGGGCTATGTCGGCGCACTCGGCGGCACGCTTGGCAACTCTCCTGTTATCATAAAGAACTGCTACAGCGCAGCAACCATTACAGGCAACGGCTCTTCTGCCAACTACTCGGGCGGCCTTGTGGGGCGTGTCCGCACCAACCTGACGATGGAGAACTGCTATGCTGCGGCTCCTGTTTCATCGCCCGTCGCTGGCGGTATCGTGGCTGGCGGCCAGAACTCTTCCACACCTGGCAGCACTTACACCAACGTCATTGCCTGGAACCCGGCAGTTGACGGCACGACGGCACTTCCCTTTGGTGGCACCATTGAACTTGACGTCCTCTCTCACGTCTATACCTTCGCAGATATGCTGCTCAACGGACAAGCGTCGGACGGCACAGGCCTCAGTCACATGGAACTCTGCAATATCGCAGGACAATGGGGCAATCCTTGGTGCCAAGACCCGACGGCTGGCAACGGCTATCCCATCCTGCAGTGGCAGTACGACCGAGGTGACTACCGCACGATATGCGGCTTCGAAGAGAACACAGGCATTAACGACCTTAAAGGCCTTAAGGACTCTAAGGACCTTAACTCCTTTATCTACAACCTCTCTGGCCAGCGTTTGCAGAAGATGCAGAAGGGCATCAACATCGTCGGAGGCAAGAAGGTTGTCGTCAGGTAAAAGGGAAGCCGGGAAACACGCCGTGCCTAATTGCTCAACTAGGCGTGCCTAATTGGTCAATTAGACGTGCCTAATTTGCAAACTAGGCGTGCTTAGTTTCGCAGCACAGCTCAGCTTATTTATAATCACCCCATAAATCGAATCATTATGAGACACCAGTTATTTCTCCTGATACTGCTTTTCTGCAGCCTTCCTGCTTGGGTGCAGGGGCAGAAGCACGGCTCGACGATGGTCAACGTGAGCGGTGTTGTCAAAGGTCCAGACGGCGGCATAGCCAAAGCTTCCGTCCGCGAGATTGACGCCAACCATCGTTTCTTTAACCAAACAACAACAGACAGGAACGGACTCTTCTCTTTCCAGGTGCGCGACGCGCAGCACTCCCTCCAGTTCTACGCCCCGGGTTATCGCACCATCTCGCATAAGATGCTCGGCGAAAAGAAGTTCCTTGTCACGATGGAGAAGCGTCGTACCTCGCCGTATGTCGCTACCGCAAAGGTCATCCTCAAGAGCAGCAACCTGTTCAGCGGCCGCCATTTCGGTGAGATTGTGCGTCAGCAGGCGTGGATAGAGAAGATGTGCGACACACTCTTCTGCCTGATTCTCCCTGTGGAGATGGAGCGTCCGGTGGACGAGTATCCTGCCGGCAGACAGCTCATCGTGCTGGATGCCCTCGAACGTCAGGTAATGACGTGCGAGAATGTGGTTGACGTCTATCCCCTCAGCGACGACCCTGATAAGGTGGACACATATTGTGTGTCGCAGACCTATACAGGCACCGACCGCATCCCGGGCGGCTCAGAGAACGAGGTAAGGTATTATGCCTATCCGCATTTCCAGATTTCCCGTGCGCAGCTCGAACAGCTTTGCGACAAGCCGGAACAACTTGGCCGCCTCGTCGTCGATACCTATCGCGGCGACAACTACTGGAACTTCTTCCCGACAGACAAAACCATCTCTCTCTTCCGAAAAGCTTTAGCGAAGTAATATAAATAATGTATATGCGCAAGATTGCTGCAACGGCTCTGCTGTTTTGTTGCTCGTTCCTCTGCCAGGCGCAGGACGAGAAGACCTTCTTCCTCATTTCCAACACTCACCTCGACACGCAGTGGAACTGGGATGCCAAGACCACCATCTCGCAATACGTCAAGAACACTTTGGTGGACAACATGGCGTTGATGGCGAAGTACCCAGACTTCCGCCTCAACTACGAAGGCGCCATCAAGTATATGTGGATGAAGGAGTACTACCCGACGGAGTTCGAGCAGATGAAGCAATATGTGCAGAACGGCCAGTGGCATGTGAGTGGAATGTCCATTGACGCTTGCGACGTGATGATGTCGTCAGCGGAAAGCATCCTGCACAGTATGCTCTATGCCAATCGCTTCTACAGGAAGGAGTTCGGCGTGCGCGGCGGCTATGACGTGATGCTGCCGGACTGCTTCGGCTTCTCCTACGCTCTGCCCTCCCTCATGCATCATGCCGGACAGCGAGGCTTCCATACGGCTAAGCTCGGATGGGGTTCGGCAGCCTACGATAAACTGCCGCATTTCGGCGTTTGGCAAGGCGTGGACGGCTCGAAGGTCTATGCCATCTACAAGCCCGGAGCATACGACACGCACGAGGACTGGAATAAGGATCTGACCAACGATGCCGACATTCTCGACAAGATAGAGACCAACACGACAGAGAGCGGCGTGCCTGTCTGCGTGAAGTACGTCGGTCCGCGAGGCGACAGAGGCGGTGCCCTTCAGGACAATCCCAGCAAGGAGGGCGAGAATACTCCCTACTGGCTGAGCTATAATGTCCAGAAGCAGGACGGACAAATCAAGGTGCGTCTCGCTTCGCCCGACGACTTCTTCCAATATATGGAGGAGCACGACAATGGTCAGTACAAGGTGTGGAACAGCGAACTGCCCATGCGTACACACGGCGTTGGCTCCTATACCAGCTGGGGAGCCTTGAAGCTTTGGAACCGCAAGAACGAACTGCTTGCCGACGCAGCAGAGAAAGCTTCTTCGCTTGCCATGTGGTTTGACGTGCGTCCATATCCTTCCGAACAGCTGCGCGATGCCTGGGTGCGAACCATCTGGCAGCAGCATCACGACGGACTGACTGGCACGAGCATCCTCTCGGCCAACGACATTTCCTACAACGAGTACTACATCGCCAACCGTGCCTTTGCCCAAGAGCTTTCCACAAGCGCAGGCGCAGTCATTCAACTGATGGACACAGAGACGGAAGGCACACCCATTGTTGTCTATAATCCCCTCTCCCACGAGCGGACAGACATTGTGGAAGGCTCCGTCTATACAGATGGCTATCAGAACAATGTCCGTGTGCTTGACCCCGACGGCAATGAGGTGCTTGCACAGGTCCTCAAGTACGACCCCGCCACCAGCCGCCTGCACTTCATCTTCGCCGCTACGGTGCCCTCGCTTGGCTATGCCGTCTATGAGGCAAGGGTAGGGGAGGAATCGACGCTGACCTCCGACCTTTCCTTTGAGACAAGTGGCAACACGCAGAAAATGGCAAACGGTCGTTATCGTGTCACCGTCAATAGTAATGGCGACATCTCTAACCTCTATGACCTCCAGAACAGTCGTAACCTCATCAATGCCGCTGTCCGTCAGCAACTCATCTACGACCACGAGGACACTTGGCCTGCTTGGGAAATCAGCTATACCGATGTCTGCCGTACGCCGTCGTCATACGTTTCAGGCAATGCGGAGATAGAACTTGTGGAGAACGGCCCGCTGCGTAAGTCTTTGAAGGTCACTCGCCAGCAGGAAGGCTCTACCTTTGTGCAGTACATTCGCATGAATGCCTTGAACGACCGCGTAGAGTGCGTTAACGAAGTGGACTGGCAAACATACGAACGTATGCTGAAGGTAAACTTCCCCTTTGTCTTTAGCAATACCAACGACACCTATGACATCTCTCTCGGCACCATTTCGCGAGGTGTCCGCACAAAGGACGAATACGAGGTTTGCGGACATCAGTGGGCCGACCACAGCACGACGACAAACCGTTACGGAGTCGCTATTTTGAGCGATTGCAAGTACGGCTGGGACAAGCCTAACGAGAAGTCGCTCCGACTCACCTTGCTGCGCACGCCTTCCTGCAAGAACTACAACCATCAGGCCAACATGGACCTCGGCCCGAACAGGTTCACCTATGCTCTGCTGCCCCATGAGGGCGGATGGAGCGAACATGTGCAGATGCAGGCCGGACAGCTCAACCAGCCTCTTATAGCCTTTGTTGCTTCCAAACATTATGGACTCATTGGCCGTCGCGTGCCCTTTGTCTCGCTCAACACCGACAAGGTCGCCATCAAGGCTCTGAAGAAGTCCGAGGACAGCGCCGAGAACATCCCCGAGTTCATCGTGCGTGTCTATGAATGGTCAGGCGAGGAGCAGCAGGATGTGCGCCTCTCTTTCCCTTTGCCTATCGGTTCGGCACGCGAGGTGAACGGCATCGAGGAAGAGATTCCCGATGGACAATTCACAATAGACAATGGGCAATTGGTCTTCAATATCGGTCGTTATCAGCCCAGGACCTTTGCGGTGCGTCCTGCCACGATGGGCTTTGTCACCATTGGAGGAGACTCCGAGATTGGGCTTCCGTCAGGTCGACCCATCACGCTCCCTTACAACCTCGACCTTATGAGCTACGACAGCGCCCGTGGCAATGCTTCTTCCACCTATACCTATGCCTATCCTGCCGAGCTTATTCCCGACACCCTTACATGCGATGGCATCGACTTCGTCATGGGTCCCCGCGCGAATAGCGAGAAGAATGTGCTCCGCTTGGGTGACGGGCAAGTCCTTACCCTCGACCGTAAGCCAGGCGAGAACAAGCTCTATCTGCTCATGGCCAGTCCCACAGCAGCAGGAGCTAAGGTGACAGTGAAGGCAGGCGACGAAGAGACTGTGCTCGATGTTCCTTACTTCTCAGGTCGAGTGGCAGAGCCGCCTTCATGTATTGCGCTCACCGAGAACTACCGCAAGGAGAACATCGTCTTTGCCTCGTCCCACGCCCACAAGGTGTCGGACAAGACGAACCAGACCATGCAGATGCTCTACATATATAAATATGGTATAGTGCTGCCCGAAGGTGTCACGGAGGTTACGTTCAGCTCTTCCGACCGTAAGACCTTCCTCTTTGCAGCCACCGCCTCTGCCACCCAGACCGACGACATCGAACCCTTTGCACCTTTAACGACAGAGATAGAATCATCAATGGCCAATGGCGGGTGGTCAATGGATGACCGCCTTGAACCCAAGAGTGTCAGCGCTTCGCATTACATCAATAATAACGAAGCCCCACGCTATGCCAACGACCAAGACCCCACGACCAAGTGGTGCGTCGGCAGTTCACAGAGCCAGACACCCTGGCTGCAATATGTGATGAAGGACACCGTCGTCATTGACCGCTGGATGGTGCTCGGTGCTGCTCGCGAGAGTGGCGGCTACGTTGCCAAGTCCTTCAAGCTGCAGTATCAGGCAGAGGACGGTACTTGGGTTGATGCCGATGTCGTGGAGGACAATCAGATGAACAAGGTCATTCGCACCCTTTCGCAGCCCATCACCGCAACTCGCGTTCGCTTACAAATGATACAGGGCGAACAGACAGAGTACACCACGCGCATCTACGAGTTCGCCGTCTATGGCTGGCTCAAGGGCGAAGACCCGGATGGGATGGACGAAGTGCAATGTGTGGCGGACGAGGGACCGTGGTATGACCTCGGCGGACGCAAAATCGCGAATGGCGGGTTGAAGAACGGTGTCTATGTCCAGCGAGGAAGAAAAGTTCTTCGCTAACGCTCAGGCTCAGGCGGAATTTCGCTGTTGTTCAGGCGAGACTAGGCAGGGCGACATCTGTCAGCCGCTTGGAAATCAGCTTATCTCACAACTTCTGTAAACTCAGGCTTGGCGTTTTCGTCGTTCCCTACAGTCACATAGATAGTAGAGGTGCCCTCTTCGCCGTTGAAGCCGCGGCTCTTGACCGTGAACTTGTAGTCCGTGCTTTCCTCTGTCTCGCGCTTGCCGACGGTAACAGGTGTGCCGAGGGGGAACTGATAGCCGAAACAGGCAGCATCGAAGATGAGGCTGTCCTCTTCCGTCACAGGTACCTGTTCGCTGTAGTCAGGCAGGGGGGCAACAGTTCCCTCCTTAAAGCCGTTCTCGATGAGGAAGCGTTCAATCTCTTTTGGGGCAGCTTCAATTCTTGCCTGGCGCACGCCGTAGCCCTGTCGCACGTCAGCTTTTGGCAGAGCCTCCTTGAGGGCTTCTATGGAAGAACCCAGCCCGCCGCTGCCGAAGGTGCAGAAGGGGACAACGGTCTTGCCGGCGAAGTCGTTCTCCTTAACCAGCGTGGCGATGGGCATAGCGTAGGTACCGAACCAGATGGGATAGCCGATAAAGATGACATCATAGTTGTCGAGGTTTATATTGAGGGGATTGAGTTCTGGCACTTCGCCGCTTTCTCTTTCCTGTCTGCTGCGCTCAATGGTGGCACCGAAGTCGCCATCGTAGGGCACAGCCGCCTCGATGCGCTCGATGTCTGCGCCAAGTTGTTTCTGAAGCTCTTCGGCAACGGTTTGTGTCGTGCCAGTCTGGGAATAATACAGCACCAGCACCTTTTGCTGCTTGGTGCAACCAGTCAGGATGGTAGCCATCATGGCCATAAATAATAAAGTCTTTTTCATAAACATTTGGTGTTGACGGTGAATGAGTATCATCTTATTTCGCTATCTTCTTTCCTCTTTGGATGTAGATTCCCCGAGGCATCTTGCCCTTTGTGATTCGTTGACCTGCAAGGTTGTACCAGTTATCAGAATTGTCGGAGCGTTCGGAGTCTTCTAAATATTCAGAGATGCCTGTAACATCGTCGATGGCATGGTACTTGAGGACGAAGTCGGTGGCGCACCACCAGCCTTCGCGGTTGTCGCTCGTGCCGCTGGCTTCGCCGAACTTGTGCCACTTGCCTGTCTCTGCGCCTTGCTTGGAGCTGACGAACCCCACCGTGAGCGAACCCTGTGGCTCTACATAGATGGGTGTGGAGGTGAGGGTTTCCCAGTGGTCCTCGACAGGCATGTCGAAGTAGGCTTTTCTGATAATGGGCGTGACTGCCTCGTTGTCGCCGCTGCGGAGGTAGCCGTGTTGGTCGGAGATGCAGAAATGCTCTGTCGTGGCCTTGCACTCCAGCTGGTAATAGCCTTCGGGCAGGCTTGTGAGGGTCTGGCGTATCTCCATCGTGGCATTCTGATTGGTAGTGCTCCACCAAGCGTTCCAGCAAGTCTTGCCGAACTTTGTGGTAGCCTTTTGGTCGCCGTCCTTATAGGTTCCAACCTTTACCTCCCAGCCTGTGGACTTCTCGTTGGCGAAAGAAGGAGTGCGTGGCTGCTTGCTGGCGCGGGTGAAGGCGAGGTTCTCATTCAGCATGGCCTGCAGTTGGTCGTGCGACGCGATTAATTCCTGTGCCGTCTGCGCCTCGTTCATGATGTTGAGCAATCCCAGCATCTCTTCGTAGTCGGGGCAAGGCCGTTGCTCTATAGCCTGCAAGGTAGTGGTGAAGATGGGCGTATCTGCCTTCTTCTTAATGGCCGAGAGGTGGTCTGCCAGTGCCGCTTCTGCCTCTGCCAATGCTGCGTCGTCGGTGCCAGTGATTGCTGCCATACGAGCAGTCAAGTCATCATTGAGGAACGGATATTCAGTGTTGTAGGCTTTTTGGGCCTCGGCTCTGAGCCTTGCCTTCTCGATACCGTCTGCCACAGCTTCCTCGCGAGTGGAGAAGAGCCTATGCAGCTGCACGTCGTCTATCTGCGCCTTGGCTGCCAATGTATAGCAGGAGAGGACGCCTATGGCGTAGGTGTCGGCATTGAAGGTGCTGGTATTCACACTCCATTCGGCTTCGTTTTTGGCTCTGCAGATTGTCTTTGACACCGTAGTCCCGTTGGAGGAGAGATAGAACCTTGTATTGTTACCGCCATTGCGGGCGGCGATGCGGAACACATAGTTTTCTCCCTCATGCAATTCGACAACCTTTTTCAGGGAAGCCGCATTGCTGGCGCCGCCGTTGAGATGGGACTGTAAGTAGGCACCTTCCTGATAGCCGCCGTCGCCCACAACCTGAAACGCAGGCTCTGCGAGGAGCTGTCCTGTCCCACTGGTCCAGTCCGTGAAGCCGAGGTCAAAGTCCCCATTTGGGAACATGTTGCCGCCTGCGTAATAGATCTGTCCGTCTATCTCAAAGGCATCACCCAGGCAAAGCTCATCGGATGTGTAGTATTCCTTGCCGTTCAGGTCGATGAGGTGAACCCGATAGAGGATGCTTTCGTCGTCGTTATCTATCGTGTATGAATAGTTCGAAGCTGCCTCTTTCTGTGTGATGGTGTCGAGCACCACCCATTGACCGACGTCATTCTTCATCTGCACCTCCATCAGTTGGTTGTATTCGCCGTTGGCGTCGTACCAAGTCAAGCGTGTCTTTCCTGTGTCGAGCACCTGCTTTTTGAACTTCGAGGGAGCGTATTGCGGTGGTGTGGTAGGCACGAAGTCGTACTTGCCATTGTATCCCACGCCCGAGTTGATACTCGCGTAATACTGTCCCGCTTCTGTCAGGCTGCCGTTCTTGTAGAGTTTCGACGGGTCGCGTTCGCCATTCCAGTAGTAATAGCGTTCGATGCAGTCGTTGCTGTTCAGCACAGGACAGATGCGCTTCAGGGTCTCTGCATTTTGTGCCTCGGTAACGCCGCTGGCAAAGGCACCGTTGTTGTTCCATGAAGCACCCCATACCCATTCGGATATCCAGACGGGGCGGCCTGTAGAGTTCGTCCAGTTCTTGATTGTGCCGAAGTTGCTCTCCGGCCAGTAGCAGTGCAGGTCGATGATGTCGCAACGCCAGCCACGCGCGTCGATGCTGTCGATGAAGTTCTTGATGTAGCCCGTGCCGTTGGTGTAGTCGCTGCCGTCCCACGACGAGGGTGAGCACAGACGCATTCCCGTTGCCATGAGGTCTTCCCAGTTAGCAAGCACGGTGCTGATGTCTTCCGTTATGTCTTTGGGGTCGTCGGCAGTGTTCATAGGCTCGTTGTTGGTCTTCATGTGCGGCGAGGTGGTGCAGGCTCCCAAAGCTGATGGCGAGGGATAGTTCTCGTAGATGTGGTGGGGGACATTCTCCACATCAGGCGACATATCGCCGGTAGTGCCCCAGGTGTATGTGCTGGTGACGTTGAGTGCAGAGCAGGCATCGGTGTTGCCACCGGAAGCCGCCAGCTGGGGTTTACCCGTGTCGTACCATTTGAAGATGCGGTAGGAGCTTATCTTCATGTCGAGCACAGGCGGCAGGGTAGCCACTTCAAGGTCTTTGTCGGCGGCAATGAAGCAACGGCTGTAGCCGCGTCCTTTGGCAAGTGTGGAGAACGTGACCATGTAGCCCCTCTTCAGCTTGAAGGAGCGGATGCGGTTGTTCAGTTTCGCCGCGGTCAGTGTGTTCATGTAGCCGCCCGAGTTCTCTGTGCCGAAGCTGTTGCACGACTCGCCTTCGTATCTCTGCTCGGAATAGACGGTCAGCGGCTTGAAGTTCCTTTCATAAGGCATGATGATGCAGCCCCGGTTGTAGAGCTTCACCTGGCAGTTCCTGTTGTTCACGGCTGCCTCACCATTTATCTGCACATAGGAAAGCCATTGGCTGATGGCAACGGAAGGCTTCACTTTCGACAAGATGAGTACAGAATGTTCTGTGCCTTCGATGTTCACCAGTCCCTCTTCCTCGAAAGGCGTGGCGCCGGTTATCTGGTAATCCACATTGTCTTCGACAGTGACTGGCTCAGTGACCTTTGTCACGGTGACTTTCCTGTTGGCGGCCAACATGCCGAAAGGAAGGCAAAGTGTCAGTAGCAGGACGGAGATTTTGTTTAATCGGTGTTTGAGAATCTTGGTCATTTGTTTCAGAATTGTATGTTTCGTCCACAAAGATACGAATAAGTTTGGGAAAAGCAAAAGAGAAATATGAAATAACGATAAAATAACACATGTCGCACCATTTTTACAGGAAAAGTTTTGTCAGTTTGAATACGTTTGCGTATCTTTGCAGCCAAGGTCGGGGAGAAATCTTTTATAAGTCCCTGCACTTATTGACATAAGTCCCTGTTCTTGTAGCCATAAGTCCCTGTACTTATCGCCATAAGTACAGGGACTTTTTTTAGTATTTCCTTGCTACATGATAATCAGGGACTTTTCCATGTCCCTGTAGGGGTGTCGCAATTGCCGAATCTGCGCTTGAACGCAGTTTTTGAAAAAACGAAGCTGTAGAATTATGTATTATGAATTTAATTTCGTATCTTTGCACGCGAAAACATAGAGACAACGCAAGGAAATGAGTAATCAGCGCTATATGATGCGCGGCGTGAGTGCAGCCAAAGAGGACGTCCACAATGCAATCAAGAACATCGACAAAGGCATCTTCCCGCGGGCTTTCTGCAAGATAATCCCCGACATTCTGGGCGGCGACCCTGAGTACTGCAACATCATGCACGCCGACGGAGCAGGCACGAAGTCCAGCCTCGCTTACATGTACTGGAAGGAGACGGGCGACCTCTCCGTCTGGAAAGGCATTGCGCAGGACGCGCTCATTATGAACACTGACGACCTGCTCTGCGTGGGAGCCGTGGATAACATTCTGGTTTCTTCCACGATAGGTAGAAACAAGATGCTCATTCCGGGCGAAGTCATCTCCGCCATCATCAATGGTACGGACGAACTGATGCAGGAGCTGCGTGACATGGGCATCGGCATCTACGGCACAGGCGGCGAGACAGCCGACGTGGGCGACCTTGTGCGAACCATCATCGTGGACAGCACCGTGACGTGCCGCATGAAGAGGAGCGACGTCATAAACAATGCCAACATCCGTCCGGGCGACGTCATCGTGGGACTCTCCTCCTGCGGACAAGCCACCTACGAGAAGGAATACAACGGCGGCATGGGCAGCAACGGACTGACCAGCGCCCGTCACGATGTCTTCTGCAAAGAACTGGCGGAGAAGTATCCCGAGAGCTACGACCACAACGTGCCGGAGGAGCTGGTGTATAGCGGGAAGTATAAACTCACGGAAGCCCCCTCCCCGCTCCCCCTTTGGGGGAGTGCTTCGGATGCGGGCAACACTCAGCAAAGTCTTGGCGGAAATGTGGCACTCCCCCAAAGGGGGAGCGGGGAGGGGGCTTCTATTGGTCGCCTCGTCCTTTCCCCCACTCGTACCTACGCGCCTGTCGTCAAGAAGATGCTCGACGAGATGCGTCTCCGCATTCACGGTATGGTGCATTGTACGGGCGGAGCGCAGACGAAAGTGCTGCACTTCATCGGCGAGAACTGCCGCGTCATCAAAGACAATATGTTCCCCGTGCCGCCGCTCTTCAAGATAATTCAGGAGCAGAGCGGCACCGACTGGGCAGAGATGTATAAGGTCTTCAACATGGGCCACCGCCTCGAAGTGTATGTCGCTCCCGAAGATGCAGAAAAGGTCATCGGCATCAGCAAGAGTTTCAACATCGACGCTCAGGTCGTCGGCCGCATAGAAGAGGGCAAGAAAAGCCTCCTCATCAAGAGTGAGTACGGAGAGTTTAACTACTAAGACACAAACACAATGCCCGAGATAGCGCGTTTTTACGGAATTATCATCAAGATGTTCTTCAAGCCTAAAGAACATGAACCGGCACACATACATGCCCTCTACAATGAATATGTAGGGCTGTTTGACATCCGCACATACGAAATGACGGAAGGTGACATGCCATTCCGCGCCCAGCAACTGGTGAAGGAATGGATGGGCGAACATAAAGACGAACTGCTTAATATGTGGCAAACGCAGAAGATTATAAAGTTGCCACCACTCTAAACAATGTTATGATACCTCGAATAAAGTCATTCTGTCCGCTGAAGGAATACCTGCTGGAAGTCGTCTTCGATGATGGTCGTGTCGTAACGTACGACCTGAAGGACGACATTCGTACCATTCCCGATTTCCGTGCATTGGAGACGGAGTGCGGACTCTTCCAGAATGCACAGCTCGATGCTAGCCGCACTTGCATCAGTTGGAATGACAGAATTGATTTGGCGAGTGATACCATATATGAATACGGAACAGAAGAAGACGATGATATTCTCCTCGTAGCTGAGGATGAATGTGGATATAAGAAAAATGGAGAATAATAACTTGATAGATAAGCTGGACGGCTTGGTGAGCCGCTTTGAGGAGGTCAATACACTCATTACTGACCCTGCCGTCATTGCCGACCAGAAGCGATACGTCAAGCTGACTAAGGAATACAAGGACCTCGGCAAGATTGTCGAGGCTCGCAAGGCGTACATCGGCTGCCTACAGAATGTGGCCGATGCCAAGGAAATGCTCGCCATCGAGGATGATGCCGAGACGAAGGAGATGCTGCGCGAAGAACTCGCCGAGAGCGAGAAGCGCATCCCCGAACTGGAAGAAGAGATAAAGCTCCTGCTGGTGCCTGCCGACCCCGAGGACGACAAGAACATCGTCCTGGAGATTCGCGGCGGCACAGGCGGCGACGAGGCTGCACTCTTTGCTGGCGACCTCTTCCGTATGTACTCGAAGTTCTTCGAGATGAAGGGCTGGAAGATGGCTGTCAGCAGCTACAGTGAAGGAGCCGTGGGCGGCTACAAAGAGATTGTCTGCTCCGTGACGGGCGAAGGTGTCTATGGCATTATGAAGTACGAGAGCGGCGTGCATCGCGTGCAGCGAGTGCCTGTCACAGAGACCCAAGGCCGCGTCCACACCTCTGCCGCGACGGTGGCTGTGCTGCCAGAGGCGCAGGAGTTCGATGTGGAAATCAACGAAGGTGCCATCAAGTGGGACACCTTCCGCAGCAGCGGTGCCGGCGGACAGAACGTCAACAAGGTGGAGTCTGGTGTCCGTGCCCGTTACATCTGGCGTAACCCCTTCACCAATCAGGACGAGGAAATCCTTGTGGAATGTACCGAGACGCGCGACCAGCCGAAGAACAAGGAACGTGCTTTGGCGCGGCTCCGCACGTTCATCTACGACAAGGAGCATCAGAAGTACCTCGACGACATTGCATCAAAGCGCAAGACGATGGTCTCGACAGGCGACCGCTCGGCAAAGATCCGCACCTACAACTATCCGCAGGGACGCATCACGGACCATCGCATCGGATACACCATCTATAACCTCCCCGCCTTCATGGACGGCAACATCCAAGACTGCATCGACCACCTCATCGTGGCAGAGAATGCAGAAAGACTAAAAGAATCGGAACTGTAAAGACTACACAATATAAGAGATATGGGACTATGGAATGACATCAAACAAGAATGGACGTGGGAAGGCTTCAAGAAGTCGATGAGAGAAGATTGGCCGACCCTTCTCTCTGTTTTCATTGCAGGTTTTCTGACGCCATCCTGCCTTAAGTGGCTGGGGAAAGAAGACAGCACCCTTCTGTTCTTCGTGGTGAATGTAGGGATATTCCTGCTTGCCTGCATCTGCTTAGGCTTAGTCATGGGACTTAAAAGAAGGATAAAGAGATGACAAGACAAGAGTTAGTAGCAAACATACGAAGGAAGCAGAGCTTCCTTTGCGTCGGTCTTGACACCGACCTCCAGAAGGTTCCCGAGCATCTGCTCTCGGAGGCTGACCCGATATTCGCTTTCAACAAGGCCATCATCGATGCCACTGCGCCCTATTGCGTCGCTTACAAACCGAACCTGGCCTTCTACGAGGCGGCCGGCGTGAAAGGCTTGGTGGCTTTCGAGAAAACGGTGAAGTACCTGAAGCAGAACTACCCCGACCAATTCATCATTGCCGACGCTAAACGAGGCGACATTGGCAACACGAGCAAGATGTACGCCCGCACCTTCTTCGGCGAGTATGATGTTGATGCACTCACCGTCGCTCCTTATATGGGCGAAGACAGCGTGACACCGTTCATAAGCCCCCTCCCCGCTCCCCCTTTGGGGGAGTGCCAAAAGAACCATTGGGTTATCCTACTTGCCTTGACCAGCAACAAAGGCTCGTTCGACTTCCAGCTCTCGGAGGACAAGGACGGCGAGCGTCTCTTTGAGAAGGTCATACGCAAGAGCCGCGAGTGGGGCAACGACGAGAACATGATGTACGTCGTGGGTGCTACGCGAGGCGAGATGTTCCGCGACATCCGCAAGGTTGCACCGAACGCTTTCCTGCTTGTGCCCGGCGTAGGAGCACAGGGCGGCAGCCTCGAAGAGGTATGCAAGTACGGTATGATTGAGGACATCGGTTTGCTGGTGAACAGCAGTCGCGCCATCATCTATGCCGACGGGACAGAGAACTTCGCACAAGTTGCTGCCGAGAAAGCCAAGGAAGTGGCAACTCAAATGGCAAAGACCCTCTCTAACTCTCCCTTAAGGGAGAGAACCTAAAATAGTAAATAGTAAATCGTCAAATAGTAAATATAGAGGTGGAATTTACAGCGCAAATGATAGCAGGGCTGATAGGCGGCACCGTCGTAGGTGACCCCGAGGCCAAGGTCAACAACTTCGCCAAGATAGAAGAAGGAAAGCCTGGCTGCATCAGCTTCCTTGCCAATGACAAGTACGAGCAATACATCTACGGGACAGAGAGTAGCATTGTGCTCGTCAACGATAACTTTGAGCCGAAACAAGAGATAAAGACAACACTCATCAAGGTGCCAAATGCCCGTGAGGCAGTGGCAAACCTTTTGCAGATATATGAAAGCATGAAACCTAAAAGGGAGGGCATCAGCGATGTGGCTTTTATTCATCCGTCGGCAAAGATTGGAGAGAAGTGCTACATCGGTCCTTTCGTCGCCATAGCCGAAGGCGTGGAAATAGGCGAGGGCTGCGTGCTGCACCCCCACGTCACGATTGGCCGTAACGCCAAAGTCGGGGCGAACACCGAGATATACAGCAATGCCGTCATCTACCATGATTGTCAGGTCGGCAACCGCTGTGTGCTTCATGCCGGTTGCGTCATCGGTGCCGACGGCTTTGGCTTTGAGCCTACGGAGGAAGGCTACAAGAAGATTCCGCAGATAGGCATTGCCATTATTGAGGACGATGTAGAGATTGGTGCCAATGCCTGTGTTGACAGAGCCACGATGGGTGCTACGATTGTACGTCGAGGCGTGAAGATAGACAATCTTGTGCAGGTGGCCCACAACGTCGAGGTTGGCAGCCACACTGTCATGTCGGCACAGGTCGGCATAGCAGGCAGCACTAAAATAGGAGAATGGTGCATGTTCGGCGGTCAGGTTGGCATAGCAGGCCACGCCATGATAGCCAACCGTGTGATGGCTGGCGCACAGGCTGGCATCCCCAACAGCATCAAGAAAGAAGGAGCTGCTGTGCAGGGCACGCCAGCCATCGAAGGTCGCAACTTCTGGAAGAGCAGCGCAATCGTCAAGAACTTGCCAGAAATGTGGGCTGACGTAAATCAAATGAAGAAGGAAATCAGGATGCTTAAGGAACAACTTGCAGAAAAGCAGTAAGTCCGAAAACATCAAAAAGACAAGAAAATGTTAAAACAAAATACCCTTAAAGAAAGCTTCTCGCTCAGTGGGAAGGGACTCCATACAGGACTCCACTTGACGGTGACTTTCCTGCCTGCACAGGCAGGACATGGATACAAGATTCAGCGCGTGGACTTGCCTGGCCAGCCCATTATGGATGCTGTGGCAGAGAATGTGGTTGACACCCAGCGCGGCACTGTCCTGGGCAAAGGCAATATGCGGTGCAGCACAGTGGAACATGCCCTGGCAGCTCTCTATGCCTTGGGCATCGATAATGTCCTCATTCAGGTCGACGGGCCGGAGCTTCCCATCTTAGACGGTAGCGCAGAACCGTTTGTCCGCGAGATACAACGTGTCGGCTTTGCAGAACAGGATGCCCCGAAGGACTATTACTACATCACTAAGAAGATGGAGTTCCGCGATGACAAGACAGGCGCTTGCATCACTTTGCTTCCCGACGAGGATTTCTCCATTACGAGCATGATAGCCTTCGACGGCAAGGTGCTCAACAGTCAGTTTGCCACGCTTGATAGCATGGACAAGTTTGCCACAGAAGTGGCAGCGGCCCGTACGTTCGTCTTTGTGCGCGAAATAGAGCCGTTGTTTATGGCCGGTCTTATCAAGGGAGGCGACTTGGACAACGCTATCGTCATCTACGAACAGCAGACCACGCAGGAGAACCTTGACAAGCTTTGCCGGCTGACAGGTGCCGAGCATCACGATGCCACAGATCTTGGTTACATCCAGCACAAACCATTGGTGTGGGACAATGAGCCTGCCCGTCATAAACTGCTTGACATCATCGGCGACATGGCACTCATCGGCAAACCCATCAAGGGACGCATCATAGCCACCCGCCCCGGGCATACTATTAACAATATGTTTGCGCGTATGATGCGTAAGGAGATACGCAAGCATGAAGTCCAGGCTCCGAAGTATGATCCCAGTCAGGCTCCTCTGATGGATGTGAACCAGATAAAGCAGCTCTTGCCACACCGCTATCCCATGCTTATGGTTGATAAGGTCATTGATATAAAGGAGAACTATATCGTGGCAATCAAGAATGTGACGAACGACGAGCCTTTCTTCCAAGGCCACTTCCCAGACGAACCTGTCATGCCAGGTGTCCTGCTGATAGAGGCAATGTCGCAGACAGGAGGTCTGTTTGTCCTGCACGACAAGGAACATCCTGAACTTTACAGCACCTATATCCTGCGCATTGACGATGTGAAGTTCCGCCAGAAGGTTTCGCCTGGCGACACTTTGCTGTTCCGTGTGGAGATTGTCGCGCCTTTACGCCATAACATCGGTACGATGCAAGGCTATGCTTTTATCGGTGAAAACTGTGTCGCCGAGGCAACCTTTACTGCACAAGTCATCATCAATAGACAATAGATAATAGACAATAGTACAGGCAACAGACAATAATAATCCGATTGTCTATAAATACTTATACATTATATATATATTATAATTATGATAAGTCCTTTGGCATATATACATCCCGATGCAGTCATCGGCGAGAACTGCGAGATAGGTCCGTTCTGCTACATCGACAAGGGCGTGGTCATTGGTGACAACAACACCCTGATGAACAGCGTGACGGTCCTTTACGGCGCACGCATCGGCAACGGCAACATCTTCTTCCCTGGCGCTGTCATAAGTGCCATCCCACAAGACCTCAAGTTCCGAGGCGAGGACAGTACTGCCGAGATAGGAAACAACAACAAGATACGTGAGAATGTGACCATCAACCGAGGCACGGCAGCCAAGGGACGCACCATCGTGGGCAATGACAATCTGCTCATGGAAGGGGCGCATGTGGCGCATGATGCCCATGTTGGCAATGATTGTATCATCGGCAACAGCACCAAGCTGGCAGGCGAGATTGTCATTGACGACCATGCCATCCTGAGTGCCGGTGTGCTGATGCACCAGTTCTGTCGCGTGGGCAGCTATACGATGGTTGGCGGCGGCACACGTTTCTCGCAGAATGTCCTGCCTTTCAGCCTTGTGGCCCGTGAACCTGCAGCTTTCTGCGGTCTGAACAATATCGGGCTTCGCCGTCGGGGCTTCGACCGAGACCTTATCAACAACATCCACATGGCTTATCAGATTATCCTGCAAGGCACAGGCAAACTGAATGAACTTCTTGCCCGTGTGGAGCAGGAAATACCCATGAGTCCAGAGATAGAATACATCCTCGATTTCATACGCAACAGCGACCGAGGGTTCATAAGATAAACGACCAAACATGACATTCAAGCTAACACTATTCAGCCAAGAGAAGGAGGATTTCGTGCTGGAGATCCTCATTGACAGCGATGCCAGGTTTTCCGAACTGCACCAGCTCATCTTGAGCGACTGTGACTACAAAGAGCATCCGAAGCAATGTTTCCTCATTTGTGATGAGGAATGGCGTGTCAAGCAGCGTGTGTGCCTCCATGACAGTGAGGATGTGGGCTACGACGAGGACATCAACCTGATGTCCCGCACCAGCATCAGCGACTTCCTTGAGGACGAAGGGCAGCGTCTGGCTTACGTCTTTGACCCGGACGGCAAGCGTTTCTTCCTTATGGAGCTTACGGAGAATGTCTTCGGCAGGACAGAGAAGAAGGCCTTTGTGAACCGTCGGCATGGCAAAGCTCCGTTGCAGACAACCTCCATCACTGACCTCTCTCCCGAGGAGGAGGGGAGTTCCGCGGCGTTCTCTTCCCCGGGTTCGGGAGGGGATACAGAGGAGGGGGACGAGTCTTTCTATGGCGACGAGGGTTTCGAGGAAGAGGAGCTCGACATGGAAGGCTACGAAATAGAAGAGTAGCCCACCTGGCCCCTTTAGGGGGGAATAATGGTCAAAATACAATGGTTTTATATGTGCTGCTTGGTCCTACGGCTGTCGGTAAGACAGAAATTGCTTTGCAGATGGCAGAGAAGCTTGGCTGTCCTATTCTGAATTGCGACAGCCGGCAGATTTATCGGGGCATGGAGATAGGCACGGCAGCCCCCACCAGGGAGCAGCAGAAGCGCGTCAGACATTATTTTGTCGGCACACACGAAATCGGTTCTTATTACAGCGCAGCCCAGTACGAGGAGGATGCGCTTTCTCTTATAGCAGACCTTAGCGGCACTTATCAGTCGCTGCTGCTCACGGGCGGCAGCATGATGTATCTGGATGCCGTCTGCAATGGCATCGACGACATCCCTTCGGTCGATGTCGAAGTGCGCGAGACGCTTCGCCGCCGCCTTTTGGATGGCGAGATTGATGAGATGCGAAGCGAGTTGCGCCTGCTTGACCCTGACTATTACCATACGGCGGACACGCGCAATCCCAAGCGTGTGGTTCATGCCCTGGAGGTCTGCTATACGGCAGGCCGCCCCTATTCCTCTTTCCTGACCAAAGAGCGTAAGCCGCGTCCTTTCCACATCGTCAAGATAGGCTTGCGACGTGAGCGTCAGGAACTCTTCGACCGCATCAACCAGCGTGTGGACGGCATGATGGCGGACGGTCTGCTCGACGAAGCCCGCCGGCTCTATCCGCTCCGTGGGGAGAATGCGCTGAACACGGTCGGCTACAAGGAGCTTTTCCGCTACCTCGACGGCGAGTGGGAGCTGCCTTTCGCTATAGAAAAGATAAAGAAGAACACGCGCGACTACGCCAAGAAGCAGATGACGTGGTTCGCCCACGACAGCAGCATCAGGTGGTTTCACCCGGACTTCTGTTTGCAGCATCTTGATGCGTTGATTGCTTCGTCATGATAAAGCAATTGCTTGGTCATGATGAAGCAATTGCTTAGTCATGATGAAGCAAGGGGAAGAACTGCGTGTGTTGGCTAAAAGGAAGTATATTGACTGGAAATTAGGAACAGACTATGAACATTATACCAAAGAAGACATTCTTCTCCGGCCCTTGGTACAGGAGGGCGACCGCTTGGCTTGCCACCTTCCTTGCCTCCCTCATCTTATTCTTTGTGGCGGTCGATTGCAACTTCTGCTACCTCTTCGGGCGTTCGCCTGGCTTCGACGACATCAAGAATCCTGTGGTCAGCGAGGCTTCCGAAGTCTATACTTGCGACGAAGTGCTCATGGGGCGCTTCTTCAACGAGAACCGCACGCCCGTCACTTACGAGGAGGTTTCGCCCATTCTGGTTCGCACCCTTATCGACACGGAGGACGAGCGCTTCTACCAGCATCATGGCATCGACGTGGTCGGGCTTTTCGCTGCAGGCAAGGACATCCTGCGGGGACGTGCCCGAGGCGCCAGCACCATCACGCAGCAGCTGGCCAAGAACCTTTTCCGCGTTCGCACGCAGTATTCCACAGGATTGCTGGGGCGGCTGCCAGGCATCAAGATACTGGTCATGAAGGCGAAGGAATGGATTGTGGCGCTGAAGCTCGAGTGGCTGTTCTCAAAGGAGGAGATACTGACCATGTACCTCAATACGGTCGATTTCGGCAGCAACGCCTATGGCATCAAAACTGCCGCCCGCTCCTATTTCGGCACAACGCCCGATGCCCTTACCTACGAGCAGGCGGCAACTTTGGTTGGTTTGCTCAAGGCGACCAGCCTTTACAATCCGCGTCTCAACCCCAAGAACAGCCAGCAGCGGCGCAATACGGTCTTGCAGCTCGTCTATGACCATCATCACATCTTCCTCGACGGCCAGGAGGCAACGCCTGCCCAATTTGATTCCCTGCTTTCACTACCTGTCGTCCTTAAGACGCGCATCAGCGAGAGCTATCAGGACGGCATGGCGCCTTATTTCCGCGAGGCACTCAAGAGCTACATCGACGACCTCTGCATCGAGGGGCATGTGCCTGGCTATGATGCCATCAACAAGCTGGACGTCGATGCTGACGGCTTGCATATCTACACTGCCATCGATTCGCGTATGCAGGCGTACGCCGAAGCAGCCGTGCTGAAGCAGATGCAGGTCGTGCAGCAGCGTTTCAACGAACACTGGGGGCACACCAATCCCTGGCAGAATGCGCGGCATCAGGAGATATATGGCTTTGCAGAGGACATCGCCCGACGCTCGCCCTACGGCAAGTACCTTGACACAAAGTTTCAGGGCAATGTGGACTCCATCAACCATTACCTCAGCCAGCCGCATCCCGTGCGCCTTTTCAGTTACAACGGTCCGGTGGAGCAGGAAATGAGCACCATTGATTCCGTCCGCTACATGCTTCGCTTCATGCACACGGGGTTCGTGGCTATCGAACCTGACACGCGCTTTGTGCGAGCCTGGGTGGGCGACATCGACTTCCATTCCTGGCAGGTTGACAATGTCCGCGCTGTCCATCAACCTGGTTCCACCTTCAAGCTCTTCGTCTATACCGAAGCCATGAACCAGGGACTCAACCCCATCGACCATCGCCCGGACTCCTACATCGCCTTTGTTGATACCGTGGCCGGCAAGCCAAAGGTGTGGGCACCCCACAATGCCAACGGCCACTTCTCCGATGAAGAAGTCTCGCTGAAGAGTGCCTTTGCCATGAGCCTCAACAGTGTGGCTGTGAGGGTAGGCATGGAGTGCGGCGTACACAATATCGCCAAGACTGCCTACGCGATGGGCATCAAGACGAAGCTGCAAGAGACACGTTCCATGGTGCTTGGCAGCAGCGACGTCTGCCTGTTGGAGCTTGTCAACAGCTATTGCACCATTGCCAACGACGGGCGCTACAATATGCCTCTGCTCGTGGAACGCATCGAGGACCGCGACGGCAACCTCATCTATCAGGCGCGCACAAAGGAGAAGAAAGCCGTATCCTACCGCACCGCCTACCTCATGCAGCGGATGCTGGCTGGCGGGCTCTACGGCACCTCCGGCGGCTTATGGCACTACATCCGTCCCTTCTATGCCGACACCGAGTTCGGCGGCAAGACAGGCACCAGCAACAATCATGCCGACGCTTGGTTTGTCGGTGTCACACCCAAGCTGGTGGGTGGAGCTTGGGTTGGCGGCGAATATCCCAGCATACACTTCCGCACCGGCCAACTCGGACAGGGCAGCAAGACAGCTCTTCCCATCTTCGGCGAGTTCATACAGCGTGTTCTCTCCGACAAGCGTTTCAGCAAGTACCGTGTCAAGTTCCCGCCGGCAAGGGGCATCGACCCGCGCCTGTGGACAGGCTCCGGCTATTCCTACCACCGCCCCGACACGGCATCCTTTGACTACGAATTCAATGCCTCGCCCACAGCTTCCGATGCTTCAGAGGGAGCGCCGCGTTCCGAAGAGGGAATGTCTGGGCAACAGGAAGATGAAACTCCTTGATTCCCAGGCGGCAGTAAGATATAAAAAAAGTCCCTGTACTTATGCGCATAAGTACAGGGACTTTTGATAATAAGTACAGGGACTTATAGAGATAAGTACAGGGACTTATAGCGAAGATTGGCTTTCAATCTTCAGCGTTTACTTCTTCTTTGTGAGATCGAGAACGCGGACGGCACGGAACTTCAGGCCGGCACCGTGGCCGAGGAAGCCGATGTGACCAGTCTTGTTGAACATGCCGGGATGGTTCTTGTGGTCAACGGTGTAGGGGTTGTTGCCACTGCCGTCAGGAGCTACGTTGTGACCCTTGCAGGCCTCCTTGATGTCACCGTCCACGATGACTTCGCCATTGACGGTCACGGTGATGTGGTTGCCCTGCACGCGGATTTCCTCTTCGCTCCATTCGCCCAGAGGCTTGTGCTTGATGCGTTTGGCGGGAATGACACCATAGACAGAACCGTGTACCTGATACTCGCGCAGGCCAGCATAGATGGGGTCGTCGTGGTCGAGAATCTGTACCTCGCACATGCCGTCGTAGGCAGCATCGACACCCATCGGGGTACGAATGCCCACGCCGTTGTTCACGCCAGGACGCAGGAAACAGAACTCAAAGCGGAAGATGAAGTCGCGGTATTCCTTCTTGGTGTAGAGGTTGCTCTCGTTGCCGTAGTTGGCAGTGACGTTGATGCAGCCGTTGATGGGCACATAGCCCACCTTGTTGCCCACGAAGTTGTCGAGGTTCGTGCCGTCGAAGAGAAGCTCGAAGCCCTGCTTCTTTTCTTCGTCGGAGAGGACATAAGGCTCAACGGGTTTCAGCTCGGAGAGCTTCTGGCGCAGGGCGTCAACGGCGTAGCCGTCGTCGGCATCGCCTGTTGCCTTGAAGATGTTGATGCACTTCTCAAGGCTTGCCTTTGCCACGTCGTACTCGATATCCTCGGTGGTCTTGGTGATGATTTCCTTCGCAGCTGTTGCAGCCGTGTAGCCCAATTCCTTGTCGTCGAGTTGCTTGCTGGCGAGGAGGAAGGCATTGCGGGTGGGTGTTCCTGCGAGTTTGGAGAGGATGTTCTTCTTGTTTTCTGTCGTCTTGGCCAATGCGAAAGCCTCGCTGAGTTTTGCCGAGCGGCTATCGAGACCCCTCTCATTGGTGCTGACAAGGCGGACGTAGTTCATCAGAGCCTTCTCATCGCCCTTCTTTGCGGCGGCAAGCAGAGGCTTCGCAGCCTTGTAGTTCTTGCTCTTGCCCAAAGCCTCAATAGCAGCGGCATCGCCAATTTTCTCCAAGTCGGCAACAGAGGCATCAGTGCCTGTTGCTGCAAGCAGGGGATAGATACGGTTTTTGTTGGGTATATCGGGCATGTTCAGGAATTGTGCAATCTCCTTGTACTGGTCTTCGGCAGAGAGCGTCTGCAGGCTGGCAGTTGCAGCCTTTTGCCATTTGGGCACGCTCTGTTTGTCTTGGGCGATAGCCAGAGCACCGATGATGGGCTGTGAGAGTTTTGTGGTTGCCACGCCAGGCAGGGCCTCAAGCGCAGCGTCGCCGTATGTATTGTCCATGCACAGCTTGAAGATATCGGATGCAGCTTCGGTATAATGGCGTGCCGAGGCAAGCTTCAGCAGGGATAGCTTCTTGTCGCCTCCTGCAGCCTTCAGGGGTTCCAAGAGGTTAAGCTTGTCGGGGAAGGAGCAGAGAGCGCGGTAGGCTTCTGCATCGTTTGCTCCGCCGAGCTGGTCGATGAGCACCTTCTGTGCATCATCGCCGCCAATCTTGCCGAGGGCTTCTATGGCAGCCTTTGCGGGCTTGCCGCCTTGGGCAATCGCATTGGTGAGCAAAGCCTTCTGACTGGCTTTCTTGTTATCGCCAAGCCAGTAGAGCACGTCGCATTTGGCTTCCTCGCTGAGGGACTTGTACTTCTTGGCAACGGTTGCAGCCAGTTCGTCCGTCACGAGTCCCTTTGCTGTGGCAAACTTCAGAGCCTGCATACGCAGCGCATGGTCTTTGCCTTTCGCGGCCTTGGCGATTTCCTTGCCTGCGTTATTGCCAAGGCTGACGAGCTTGTCGTAAGCCTGGGCGTATGGGCTTGCACCCTTCTGGGCAGTATAGGTCACGTCTTCTTCCTTCGAGAGCAGACGCAGCTCATTCTCGAGGAACTGCTTGGCATCCTTGTCGTTCTGTGCGGCAATGGCCTCTTTCAGTCCTTCGCGCACCTTGGCAGCCCATGCTTCATTCGTACCTGCATAGGCAACTGCACCGTGAATGGCATACTCCACTTTCGCATTAACATGCTGTGCAGCCGGCTTGAGCATAGCGGCAAGCATGGTGATAGACTTTGGTGCAGCCTGAACGAGGGGTTGCATCTCGTTGTTGAAGTCGGCCTGTTTCTGTATAGGCACGAGGGCGAGCACATCCTGTACGATGGTCTCGGTAGAGCGATTGCGTGCGTCCTGCGCAAACGAAGACAGGCTGAGCAACATCGCTGCTATAATAATATATAATGTACGTTTCATGAATGATTATTGGTTATTGGTTATAGGTTATTGGTTATTGAAGCGGCAGAAATTCTTCACTCTGCATTCTTCACTCTTCATTCTTCACTCTTCATTTTTCAGATGAGCTTAGCCCATTCGCCGCGCATCGGCTGGTTGACGAGGCGGTTGGCTTCATCGTCGTTGATGAAGGTCTGCGTCTTCGGGTCGAAGTTGAGCGTGCGGTTGAGGCGCAATGCGCAGACACCCATGTTGACGATGGTGGCGCTGTGGTGGCCGTTGCTCTCGTTGAGGGCGAACTGGCGGCGTGTGCGCACGCACTCCAGGAAGTCGGTGTTGCGCTCTTCTGGGTCGGGCAGCTCGTTGATGATTTGCTGCACATTGGGAATGGTGCACTCGAAGCCCTTATAAACTTTGCCCTTCGGTCCTTCGATGTATGGCACCTTGCCCTGGCTCTCGAAGCCTTCGCCTTCGAGGATAATCTTGCAGCCGTCGGCGTAGGTGTAGGTCACGCTTCGCCAGATGCCCACTGCGTCGGGATGCTGTTGCGGAGCGTCTATCTCGACCTTTACGGGGAACTCGTCGTCCTTGTCGAGGATGTACTGCACGGGGTCGATGTAGTGCTGACCCATGTCTGCCAGGCCGCCGCCGTCGTAGTCGAAGTAGCCACGGAAGGTCTGGTGTGTGCGGTGGATGTTGTAGGGCTTGAAGGGAGCCGGGCCAAGCCAGAAGTCATAGTCGAGTTCCTTGGGCACGGGTTGAACCTCCAAGTTCTCTTTGCCTACCCAGAAGAACTTCCATGCAAAGCCTGTTGCGCCGGAGATGCGTACGGTGAGCGGCCAGCCGAGCAGACCACTGGCGACAAGCTTCTTGAGGGGCTTCACCTCTGTGCCGAGTCCGTAGAATGTGTCCTTAAAGCGGAACCATGTGTTGAGACGGAACACGCGGGCATTGCGCTTCACTGCCTCTTCCACGCGGCGGCCTTCGCCGATGGTGCGCGTCATGGGTTTCTCGCAGAAAATGTCCTTGCCTGCATTGGCAGCGATGACCGACATGAGTCCGTGCCAGTGGGGTGGGGTGGCGATGTGAACGATATCGACATTCGGGTCGTTAATCAAGTCGCGGAAGTCGTGGTAAGCTGTGAGGTCGTCGCCCCACTTCTGCTTTGCAGCGCTGACGGCAGAGTCGAGGTGCTTCTGGTCAACGTCGCAGAGAGCCACGAGGCGGCACTTCTGGTCGCTGACGAAGTGAGAACCGGAGCGGCCGATGCCGCCCACGCCAATCAAGCCTCGCGTCAGTTGGTCGCTGGGAGCAATGTAGTTGTTGTCGCCTCCCATCTTGCCCAGCACTTCGCGTGGCATAATGCTGAAAAGAGCGGCACCTGCCGCACCTTTCGTAATAAAGGAACGTCTGTTCATTTTCATGGTAAATATAGTTTAACTATTACTATTTCGCACCCCAAAGTTAGCTCTTTTTCCCGACACTGCCAAACTTTGCGAGGGAAAACTTGCGCTATGAACAAAAACTATGAACTATGAACTATGAACTATGAACTATTTATCGTATCTTTGCGGCATAAAGGTGCATCTTTTGATGACTATGCAAACGAAATTGCCAGAGGACTTCGTGCGCCTCATGCACGAACATTACGACACCGCTACTGCGGATGCTCTCTGCACGGCCTTGTGTACGACGGAGCCGGAGGTGTCCATCCGACTCAATCCGCGCAAGCTCACTGCCGAGGAGGTGCTGGCCGTACATCCCGACTTGGAGCCTGTGCCCTGGTGCCCCAATGCCTTCTATCTCAAGGAAAGGCCAGCCTTCACCTTCGACCCCCTGCTTCATGCCGGAGCCTATTATGTGCAGGAAGCGGCGTCGATGGCTATAGCAAGCCTCACCCCAGCCCTCTCCAAAGGAGAGGGAGCCTTGTCGCAGCCGTTCCCCCCTCCTGTGAGGGCAGGGTGCAGGACGGGGGAGGCTCCTATTTTGGCACTCGACCTCTGTGCCGCACCGGGGGGCAAGAGCACGTTACTGCAGAGCCTCCTGCCCGAAGGGTCAATCCTCATCAGCAACGAGCCGATAGCCAAGCGCGCACAGGTGCTTTCCGAGAACATGCAGAAGTGGATGATGGGACAGCCAAAGGAGGCTCCCAGAGTGATTGTAACGCAGAACTATCCTGCTGACTTTGGCGCTTTGACAGGACAGGTTGATGTGCTTCTCACGGATGTGCCTTGTTCTGGCGAAGGCATGTTCCGTAAGGACGAGGGCGCCATCAGGGAGTGGAGCTTGGAGAATGTGCGGATGTGCCAGCAAAGGCAGCGCGACATCCTCTCGGACATCTGGCATGTGCTCAAGCCGGGCGGCCTGCTCATCTACAGCACCTGCACCTTCAACCGCTTTGAGGACGAGGACAATGCCCGTTGGATTTGTAGCGAGTTGGGCGGCGAACTGCTCATGGAGCGCCACTTCCTGCCCGGCAGGGACAGGGGCGAAGGGTTCTATGTGGCAATGGCCTCCCCCAACCTGCACCCTGCCCTCTCAGGAGGGGAGAACTGCGGCAGCAAAACTCTTTCGCTAGAGAGAATCGTGGAGAGATTAGCAGGTCTTCACGTTCTCTATGATTCTTCTTGTCGTTCGCAAAAGTTCCCCCCTCCTTTGGAGGGGCAGGGGGAGGCTTTTATCGACCTCACCTACTCCCAAGCCCTGCAATACCTGCGTCGCGAGGCACTTCGTGTGGAGGCACCTCGCGGACCAGTCACGCTTTGTTATCGCGGCCTTCCGCTCGGCCCCGGCAAGGGCGTCGGCAGTCGCATCAACAACCTCTACCCCGAGGCTTGGCGCATCCGCACCACTTACACTACGCCTTACTCTCTGCTTGGATTAGAATTGTGAAGTCCCAAGGGTTCCTTCCCTTTCTGCGATTGCTGCCTTTTTGGGGGTTGCGTTCGTTTTTCTGTGTTTTAGGAATAATTTTCCTGGTTTTCGTTGTCCGCCCGTGCAAAAAATACTAACTTTGCAAAATGACATATTAATAAAAGTTTACTACGATGGAAACACACAATCATTTGGTAATCATGGCTGGCGGCGTAGGGAGCCGCTTCTGGCCGATGAGTACGCCAGAGAAGCCGAAGCAGTTTGTTGACGTGATGGGTTGCGGACGGACACTCATACAGTTGACTTTCGACAGGTTCAAGGGTTTTATCCCTGCCCAAAACACATGGGTGGTCACGTCGGCGAAGTATGTAAGCATCGTTCGAGAGCAGCTGCCGGATGTGCCTTGGAACCATGTCCTGCTGGAGCCTTGCCGCAGGAACACGGCTCCCTGCATCGCATACGCCAGCTGGCGCATCAAGTCGCAGGACACGAAGGCCAACATCGTGGTCACGCCCAGCGATGCCATCGTGATGGACACACAGGAGTACCAGCGCGTCATCAAGTCGTGCCTGAAGTTCGTGTCGGAGTCGGATGCAATGGTCACGCTCGGCATGAAGCCAACCCGCCCCGAGACAGGCTACGGCTACATACAGGCCGACCTCTCATACTCCACGGCCCGTAACAAGGAGATTTTCCGCGTGGACTCCTTCAAGGAGAAGCCCGACATCGACACGGCCAAGCGCTACATACAGAAGAACAACTTCTTCTGGAACGCAGGCATCTTCGTCTGGAATGTAGGCACCATTGCCAACGCCCTGCGTGTTTACCAGCCTGCTCTTTCACAAATCTTCGAGGACTTGCTGCCTGTCTATGGAACAGCGAAAGAGCAGGAAGCCATCAACAAAGTGTTCCCGGAGTGCGAGAACATCTCCATCGACTACGCCATCATGGAGAAGGCCGAGGAGATTTACGTCTTTCCTGCCAGCTTCGGATGGAGTGACCTGGGCACTTGGGGGTCGCTGCGCGACAATTCAAAGCAGGACATCTACGGCAATGCCCTCATCGGGAATAACATCGATGTCTATGAAACCACCAACTGCATCGTACATGCCAGCGAGGAGAAGCGCGTCGTCGTACAAGGACTCGACGGCTACATCGTGGCAGAGTGCGACGACACACTGCTCATCTGCCGCCTCTCCGACGAGCAGCGCATCAAGCAATTCTCAGAGAAATCAGAATAATCAGAATACTCAGAGCAATCAGAGTACTCAGAACAATCAGAACATAGAATGAACAAGAACATTGCACTTATCACAGGCGTGACAGGTCAGGACGGATCGTACCTGAGCGAGTTTCTCCTCGAGAAAGGTTACGAGGTGCATGGCATCATCCGCCGCAGCTCCGTTGACTTCCGCGAGCGTATCGCACACCTCGAGGGCACGCCCCACTTCCATCTCCACTATGCCGACATGGGCGACTCTATGTCGCTCGTCAAGCTGGTGGGTTTGGTTCAACCTACAGAGATATACAATCTGGCAGCACAGAGCCACGTTCAGGTGAGCTTCGACGCCCCTGAGTTCACGGCAGATGTGGATGCCGTCGGCGTGCTCCGCATACTGGAAGCCGTGCGCACCAACCATCTTGAGAAGACTTGCAAGGTCTATCAGGCATCGACATCAGAGCTTTACGGCAAGGTGGAGGAGGTGCCACAGAACGAGAACACGCCTTTCCATCCATATAGTCCTTACGCCGTCGCCAAGCTATACGGCTATTGGATTGTCAAGGAGTATCGCGAGGCGTACGGCATGTTCTGTTGCTCCGGCATCCTTTTCAACCATGAAAGCGAACGCCGGGGCGAGACATTCGTCACCCGAAAGATTACCCTTGCCGCAGCCCGCATCGCACAGGGCAAGCAGGACTGCCTCTATCTGGGCAACCTCGACTCGCTGCGTGACTGGGGCTACGCCAAAGACTATGTGGAGTGCATGTGGCTCATTCTACAGCACGAGACGCCCGAGGACTTCGTCATCGCAACAGGCGTGCAGCACAGCGTCCGCGAGTTTACCGACCTTGCCTTCCGCCATGTTGGCATAGAACTAAAGTTTGAAGGCAAAGGCATCAACGAGAAGGGTATCTGCGTCAGCGGTCCCGAAAAGCTTGTGGGCAAGACGGTTGTGGCTGTGAGCGAGGACTTCTACCGTCCCACCGACGTGGTCAACCTCTGGGGCGACCCTACCAAGGCAAAGGCAAAGCTCGGCTGGAACCCCAACAAGACCACCTTCGAGCAGCTCGTCAAGCTTATGGTGGACCACGACATGGCCAAGATTGCCGGCGAAGGTGCCGCCGAAAAAGTCCGCACCAACCTCGCAGAATATCTTGAAAAAGGAATAGTAAAATAATGATGGAAAAGAATGCCAAAATATATGTAGCCGGGCATCGTGGCATGGTAGGAAGTGCCATAGTCCGGGAACTGCAGCGGCAGGGTTATACCAATATCATAACACGAACTCACAAGGAACTTGACTTAACCCGGCAAGAAGCCGTTGAGAAGTTCTTTGCAGACGAGAAGCCCGAGTATGTCTTCCTCGCCGCAGCCAAGGTCGGGGGCATAGTCGCTAACCAGAGCGCACTGGCGGACTTCATGTACGACAACATGATATTGGAGATGAACGTCATACATGCGGCATGGAAGAACGGTTGCAAGAAGCTGGAGTTCCTCGGAAGCTCATGCATCTATCCCCGTATGGCTCCGCAGCCAATGCCAGAGAGTTGTCTGCTGACAAGCGAACTGGAGAAAACCAACGAGGCGTACGCGTTGGCAAAGATTAGCGGTCTCAAGTACTGCGAGTACCTGAACCGTCAGTACGGCACAGACTACATCAGCGTGATGCCCACGAACCTCTATGGTCCCAACGACAACTATCATCCCGAGCACAGTCATGTGCTGCCGGCTTTGATTCGTCGCTTCCACGAGGCAAAGGAAGCTGGGCTTGAGACTGTCACTTGCTGGGGCGACGGCAGTCCTCTCCGCGAGTTCCTCTATGTCGATGACCTTGCAAACCTCTGCGTCTTCCTGATGAACAACTACAGCGGCAACGAGACCGTCAATGCCGGCACAGGCAAAGAGCTGACCATCAAGGCCCTCACGGAACTGGTGGCAAAGGTTGTTGGCTACAAGGGCAAGATAGAATGGGACACCACGCGTCCCAACGGCACTCCCCGCAAGCTCCTTGACGTAAGCAAGGCCGCAAAGCTTGGCTGGACCTATAAGACCGAGCTGGAAGACGGCATCCGCCTGAGCTATGAAGACTTCCTTAATAACCCCATGAGGGCAGAAAGATAACAACATGTTTAATTCCCATTCAATCCATTGTTTATGAAGAAAATCCTTTTGCTTCTGCTGCCACTTGTGGCTTTGCATGTCTCCGCACAGGGACTGAAAGACGTGTTCAAGAAAGACTTCCTGGTGGGTGTCTCTTTGAACCCTCGCAATGTGCGTAATGCAAATGAGAAAGACCTCGTTCGCAAAGAGTTCAACAGCGTGACTTGCGAGAACGCCATGAAGCCCGGAGAACTTCACCCATCACCTAATGAATGGAAATGGGAAGAAGCAGACCGCATCGCCAACTTCTGTAGGGAGAACGGCATCAAGATGCGGGGGCATTGTCTTGTCTGGCACAACCAGTTCGCCGAGTGGATGTACTACGACGACAAGGGCGGTTTCGTGGACAAGGAGACCTTCTATGCCCGTCTCAAGGATCACATCCAGACAGTGATGAACCGCTACAAAGATATCACCTATTGTTGGGATGTGGTGAACGAGGCGATGTCCGACAGCGGCGAGAATCCCTACCGTGAGTCTAAGCTCTATCAGCTCTGCGGCGACGAGTTCATAGCCAAGGCTTTCCAGTTTGCCCGCGAAGCCGACCCAAAGGCAATACTCTTCTACAACGACTACAACGAGACCAATCCCCGCAAGAGCAAGAACATCTACGAGATGGTGTTGCGTATGCGCTCCGAGGGCGTGCCCATCGACGGCATCGGTATGCAGGGACACTATAACATCTACGGACCGGACGCGAAAGAGTTGGAGGATGCCCTTACGCTCTATGCACCGCTCGTGGAGCACATCCACATTACCGAACTCGATGTCCGCATCAACAAGGAAATGGGCGGTCAGCTGAAATTCAGCAAAGAGGGCGCCAGCGTGAACGACACCATACAGGCGTTGCACGCCCAGCAGTACGAGCGTCTGTTCAAGAGCTTCCGCAAGTTCCACGACAAGATAGACTGCGTCACCTTCTGGAATCTTCACGACGGCTGCTCCTGGCTTGGAGAGAAGAACTATCCCCTCCTCTTCGATGCTGCCCTCCAGCCCAAGCCCGCCTATTATCGCCTCATCAAGTGAGGGCATGAAAAAAGTCCCTGTACTTATGACAATAAGTCCCTGCACTTATAGCGATAAGTCCCTGTACTTATAGCAACAAGTCCCTGCATTTTTGACGACAAGTGCAGGGACTTGTTTTTTTCGCCCTTTTTTTCTTGCAGCATTGCATAAATTGTTGTAACTTTGTGGCGCAAATGGTGATACCCATGCCTCCGCGAGGGGGTGGGGTAGAGAGGGAATCCGGTGCGAAACCGGAGCAGTGCCCGCTACTGTAATTGCCTTCTGCGTGCAGCGCAACGAAACGTCACTGAAGTATGCCTTTGGGAAGACGCGCTGCCGGGCAAGAGCCAGGAAACCTGCCATTTTGCAAGACAAGAATCATCCTCGGGACAAGGATGAAGAAACAAGCCCTTAACTTGTACAGTCGGATTTGCAATCCGAGTGAGATAGGTATGAGCATTTATAATGCGTAAGATAATATGAATAGTGGGATTATAAATCCTTATATTCGTGGCGTGCGGATTGCAAATCCGCACGAACGGGAGAATTGTGGATTATGAACTATAAGCTAAATCATTACTATCTGCAAGCGATTCTGGTTACCGTATTGGCATTTGCTGTGACAGCAAGTGCCAGTGCGCAGAATCCAACGGACAGCATAAAGGAGCTTCACGAAGTGACGGTCACTTCCAAGCAGCCCGTCCGCACGATTGCCACGTCGCAGACACTCGGCGGAGCCGACCTGCAAGCGCTCAGCACGACATCGGTCGCCGATGCCCTGAAGTACTTCTCTGGTGTGCAGATAAAGGACTATGGCGGGCTTGGAGGCCTGAAGACCATCAATGTCCGCTCGTTGGGTGCCCAGCATGTGGGTGTCTATGTGGACGGCATACGCATCACCAACGCACAGAACGGTACCGTCGACCTCGGCAAGTTCTCGCTCTCCTCAATGGAGTCGGTTTCGCTCTATAATGCCAACAAGCTCGACTACTGCCAGTCGGCAAGTGAGTATGCCTCCGGCGCAACCGTCTATCTGCAAACCAGGAGGCCGACGCACGACTCGCTCTCCGTGCAGCTGCGCAACGCCTCGTTCCACACATGGATGGCGAAGCTGAACGGGCAGTTCAACTGGAAAGGCTGGCAGGGCTTCGTCGACGGCGAATACTGCACCTCGCGCGGCGACTATCCTTTCCGCTACCAGTCGCAGTATGAGAACACCACCGGGCGGCGTACGAACAGCGACATCCGCTATGGACGCGTCGAGGCGGCTCTCTTCAAGGGAGGCTTTTCTTCACATATTTATTATTATGACTCCGAGCGCGGCTGCCCAGGTGGCATTGTGCGCCGCCTCAGCGGTAAGTACGAGAACGTAGGCCGAGAATGGGACCGTGACTTCTTCGTGCAGGCAAGCTATCAGGACCGCTTCTTTAATAAGATTCTCTTCAAGGCGAACACCAAGTACACCAACGAATACCTGCGCTACTGCACGAAGTATCCCGAGAACCAGAACACGGCACGCGTCGATAACCATTACCGTCAGCAGGATGCCTATACAGCACTGTGCGCTGCCTACCAGCCTTGGTCGTGGCTGTCGTTCTCGACGAGCTACGACATCCGCTACAGCATACTTAAAGCCGACCTGAAGCGTTTCGACGACGTGAAGCGTGTTGACCAGAAGCTTGTGTTTGCTGCGCAAATGAATTGGCACGATATTCAAGTTGCAGCATCCGCACTTCATCAGCGCTACTCCGACTGGACCTTTGCCAATGCGGGAGCCGCCGAGCCGCTGGACAAATGGACGCCCGCCGTCTCGCTGGCTTATACGTTTTATGGTGTGACACTGCGCTGGTGGTACAAGGAAATCTTCCGTGCACCGACACTCAACGACCTCTACTACACGCAAGTGGGCAACCGTAACCTCAAGCCCGAAGATACCAAGCAGCTCAACCTCGGTGTTGAATACCATTTGTCGAGGAAGCAATGGTCGATGGATGTACAGGCCGATATCTATCAGAACAAGATAGAGAACCGCATCGTCTGCCTCCCGCTGAAGGGAACCTACACATGGTCGATGATGAACTACGGCTATACCTTCTGCCGAGGACTGAATGCTACGCTCAAAGGACACTATCATCCCGGGCAGTGGAACTTCTCGCTGCTTACCTCGTTCACTTGGCAGCGCGACGTTGACCGCACTGACCCAGAGGATAAAGACATGTACGACAAGCCCATCTGCTATTCGCCATGCTTCTCTTCCGGCGTCACTGCCATTGCCGGCTGGCGCACACTGCTGTTCTCTACCTCCTACCTCTATGTGGGCGAGCGCATGTGGAGCAAGGCTGACCCCGAGGACGTCCTTGAGCCTTACCACAACATCGACATGAAACTCTCCTATACACATAATATCAAGAAGATTTCGCTTGGGCTGTGCTTTGAGGTGTGCGACGTGCTCGACGAGCAGTACGAACACATCCCTCGCTACCCGATGCCTGGCAGGAACTATAAACTCACATTATCATTTGGAATATGAAACGACTCTTTACACTCATCGCCCTTACATTATTAATATATAATGCGCGCGCGCAGGAGAGGATTATCCTCCTCAACGAAGGCATGTGGCAAGCCGACAACGGCAGGCTTTCTTACTTCGAGAACGGTGCGATAGTCAGCAACCAATGGTTCCGCGACAAGAACGGCTACAAACTTGGTGACACGCCAAACGACATCATTCAAGTCAATGAAAACCTCATTGCCATTGCCATCAACTGGTCGAACATCGTGCAGTTCATCAAACCGGACGGCACAGCTGTTGCCGCCACCGAGGACATCCCCAACAACCGCAGGCTCTGCACCGACGGCAAGTATGTCTATGTCACCAGCTATGGTCACGAGTGCGGAACTCTCTACGGCTTTACATGGTATTTCAACAAAGGCTTCGTGGCGAAGATTGACCTTAGCACCTTCAAGGTGATTGCTGCCTGCGAGGTGGGCTACGAACCCGAGGGCATTGCCCTCTACAAGGGTCATCTCTTCATTGCTAATACTGGCGGCTATGCAGAACAGGAGGGCGACCATGGTTTCGAGACAACGGTGAGCATCGTCAACGCTGCCACGATGCAGCTGGTGAAGAATGTTGACACCCATGTGCCCAACCTCTATGGTGAGATGTCGCAGAGCGGACGCTATCTCTGCATCAACTCGCCCGGCGACTACTACTGGACACCAGCCTGCGGTCTTATCTTCGACTGTGAGAAGGCATTCACCAGCAATGATTGCTTTGTCAAGTTCAACTATCCCGCTACCTACAACACGACGACTCTCGATGGCAAGTTCCTCGTCATCGGCTCCGCATTCTCTTATCTCACAGGACAATACGAGTTCTCTCAGCTCACCATAGAGCCTTGGACGTTCATTAAGACAAGAGGACAGAGTGGCCTGACACATACGTTGCCCGGCACATTGAAAGCCAACTTCGCAAGCATGGACCAGCCTTACGGCATCTATGTCAATCCCTATACAGGCTACATCTATGGCACCGATGCAGGTTCCTTCGAGGGTGCCGGCTACCTTTACCAGTGGTCGCCCGAAGGGCAGCTGCTGGGCAAGCACAAGGTTTACATCAATCCCGGTCACTTCCTCGCCATTCCACCAGACGGATATTATGACGGAATAAGCAGCCTCACCGCCGAACCTTCTTCGGGGAGAGAGGAAACATATGACCTGCAGGGTCGCAAGATTGACGCTTCATCCTTAAAGAAGGGAACCATATATATAAAGGATAAGAAAAAGATATTATACAACCAATAATCAACAACTTTTTTAATCTAACAACAACATGAAGAAGTATTTACTGAGTATCATGGCGCTGACATTGTTCGCAGCGGGCAATGCCTTTGCCACCCAAGTTGAGGTGACAATGAACGCTAAAAGTAAACTTATCAAGTCGTTGGTCAACATGCAGACCAGCGAGAGCGTAGATGTGGGCGAACCCACAAGCAACAAGTACACCTTCGAGGTAGCCGACGGCTCCTATCTGCTGACGGCCACCGCTGCCGACGGCGAGACAGTGAGCGGCACCATCCAGCTTAACATTGATGCCGACCACACTGCCTTCACCATCTACTCCCCCGAAGTGAACGTAAGGAACAGCGGTTGGACGTATGGCACGGACTACACCCTCAACCTCAAAGTCACTGATAGGGAGAGCAACGTAGTGAACACCACGGTGGGCGAGTACACGAATGGCCACAAGATGTTCCTCGTGTTCAACGGCAACACCTACTACCTCGACATCATTCCTTCGGAAGCACATCAGGCAGAAGGTTACCTGCCGGCAAGCTACACGGGCACCGTCAACTTCAACAGTACCATCAGTGCCGAGGTTCCGATGGGCTACGCGTACAGCGTCACGGTGCCTGCAGGAGCCACCTGCTTCATTGGCACCAAGTCGGCTCACTTCGTGAAGTTCAAGGAGGTAGCGCCTGAAAGCATCACCGACGGCGGCACGGTCTATAACTACATTCTTGCTGACAAACAGCAGTATAACTACCGCATCACGCAGGAAGGCAAGCTGACGCAAGCCGGCATCTTCACCATGAGCGGCGACGAGACAAAGCGCCCGACGCTTGCCTTCACCGATGCCGACATGGAGGCGCGAAGCCCCAAAGCCATCGACCACGACGTGACCTCCAACGGCGGCTACAACGTGGGCGACCTCTTCCTCAACATCAACCCCGCCGGCTTCCTGCAGCTCAGCGGCGTGGGCGACACGTACGACATCCTGCCGATGCGTAACTGGGAGCTTACCAACAGCATTACTGCCAACTACTTCATCGAGCCGGACTTCCACTTCACCGTCGTCAACCTCAACGGCGAGACGGATGAAAGCGTCGTGAAGGTCGAGAACGAACTGCTGACGGCAGTGGGCGAGGGAACAGCCATCGTGCTTGTCACCTACGACGGCATCCATCTTGATTACTACAACAATAGCGCCACCTCGAGCAACTTCGCAGGCGGCAACGACTGGGGCGCCATCTGGCCCGAGAATACCGGAGCGTTCGTCGTAACTGTTGGCGAACAAGCTACAGGCATCACGCCCAACATAACTATCAACGAGAACTACCTGACACAAGTCAATGGCGTTGACACAAAGATGGCTCTTGAGAACGTCGATGCTGAGTGCGACGTGCTCTATTATCTTGATACGGAAGCAGGCTTCGACTACACCTTCACGCCCGAGGGCGTCAGCTCTGTCACACTTGCCCGCCCCGTTATTGGCGAGACGATGGCTTCCTATACAGGCTTTTCTGCTGAAGGCGTCACCGATAATGGCGACGGCAGTTACACGCTCCTCCTCACCGAGGGCCGCAACATCGTCTGCCTCACCAACGCAGAAGGCAAAAGCGTTTATCAGGTGATGACAGCCAAGCCTTGTCATCGCGACATCAAGGTTGGCGATGAAGTTGTGACGAGAGTGAATCCTGGCGACGCTGTGACTGTGCAGTACACAGGCCTCTATCACCCGGCAGGAAAGCTGGCAGGCATCTACAACTTCCATGCTTTCTTGTCCTACAAGCAGGCAAGCGAAGGCCTTACTGTAACGAATGGCAAGACCAATCAGTATATGTATGCATCAACAGCTACGGCACAGGCCGTAACCTTTACCGTTCCTGATGATTGGACATCTCCAACAATAGAACTCTCGGACGGCGTAATAGGCATTAGCTGGTATGGCGACCCTGTCGGCAACCATCGCTTTACATCTAAAGATACTGGCCGTGCTCCCAACTTCACCGCCATTCAGCAGAACGCAGTCTTTGGCCGCGTGCCTGCTGTAGTGCTGCCTGTTGGCCCTGAGCCTGCTGCTCCTGCCGTTGCTACCTTCGAAGACGTTCAGGACATCACAGAACCTGTTGACGGCCATATGAGCGTCGGCACCGAGGACGACGACGACCGCGAGTTCTTCACCAGCGGCGACTACGCCTTTGCAAGCGGCTGCATGCACGACTGGGACTACTGGTACTGGTTCGGCTATGCCAACCGCGCCGACAACAGCTACGCTACGCTCGACGACCAGTGGAACAACATCGTGGGTGGTGGCTACGACGGCTCCGCAACCTATGGCGTTGCCTTCGCTGCAGAGTTCAACGGCCCCTGCTATGTTGAATTGCTAACTGAACCAGCTGTCGTTCCCGGCTTCTACATCACCAACAGCAGCTATGCCTACAACTCCTTGACTGGTGGCGACAGCTTTGCCAAGAAGTTCGAGAAGGGCGACTGGTTCAAACTCACAATCACTGGCTATGATGCCGATGACGAGGTGACAGGCACAAAGGACTACTACCTTGCCGACCTGCGCGACGCAAAGAAGGCCTACATCATCAACGATTGGCGCTATGTTGACCTCTCTTGTCTCGGCACTGTTGCCAAGCTTGGCTTCGAGCTGACCAGCAGTGATACAGGCGATTGGGGCATGAACACGCCTGCTTACTTCTGCTTCGACAACTTCGGTGCCGAAGGTACAGAGGTGCTGCCCGACAAGAACGTCACTCTGCCTCTTGAGATTGCCACTTTCGAGGAGCTTGAAGTACCTGCTGACGGACACATGAGCGTTACCACCGAAGAGGACGATGAGCGCACAGAGTTCGTAAGTGGTGACTTCGAGTTTGCTACCGGCTGCATGAGCGATTGGGACTACTGGTACTGGTTCGGCTATGCTAACCGCACAGAGACCAAGTACGAGACCCTCGACGACCAGTGGAACAACATCGTGGGTGGTGGCTACGACGGCTCCGCAACCTATGGCGTTGCCTTCGCTGCAGAGTTCAACGGCCCCTGCTATGTTGAATTGCTTACCGAACCCGCAGTGGTTCCCGGCTTCTACATCACCAACAGCAGCTATGCTTATACCTCGATGATGAACGGGGATGCTTCTGCCAAGAAGTTCGAGAAGGGCGACTGGTTCAAGCTGACCATCATCGGCTTTGATGCCAACGACGAGGTGACAGGCTCCAAGGACTACTACCTTGCCGACCTGCGCGACGAGGCTACAGCCTACATCATCAACGACTGGCGCTATGTTGACCTCTCTTGCCTGGGCGCAGTAGCCAAGCTTGGTTTCACACTGAGCAGCAGCGATACAGGCGACTGGGGCATGAACACACCCGCTTACTTCTGCTTCGATAACTTCGGTGCCGAGGGAACAGAGGTGCTGCCCGAGAAGAATGTTGTCTTCGTTTCTTCTGAAGGCTATGCTACATACGTTGCAGAGAAGGACATTGATTTCTCCAAGTCTAATGTCGAGGCATTTGCTGTGACGGAATCCACTTCGGAAGCATACGTACATCTTGAGCCTATTACAGAGGCTCCTGCTGGTGAAGCCGTTCTCGTGAAGGCTGCCGAAGGCGCATACGTCCTCCCGACTGCTGCCACAACTCCGGCACCTGTTGCTGGCAACCTGCTGAAGCCTGCCCTGACAGATGTTACAACCGACGGCTCTCAGTACATCCTGGCCGATGGTTCAAAGGGTGTTGCCTTCTATAAGGCAGTTGCAGGAACGACCATTGCAGCAGGCAAGGGCTACCTTGAGTTCGCAGGCTCTGACGTGAAGGCATTCCTCTTCGATGTTGACGATGCTACGGGCATAGCCTCTCCTAAATCCTCCCCTGAAGGGAAGGACTTCATCTACAATGTTGCTGGTCAGCGTATCCAGAAGGTACAGCGCGGCATCAACATCATTAACGGCAAAAAAGTTTTGAAGTAATGAAGAAGATGTATTTGACTCCTGCCTTGAAGGCGGAAGAGGCTCAGGCTGTACAGATGCTTGCCGAGAGCCTGGCAATCAACAGTGGTACCACGGTGGACGGCAGCCAAGCCCTCACCAAGGAAGATAACAGTTGGGACATTTGGGACGAAGAGTAACCTCTTACATCCTCCAATATGAATCGAAAGAAGGAAGGTCAAGCGGCCTTCCTTCTTTCGTTAAAGGGACAATAGAACACCGAGAGGAAGTGCTTGATTCCCAAATGACTGGCAAATAGCATAAAAAGTCCCTGTACTTATGGCAATAAGAACAGGGACTTATGACAATAAGAACGTGGACTTATGACGACAAGTACAGGGACTTATGACAGAGACTAGTAAAGGTATGCGGGAATTCGCTGCTTGGCGTTCTCGAAGTCCTCGACGGTGTCGAGTTCGCATGAAAAGAGGTCTGTGACGTCGAGGACGGAGAATGTAAATCCTTTGGCGATGAGGCGCAGGAAGGCCAGTTCGTAGAACTTGTTTTCGAGGTGCTCCTGGTTCATCATCACCTCTAACTCCTTGTAAAGAGCCGTCGTATAAGCTTTGCCCATACGCTCTATGCCGAGGCTCTCGCCGGCGGCAAGGGCTGGATTGCAGGTCTTGCTTATCTCAACGATTGACCCCTCTTCATTCATCACGACCTTCATCTCCTCTTCGCCAAGCTCGTGGCGAATAAGGGTAAGCACGTTGTCGTGCTTGTCTGCGAGGACGCGCTCGACGATTTGTCCGTCGTAAAGCAGGTCGCTGTCGAGCAGCAGCACCTCTTGCCCTTCTGCCTCTGGACGTGCCAGCCAAAGGGAATAGATGTTGTTGGTCGTCTCGTACACCTCATTATATATAAAGGTGAAAGACCCAGCTCGGTCCTCCCTTAAAGGGAGGAAGAATTCAGGATAGGTCTGGCGGACAAAGTCCTCTATCTGCTCATGCAGATAGCCTGTCACGATGACGAACTCTCGGATGCCAGCCTTGATGAGCGCGTCCATAGAGCGCTGCAACAGGGAGCGTTCGCCAACCATTAGCAGGCTCTTGGGCGTGTGAAGTGTGAGCGGACGCAGGCGCGAAGCTGTGCCCGCAGCAAGTATAATGGCCTTTTTACAGTTCATAGTTCATAGTCCATAGTTCATAGTTATTTCTTTTCGTTCTGTTCGAGGGCGTAGCCTGACTATGGACTATGAACTATGCACTATGCACTCTTTGATTGTATCCACTACAGTCTGTATCTGCTCGCGTCTGCCGAGGGTGATGCGCAGGCAGTCCTCCAGGCCCTTGTCTGCCATGAACTTGATCTTGTAGTTCTGGTCGGCAAGCGCCTTCTGCAGCTTCTCCTTGATGGCGACGGGGTACTTGATGAGGATGAAGTTCGCCACGCTCTTATAGACCTTGAAGCCGGGCTTGCTGCCCAGTTCCTTGTAGAAGAGCTGGCGGTCCCATTCCATCTCGTCTGCCACGCGGCGATAGTGCTCGTCGCTTTCGAGAGCTGCCAGGGCAACTGCCTCCGAGAAACGGTTGTAGCCGAGGTACTTGTTGCTGTAGCTGAGGAACTGGTCGTGACCGGCACCGATGAAGGCAAAACCGACGCGCAAGCCGGGCAGTCCGTAGAACTTCGAGAGGGTGCGCGAGATGATGAGGTTGTTGTACTTGTTCACGAGAGGCGCAATGTAGTCAACGTCCGTTGTGATGAAGGAAGCGTAGGCTTCGTCCACGAGCACCATTGTGTCGGAGGGGATGTTCTCCATGATGCGGCCAATCTCTTTGCTCGTGAGGCTGTTGCCTGTCGGGTTGTTGGGCGAAGCAAGGAGCAGCATCCTGGGATGTACACGGTTGGTATAGGCAATGACCTCGTCGACGTCGTAGGCAAAGGTGTCGCCTGTCTCGTGGAGCGGATACATCTCAAATGAGCCGCCACACTCGCCAGCAACACGGTTGTAGTACCACCAGGAGAACTCAGGGATGAGGATGGTCTTGTTGTTACCCTCCATGAGGAAGTAGTGGATGGCGTTCTTGAGCATCTCCTCGCCGCCATAGCCCAGCAGCACCTGCTCTTCTGGCACGCCGTAGATTTCGCTCAGGCGAACGCTGATGACGCTCTTCTTGCCTTGGTCATAAATGCGTGTGTAGAAGCAGAGAGTGTGCGGGTCAAAGTTCTTTATTGCCTCGATAACCTTCTGGGAAGGCTCGAAATTGAATTCGTTTCTGTCTAAATAGTTCATTATCTCGTTTCGTTTTCGTTAAGCGCACAAAGGTACGACTTTTCTGCTGAACGGCAAAGAAAAAGGAAAAAAAAGGAGAAAGAAGTGGCATTATTGGAAAAGAAGTTGTATTTTTGCAGTTCAAATGTGGAACTTCACAGGCGAAGTCATTCAACCAGGCACACCTAATTCGTCAATTAGGCACGTCTAATTGAGAAACTAGACACGCCTAATTTGCAAACTAGGCACGCCTAATTGAGTAACTAGACCGCAGAAGTTTGACAACTAAATAGCAAAAGATATGTTTGAAGACATCAAGAAGAAGTATATGGCAACGCTCAAGTCCTCCGAGACAGAGGACTGGCTTGACTATCGCGTGATTCGTCCAATGTGTTATTTCCTGGCTGTGTTCTTTGCCAAGCTGAACATTCATCCCAATGCCGTCACGATTGCCTCTATGTTCATCGGTGCAGCGAGCAGCATCTTCTTCATGCACGGCAGCTTCTACTACGAGGGCTGGCACGGATTTTGGCTCAATGTCATCGGCGTTCTGCTGCTCTGTGTGGCGGATTTGTTCGACTGCACAGACGGGCAGCTGGCGCGACTGACAGGCAAGAAGAGCCGCTTGGGGCGCATCCTCGACGGTATGGCGGGCTTCACTTGGTTCATCCCCATCTACGTCCTCTTGATGGTTCGCTTCTACCATTACCATTCTTTAGAGTTCGGTTGGCTGGGCATACCCGATACGGAACAGAACGTCCTCATCGCCACAGCCGTCGTCACAGCGCTTGCGCTCTATGCCGGCTTCGCTTGTATGGGTCCCCAGCAACGGGTTGCTGACTACTACATCCAGATTCATCTCTTCATGCTCAAGGGCGAGAAGGGCAGCGAACTGGACAGCTCCGAGCAGCAGCAAAAGGCGTACGACGAGACACCGGCCGAGGGCAACCGCCTCTGGAAGTACTTCCTGAAGACGTATATCGACTATACGAAAAAGCAGGAACAGGCGACGCCAGAGTTCCAGAAGCTTCTTAAAGTCATGCGCGAGAAGTACGGCAATGCAGGCAATATGCCCGATACCATGCGTCAGGAACTGCTCCGCGAGTCGAGGCGCATCATGCCTTGGAATGCGCTGCTCACCTTCAACTTCCGCTGCGGTATGTTCTTCCTCTTCTGCCTCATCGACTTCCCCGTAGGCAACTTCCTCTTCGAGATTATTGCCCTGGGACTCCTCACATACGGCATCATCCGCCATCACGAGGCTTGCTGCAAAAGAATTAGAAATAGGTTATGAACTGGAACAACATCTTCTTCGTCCTTGGCCTCGTCTGCGTCGTGGTGATGCTCTTCACCTTCGACGTCAGCTTCGTCGAATTGTGGGGACACATCTGCCGCGCAGGCTACTGGCTCATTCCCATCGTAGGCATCTGGATTGTCGTCTATGGCATCAATGCCTTGGCGTGGATGTCGGTAATAAAAGCCCCCTCCAACTCCCCCTTTGGGGGAGTGTCCGAACAGCAAACTTCTGAGCTTCCAGAGCACTCCCCCAAAGGGGGAGCGGGGAGGGGGCTTTCTTTCTGGCGCATCTACAAGCTGACGATTACTGGCTATGCCCTCAACTATGCCACGCCCGTCGGCGGCCTCGGCGGAGAGCCTTACCGCATCATGGAGCTGAGCAAGGACATCTCGAAGCAGCACGCAACATCATCAGTCATCCTTTATGCCATGATGCACGTCTTTGCGCACTTCTGGTTCTGGTTCACCTCGGTCTTCCTCTACCTTGCATTGGCTTTTGGAGGCGATGAGGCGTGTTCCCTCGATACTACGGTTGGCATTGTGCTCGGTATTATCATCGTCTTCTGCCTGATTGCTTTCTACCTCTTCTACAGGGGCTACCGATACGGACTTGTCGTGCGGCTTATCCGTTGGATAGGTCACTTGCCTCGCCTCAAAGGATGGAGCGACCGTTTCCTCGCTGCCCATGCTGAGGCTTTGCATAATGTGGATGCACAGATAGCAGCCTTGCATCAGCAGAGCCGCCGCCACTTCTATACGGCACTTGGGTTGGAGTACCTGTCGCGCATCGTGCAGAGTGCTGAGGTGCTCTTCATGCTTCTGCTCTTCGGTATCGACGGCGGTGGAGGCTTCGACGGCATCACCCTCACCTTCCTGCACTCCATCCTCATCGTTTCGCTCACCACACTCTTTGCCAATCTGATAGGCTTCCTGCCCATGCAGCTTGGCGTGCAGGAGGGTGGCTTTGCGCTCTCTACGGCAGCTCTTGGCTTGACAGCAGCGCAAGGTCTCTTCGTGAGCATCATCTGTCGTGTCCGCGAGATAATATGGATATTCATTGGCATCATGCTGATGAAGGTCGGAAATAAAGATAAGCAATGACAAAGAGAATCAGCCGCAGCATGATAGCAGTCGTGGCTTTCATGCTAACCCTTACGGAAAGCGCCTGTGCGCAGAGTTCATGGACGAAGCAGACCGCCCCTGTGATGACGCCTTGGGGTGAGCAACTGACGGAAGAGAATGTCTGGCAGGAGTACCCGCGCCCTTCCATGAAGAGACAGGAATGGATGAACCTGAACGGCGTTTGGCAGTACTTCAAGCGCTCAACCATCAACTACAACTACGAGAGCAATGCCTCGGCCTTCTCGAAAGCCATCCTTGTGCCGTTCCCTGTTGAGTCTGCCCTTTCCGGCATCATGGATAAGAGCTACTCGTCCAACAGAAAAGCCACCCACATGTATAGGCGGACGTTCAGGACCCCCTCAAACTCCCCCGTAGGGGGGAGGTTTCTCCTTCACTTCGGTGCTGTGGACTGGCGTTGCTATGTCTATGTGAACGGGCAGTTGGCTGGCACACATGATGGCGGCTCTGTTCCCTTTACGTTCGACATCACGCCTTTCCTGAAAGAGGATGGCGAACAGGAGTTGCAAGTGGCTGTATGGGACCCGACCGACGGCGGACAACCTAACGGCAAGCAAAGCGTCTCGCCTGGCGGCATCTGGTACACGCCCGTCAGCGGCATCTGGCAAACGGTCTGGCTGGAATCCGTCAGCCCGACGCACATCGAAAGCTACGAGCCAATCCCAGACATCGACAACTCCTCTGTTTCCATTAAGGTAAAGACCTCTGCGCCATGTTCCCTGACATTAAGGGTCAAGGACGGGAACACGGTCGTTGCCGAGCAGACAGGCAGTTCGGACGAGACATTTACGCTCTCCATCCCTTCGGCCAAGCTTTGGAGTCCCGATGCGCCGAACCTCTACGACCTCGACATCACAGCAAGCGAAGGCGGGCAGGAGGTCGATAAGGTGAGCGGCTACTTCGGCATGAGGAAGTTCTCGCGCGGCATGGTGGACGGGCATCCCTGCGTGCTTCTCAACAACCAGCCCCTTTATATGTACGGTCCCCTTGACCAAGGCTGGTGGCCCGACGGACTGCTGACGCCTCCCTCCTACGAGGCGATGGTCTATGACTTACAGGTGATGAAGGACTTCGGCATGAACATGGTGCGCAAGCACATCAAGTTGGAGAACGACCTTTGGTTCGACTGGTGCGACAGGAACGGCCTTGTCGTCTGGCAGGATATGCCCTCGGGCTGTGGCAGCGGGGCAATAGGCAACATCGACTACGCCATGCAGAACTTCTATCGCGAGAACGAAGCCCTCATCGAAGCCACGCGCCACCATCCCTGCATCGGCGCTTGGGTGGTATGGAACGAAGGCTGGGGGCAGCACACCGAACTCGGCATGGCACATACCATGAGGGCTGTCAACAGTGTTATGGCAGCCAATCATGACCCGGGTCGCTTCGTACATGCTGTGACGGGATGGACTGACGTTGAGATGGGCGACTTCCTTGATGTTCACTCCTATCCGTCCCCGGGTGCAGCCACGAATGCCGTCAACGAGCGCGTCGCCTCGTGTGGCGAGTTCGGCGGCATCAACCTCTTCATCGAAGACCACATGTGGGCAGGCTCTGATGTTGACTATACCACGGTCGATGATGCCGACACCTACGCCAACCTCTACGACCGCTACACAGACCGCCTGCAGGAGTTGCAGAAGGAGAAAGGCCTATGGATGTCCGTCTATACGCAGATTACCGATGTGGAGCAGGAGTGTAACGGCATCCTGACCTACGACCGCAAGGTTCAGAAGGTCTCTCCGGCGCAGCAAGCTGCCATGAAAGCAAACATCCTGCGCACAGTCAATAGCCGCTACAAGGATGCAACAACCGTTGTTGCCGCTGGCGACGAGAAGTCTGGCATTCAATGGAAATATACCACATCGGAACCTGCCGATGACTGGTTCACCATAGAGTTTGACGCTTCCGGTTGGAGGACAGGCAGTGCAGGCTTTGGCGGCGGCGGACGTACGTCATGGTCGAGCAGCGACATCTGGATACGCCGCAGCTTCAATGTCAATAATGTGGATGCCAGCCAACTGCAGGAGCTTCGTCTCTGGCTCTTCCACGACGAGGATGCGGAGATTTACGTCAATGGCAAGCTCGCCGCTAAAGTGACGGGGTACAACACCAAATACGAGCAGTGGCCGTTGCTGCCGGAGGCGCTTCAGTCCTTGAAGTTGGATGGCTCGGACAACGTCATCGCCATTCATTGCAAGCAAACGACAGGCGGCCAGTTTATAGACTGCGGCCTGAAGATGCGCAGCTATACTCCTAATGCAGACTTACAGGTTGAGCCTATGCCAACCAGGACACCTGCACCCGAGCTTACCAGTGCCGAGGGTAAGGCTTATCTGATGACCTACACCCTGCCCACGGACAAGCATCTGCACTATGCCTACAGCCTCGACGGAGCCACATGGAAAACCATCAACGGCAACCGCAGTGTCATGCCGGACGAATATGCCGACGTGGAGATGACGGCTCCCTTCGTTCGCAGAGTGAACACCGACGGCAAGAATGTCTTCCACCTGGTGGCAGGACTGACGGACAACAGCAAGCCCGGACTCTACCACTTGCAGAGCGAAGACCTCATCAACTGGACGGCTGGAGCAAGCGGGAACATCTTGCTGAAACCCTCAACGGGAGATCCAGGCAAGGCTGAGTCGCCGGAATGGATTTACGACGAAGCCTCATCCAACTTCTATGTCTATTGGAGCGCAAAGAGCGGCGACAAGAACAGCATCTACCTCTCCGCCACAAAGGACTGGAAACGCCTCTCCTCCCCGCGTGTCATCTATTCCCCGGGCTATTCTGTTTACGACATGCACATCGAGAAGACAGGCGATGCCTATACTGGCTTCTTCTACAATTCGGACAGGAACATCTGTCAAACGCAGACCAGTGCCTTGAAGGTGTCGGGGGTGAGCTGGGCAGAGGCACAGCGCATCTTCAGTTCACAAATACCTCGGCACCGTGCACCGCAGACGTTCCCCGCCCTGGATGATTCCGGCTGGTTCCTGCTCTATAACTCCACGGAGCGAAACAGGCAGGCCATGAGCAGCAGCGGTAATCCCGCAGAGAAGAAATGGTATCCGTGCAACGAGGATGAGCTGTCGCTGCCGGCAGAAGCGGAGGAAGGTTCCGTCCTGGTTATCACCGCCGACGAGCTTAGAGCCTTGCTGAACTGGTTCTACTACGAGGAATGTGATGTGCTGCCCACGGCGGAGGTCGAAGCCCAGACATGGAAGTATCAGACGTCATCGAGCACCTCTTCCAACACCGCATGGACAAAGCCAGGCTATAACGACGGCAGCTGGCAGGAAGGCATGGCAGGCTTTGGTGCCAACAATCCTCCCGGAAGCTACACGAACACCCCGTGGAATACATACGCCATACGCCTGCGTTACCACCTCGACCTCACCGGCTTCACGCCAGAGCAGATGAATGCCCTCGTGGGACGCATCCATCACGACGAGGACGTGACGGTATATTTCAATGGCGTTGTCGCCTTCCAGGAGAGCGGCTACCTCACTGCCTACAAGAACGTGTCCCTCAACCAAGAGGCCGTGGATGCCCTGACACCCGACGACAACAACATCATTGCCATCGAGTGTACGAACAGGGGCGGCGGAGCGTACATCGATTTCGGACTCTCCGGCATACGGCCTAATCCGACGGGAGTGGAGGCAATCCATGATTCAAGCTCCAGGACTCAAAACCCTTCGGCAGCCGTCTATGACCTCCAGGGCCGGAAGGTCGCCGAAGCTCAAGCCGCAAGCCGCAAGCCGTCAAGCCGTAGGATGCAGAAGGGTGTCTATATCGTGGACGGCAAGAAAGTCATGTATTAAAAATCTTTACATGCTATTTCAGAGGGAAACGGCCTCTTTGGCAACAAAGTGTGCCTCGTTTCCCGCAGCAGCGTAGGTCTTTCGCCCACAACCTACGCTACCTTCGCTCATAACCTACGCTTCCTTCGCCCACAACCTATGCTTCTTTCACCATTGCTCCACGCCTATTTTGCCCCAAACCTTTGTTCCGTTTGACGGCATACCATGCCGTCCACATACTTCCTTAACATCTCGCCAAAAAACACCCCCTCACAACCGCTTGATTGTCAACGCCCATTCGATTTAAGCTCATTTCTCGCCTTTAGGGTAGCAAAACACCACCCGAACAAAAAAACGCCGTCAGAAGAAAGGCAATTGCGAATTCCTTTGACATTATACCACAAATCCATCAGTGGGTCAGAAATGCAATAATCTATATAAAGCTGGCTGTGATAGTCAATAACACACGAGAAGGTCGTAGCGGATGTTGTCGTCGCTGGCCGGGTGGCCTAAGGTTGGCTGTGGTCGTGTTGCCTGCTTCGGGGTGTGGCTTTGGGCGGCAGGGATGGCTTCTGCGACGGTTGTCTGCTGCTGTTGCTGCGGCATAGGTACTTTGATGTAGACGGTATCGACAAGGGCAGTCAATGGCGTGTCGGTCTGAATGTGGGCTTGTGTCCAAAGGCCGAACACGAAGCCCACGATGGCAGCGGCAGGTGTGGCGACAAGCCATGTGGGAAAGGTTGAAGTTCTCCAGGGGCGGATGTGCAGCTGTTTGTTCTCTTCATCGCGCAGCTGTCGGGCGGTGCGGATGATGTCTAGGTCAGTTGTTTTCATATTGCTTGAGGCTTTGCTTGATGATGGTCATTGCTTTATGCAGGCGCGACTTCACGGTGCCTTCGGGCAGAGTGGTTATCGCGGCTATCTGTGGGACGGTCAGCTCCTCTTCGTAATGGAGCGAGAAGAGCATCGCGTAGGGTTCAGGCAGGCGTTTCAGTACGTCGCGTAGGGCATCGCGGAGGATGGCGGCATCCAAGTTCAGGTCGGGTGGCTCGACGGAGAGGCCGTCGAGCACAGTGGCACTTTCAGGGACGAAGGCGAGCTGGTTGCGCAGATGGTTCTTGCAGAGATTATAGGCAATGGTGTAGAGCCAGGCTCGGAAGCTTTGACCCTCGCGATAGGTCGCACGGGCGGCATAAAGGCGCAGGAAGGTGTCGTGCATGAGGTCGGCGGCAAGGTCGGCATCATCGCCAAGGCGGCGGGAGAAGAAACCCTGCAGCCGTCGGGCGTGACGGTTGTAGAGTTCCTCAAAGGCACGGTCGTTGCCTCGTGCCGCACGTCGCATCAGCTGCTCATCGGTTTGTGCCGAGAGTCTCAAGGGAATTAGCATGGCTACTTCAGTTGCGAAAGGATGGTTTGCTTGCGCTCCTCGTCGAGCGACGTGTTTTGTACTCCCGAAACCAGCAGCCGCATCAGCCAGTCGTGACGCTTGCGGTCGTTCCGGGCATAGTAGGGCAGGAGGTCGGCAAGCAGCACGGCATAGTTGGCAGAGAGCCGTTGCCCGGCTGTCCATTCGGGGCGGAACGAGACAAGCAGGTATTCGAGCTGATAGCGTTCCTCCACGTTGCGACGCTTCACGGCAAGATTGTCGTAGGGCTTTGCTGAATACTTCAGCAGAAGTCCCTCATTGTAAAGGTTCTTCTTCCACGGCTCCATTGTCTCTGAAGGTGTCGTGGTCGAGAAATAAACCTTGCTGCCGTAGCGGTCGATGATAGCTTGCAGCATGGCGCGCTCGTAGGCATCATAGTCGGTGAAGTTCCCGTCTTCCCATTCTGGCAAGTTCATGTTCAGCTTCCGGCGCAACCACTCACGATATTCCTTGACTGCAAGGAAGGGGGCACAGACGATGGTCTTGTCCTTGCACAGACCCATGCCCTCTTGTATGAGCCACTTCGGTATGATGGCTGCGTCGCCGTTGGCGATGTAGATGCCGCCTTCGGTCATGCCTGCCAGCTCATTGTAGCTGTAGCGGAGTACTGCTTCGGAGTAGATGCCGCTGTCGAAGTAACGCTTGGCCATCTGCGCCATGCGCTCCTCCTGCCCTTTCATGGCAAGATAGCACACCCATTCGTTGTAGTCGTCGTATTGCATCTCATCAGGCAACATCTTCAGTGCAGCCTCGGCGTACTTGTCGCCGTCTGTGCCGAAGCCATGACCCAGCTTGATGGCTGTGAAGGCACAGAGGTTGCAGGTGTAGGTGTCGGGTATGGCTTGGCTCATCTTTCGAATCGCTTCGTGCGCCGCTGTGTTGTCTTTGCCGCCCCACCAGCTCATGTAGCGTGCCGCCTTGTAGTAGTTGCGCCACGCCGTCTCGTCCGTCGGGTCTTTCTGTGTCTGTGCTTTCCACAAGTCTCGTTGCTCAGCGTACCACGCCGAGTCCTTTTCCGATACGATAGGGCTTTCGATTCGTTCCGGCTTCTGTGCCGCAAGTTCAATAACCAATAACCAATAACCAATAATCCAAATAATTCTTTTCATGTCTTTTACTTATATATATATAGTTAAACGATTTCCGCTTCTCTGTTATTGCATACACAGAAAGACGAAAATCGTTCACAGAAGAGGCAAAAAAGTTTGTCAGGCAGGCTCCCCAAGGTGGTGCCCCATATCGACATGACCCTTGGGCTTAGAGGTGACCATCCATTACTGTCTTTCCTCTGTTCTCTATGACCAGTCGTATTTCCCCAAAGGTGACGTCGGGCGGACAGAGGTCTTTGATGGCGGTGGTATTATTGTCTGCACCAACCTTTTGAATAGCGTGTTCGATGGCTTGCTGATGCTCTGGCGGTACAAGGTCGTCGAGAGGAATGTCGCCCGAGGTGACGTATCTGGCAAGATGTCCCATGATGGTGCCAAGGGTAAAGTTGCGCTCATGTGCGATTAGGTCGGGGTTCATGCCCTTTCGGTACATGTCGTAGGTGATTTCCCAAGTCTTTGGCTTCGGTTCTTTAGGAGCTTGAGGTGCTTTAGGCTTGCGCTGGCGTTTTGACTTCTTGAGGGCTTCATCGGGGAAAGCATCGAGCATCGACATCTGCTTCTCGTGGAGGTATGTATCGACGGAGAAGCCCTGCTCCGCTATCTTTTGAAGCAGGTAGCGGCGTGCAAGCTGGGCTTGTCGCAAGTCGGGCAGGGTGTTGCCAAGCCTGCGTGCTGCCTGCTTGTTGTTTGTCTCGACCTTGCCGCTAAGCTCAATGACCTCTTCAAGGATGTCTCGCAGTTGCTTCGCGAAGTACTCGGCGCTGCGCTTCACGCGGTCGAGGAAGTCGGTATCCCGTAAGGCTTCTATGGGCATCGACTGAATCTTCTGCCGCCATTTGTCGGCGACGCTGGCGACGTGTTGCTGAAGGTTCTGCAACGCCTGGTTGTGCATCTGTGTGAGCGAGGCGTGGCTGTGATAGAAGAACTCGTTGAAAATGCGCATCATCGACTCTTGCAGGTAAAGAATGGAACGGAAGTCGAAGAGCTGGAGCAGCAGGTAGCGCTCGTACTCCTGCTTGAGCATGGGCAGCTGCTTGATGCTTCGCTCGGCCTCGCTCTCCTGCCGTGCGATGTAGTTGTCGACGCGCTGGTCGCCCTTGATGGCATGAGCGTCAAGAGGCGTGGCAAGCACAAGTCCTTCGAGCGTGCGGCAGCGGCTCAAGGCAACATAAACCTGACCGGGCGCGAAGCTTTGGTTTGCGTCGATGATGGCACGGTCGAACGTCAGCCCTTGGCTCTTGTGTATCGTGATGGCCCAAGCCAAGCGCAAAGGCAGCTGCTTGAATGTCCCCATGACCTCGCTCTCTATCTGCCGCGTCTTCTCGTTGAGCGTATAGCGTGTGTTCTCCCACACCAACGGCTCAACGTCGATGGCTTCCGAGTCGCCTTCGCAATAGACGGTGAGCTGCCTGTCGCTTGCTTCCATCACACGCCCGATGCGTCCATTGTAGTAGCGATGTTCGCCCGACGGGTCGTTCTTCACAAACATCACCTGCGCCCCTTCCTTTAGCACGAGCGTCTCAGCTGTGGGGTAGGCATAGTCGGGGAACGTCCCCCTGATTTCTGCGTGATAGGTATAAGCATAGCCCGGCAGCTTCTGCAGCTCCGACTCGTTGTGGTGGCTGGCAATGTTGTTGTGCGTAGTGAGGCGGATAGCCCCCTCCAACCTCTCAGTAGGGAGGCTTCGACTATTCAGCTTCGCCAAGGCCTCTGCCGAGGGATGTCCGTTTCGAACTTCATTCAGCAGTTCGATGAACGATGCGTCCTGCTGTCGGTAGATGTGGCTCAGCTGGATAGTCACATAGTCAACCTGCCGCAAAGCCTTCGAGCCGAAGAAGTACGGCGTGTCGTAATAGGCTCCAATCATCTGCTCGTCCTCTGGAGTAACGACTGGCGTGAGCTGTGCCAAGTCGCCAATCATCAGGAGTTGCACCCCGCCAAATGGCTCTCCGTGTTCGCGGAAACGACGCAACACGTTGTCGATGGCGTCGAGCAGGTCGGCGCGTACCATCGAGATTTCGTCAATAATGAGCAAGTCCATCGAAGCGATTATCTTGCGCTTCTCCTTGCTGAAGTCGAACTTGCTCTCCACCTTGGCCCCAGGCACATAAGGCGAGAGGGGCAGTTGGAAGAAGGAATGGATGGTGACGCCGCCCGCGTTGATGGCAGCCACGCCAGTCGGCGCGACCACAATAGGTCGCTTGCGTGAGCGTTCTATGACCGTCTTGAGGAACGTCGTCTTGCCCGTCCCCGCCTTTCCTGTCAGGAAGATGCTCCGCCCGGTGTTCTCCACGAAGTCCCACGCTGTCCGCAGTTCGTTGTTCGGCTCCATGATTGGCTTAGCTTCTGTACCGCTTTTCAATGACATCCCAGTCAATAATCTGCCAAAGCGCGGCGAGGTGGTCGGGGCGACGGTTCTGGTAGTCAAGATAGTAGGCGTGTTCCCAAACGTCGAAAGTCAGCAGGGGCTTCAAGCCGCGTTGAACGGGATTGGCGGCGTTTGGCTCCTGCGTAATGACAAGCTTGCCGTCCTTGTCAGCTGAAAGCCAAACCCAGCCCGAGCCGAAGAGCGTCGCGCCTTTCTTCTGGAACTCATCCTTGAAAGCCTCGAACGAACCGAAGTCGCGCTTAATAGCAGACCCTACCAAACCTCCCTTTAAAGGGGAGGCTTCCTTCCCCCTAAATTGTCCGAAGTAGAGTTCGTGGTTCAAGATTTGTCCCGCATTGTTGAGAATGCCTCCGCTTGCCTTGCAGACAATCTCCTCGAGACTCGCCTCTTCGAATCTGCTGCCAGGAAGAAGGGCGTTAAGGTTATTGACGTAAGCCGCCAGATGCTTGCCGTAGTGGAAGCTGATGGTGTCGCGACTGATTACCGGCTCCAAGGCATCTGCCTCGTAAGGCAATGCCATCAATTCAAACTTTCCCATACCTTATTATATTTATGTTGTGTTTCGTCTGCAAAGATACAAAAAAGTTCATAGTTATGAGTCTGTGGTCCATGTTTTTGCTTTCTTATTTCTTCATTTTCTCAACTTTTCTTTGTATCTTTGCAGGCAGGAAAGGGAAAACATTATGAACGAGAACTTTGCCATACAACTGTTCGAAGGAAAGAAAGTCCGCTTCGTGTGGGACGAAGAAGCAGAGAAGTACTACTTTGCCATCGTGGATATAGTACAAGTTTTAACTGAGAGCCTTGATGCGACTGCGTATTGGCGAAAGCTGAAGCAAAGGCTGAAAGCGGAGGGAAATGAAACCGTGACAAATTGTCACGCTTTGAAAATGCCTGCTGCCGACGGCAAGCGACGCCTGACGGATGTGGCTGATTTAGAGCAAACGTTTCGTCTCATTCAGTCCATTCCCTCGAAGAAAGCGGAGCCAGTCAAGGCGTGGTTGGCCGAAGTGGGTGCCCAGCGTATCGATCAGATGATTGACCCCGAACTGACGTTCCAAATGGCTGTGGAGGACTACCGCCGTCAGGGATACAGCGACAAATGGATAAACGAGCGTATGCGTTCCATCGAGATGCGCAAAGAGCTGACCGACGAATGGCATCGTTCCGGCATTCACGAGTCGAAAGATTTCGCTATACTGACCAACATCCTTACCAAGGCGTGGAGCGGTATGACGACAGGAGAGTACAAACGCTACAAGGGGTTGACCAAGCAGAATCTTCGCGACAATATGACCAACATTGAGCTTGCCCTCAACACCCTTGCCGAAGTTGCCACCACAGAGTATTCGCGCCAGTCGAACCCGCAGTCGATGGAGGAGAATGAGCGTATTGCCCAGGAGGGTGGCGAAGTGGCTCGGGATGCCCGCCAAACGATGGAACGTCGTCTTGGACGTAGCGTTGTGTCGTCCGAACGTGCCTCTGATTACATCAAGCCGATAGCAGTTCAAGACGCTGAGGCTTTGCCGTTAAATGGCGAAGAACTTGACAAAGTGTAAGCAAAATTGGAGTTTTGCTTACGGAGTAGTTTTCTGCAAACGCGCGAGAATCGCTTCAAATGGTCCCGACCAATGTTTTGGTCAATTCTTAGACTAAATGCGCTTAAATCAAGTCTGTGCTGAAAATCAATATATTATGAGCTTCACGAAATAGAAGAAAACGTCTAATTGACAACTGCACTTAACAAAATCGACCTTTTTGCCGCTTTTTTGCACACTTTTTGGCGTGGTTTTTCACCCGATTCCCTATGGGTTTATGGCAATAAGAACGTGTTGTGTTGGTCATAAGAACGTGCTCTTATTCGAAACACTCCCTGCACTTTTGCCGGATCAGCCTCGTTCCGCCCCCTTTTTCGCCACGTTTCCGCAGTGTGCAAAAATAGCAAAAAGAAAGCAAAACGGCCGTGATGTGTTGCGGATTGATAATTCGTAATTTGGCAAAATCCAGTCTCTCGCCAACAAATAATGAACGATGAAAGATGATTTGTGAACTTTTTTTTGTATCTTTGCAGGCAAATTAAAAACGACTCAAAGATGATTACTTTTTTCAAGACACCGCAGCAAAGTATTATCGCTACCGAGAGCAAAAATGCTCTGTCAAAAGCCGAAGTCGAGAAATTGTGCTGGCTCTATGGCGGAGCGGCCATTGAGGAAGAGCAGAACTTGCAAGGCGACTTCATCGGCCCTCGCAGGGAGATGATTACGCCTTGGAGCACCAACGCGGTGGAAATCACACAGAATATGGGTATTGAGGGCATTCGCCGAATAGAAGAATACTTCCCCGCAAGCCTCTCCCCAACCCTCTCCAAAGGAGAGGGAGACGTGTCGCAGCAATTCACCCCTCCTTTGGAGGGGACGGGGGAGGCTTTGTTTGACCCCATGCTCCAACGCCTCTATCACGGCTTGAATCAGGACATCTTCACCATCAACAAGCAGCCTGATCCCATCCTCAATATCGACAATCTGGAGGAATACAACGAGCAGGAAGGCCTCGCTCTGTCCCCTGAAGAGATTGAATACCTGCATCAGGTGGAAGGTCAGCTTGGCAGGAAGCTCACTGACAGCGAGGTCTTCGGCTTCGCACAAATCAATAGTGAGCACTGCCGCCACAAGATATTCGGCGGAACATTCATCATCGACGGCGAGGAGAAGGAGTCGTCCCTCTTTCAGATGATAAAGAAAACGACTCAGGAGAATCCCCATCACATCATTTCAGCCTATAAGGACAATGTCGCTTTTGCAGAGGGACCGGTCGTCGAGCAGTTTGCTCCGAAGAACCACAGCACGAGCGACTGGTTCGAGGTGCGTGACATCGAGAGCGTCATCAGCCTCAAAGCCGAGACGCACAACTTCCCGACGACCGTCGAACCCTTCAACGGAGCCTCGACAGGAACCGGCGGCGAGATTCGCGACCGCATGGGTGGCGGCGTCGGCTCATGGCCCATCGCAGGCACGGCAGTGTATATGACGGCGTACCCTCGGTTAAATGAAGAATTAAGAATTAAGAATGAAGAATTTGCTTCCGCCCTCAACACTTCTAATGTAGGTGTGGGTGTCAAAGACAAGACAAGAGCGGCAGCAAATTCTTCATTCTTCACTCTTCATTCTTCATTCGAGCCTTCTATGAAGGCTCGCAAGTGGCTCTACCAGACGCCTGAACAGATTCTCATCAAGGCTTCGAATGGTGCGTCGGACTTCGGAAATAAGTTCGGACAGCCGCTCATCTGCGGTTCTGTGCTGACGTTCGAGCACCAGGAGG
>JAFXZK010000097.1 GCA_017541265.1 Bacteroidaceae bacterium | reverse complement strand
TCAAACCTTGCAATGTCAAAGTTGTCTATCAGTACATCTGGGAGTATCTCCCTAAGCAACTTGGTATGTTCCATGCTGCAAAGGTACAACTTTATTCTTGATTAGCCAAGCCTCTGCCAACCGGGAAAATCCGCTGACCCATTATCTTTCGGTGGTATGATTCCGGATTGTCATGTAAACTTTTCCGTCCTTAATGTAAACTCCCTTTGGTAATTTGCCGTTTACCATTCTCCCGCTGAGATCATAGCATTTGCCATCTGACGATTTTGCATTTGCATTTTCAGAAACCTCTTTCACCGGAGTGGGGTCTTCTGGCTCGGTGAGCATCTTCTCGCGGAAGTCGTTGATAGCCTTTTCGGTAAAGCCGAAGTACGACTTCAGGTATGAACGGAACTTCTGCTCCAGGGTTTCGCCTTCGTATGTCTCGACTGTAGCGAACATGGCATCAAGCTGTCCCTTGCTGCACGGCGTGCCCCAGTAGGAGAAGTTGGTCAGCTCGTAGTCTTTGTAGATGTCGCTCTTGCTCATGCCGAGCACACCTTCCAGCAGGAAAGCCAGAGTGCCAGTGCGGTCGCGACCGATGGCGCAATGGAAATAGACTGGCTTGTCGCTCTTCACGCAGCTCAGCACGAACTGCAAGGCGGTCTTGTATGTGTCCTTTGAATTGGTCAGGCCCTCCATGTGGCTCTGTGTCTGACCCAGCGGTGTGCGCTTGTAGGTGACGCCTGTACCCAGCACGGACTTGGTGATGCTTTTTGCCTCGCTGTCGCCGCGCAGATCCAGTTCTGCCTTGATGCCGGCTCCACGCAGAGCCTCGATACCCTCTGGCTCCAGGTTGTGTCCGCCGTTCCATTCGCCGCCCCTGAATATCATGCCATACTTGACGATTTTGCCGCTTGCGGTAGGCCAGCCGCCAAGGTCGCGCACATTGGCTGTGCCTTCTGCCTTTAGATGACGCATCTGTCCCGCTGTTGTGAAGGAGAAGTTGGCAAGCTCCGTCGTCTGCTGTCCTTCGTCCTTCGTCCCTATTACCTTACAGAAGTACATGCGCCTGGGCACGAGATTGTATATCTCGTATGAAGCAGATTCTGTAGCGACGTCCTGTGTTACGGCATTGGCAAAGCTGGGGCTTTCGCTCCATGTGATGTACTGCGTATCGGCAGTGGCATCCTGAGTCCAATAGACTTCCACAGGCAACGGCCAGTCGCGGCGCTCAGGAGGACTCATGTTGTAGGCACCTACCTTGCTGACGTCGCCATCGGCATACTCGAAGTCGTGTACGAAGCCACGAACCCTGTCGTTCTCAAGATTGTAGTCCATGCTGAACATGCCTGCCGTGGCAGGGTGGAAATGCCACATCTGGCGCGGTTCAAAACTGCCTCCTACAGGGTAGTTATAGACTCCGACACGAGAGCCGGTATAGGCGTATGGGTAGGTCGAAGTGCCTTGTATCTTGAAGCGACCGCCACCAACCCAGGTGATGACCTGCTCATATTGCGCATCATCTGTCAGCGAAATGGGCTTGCCATTGCTGTTTGAGCCAATTACAGTACCCACATACATCCCATTGTCGGCGCATTGCATTGCCCAGCCTCCGTTCATGCGGACGAGCTTGAAGTAGGGCGGTGTCTCTAATTCTTCGAGCGCCGCAGCCTTCAGTCCCATCTTTTTGGCATTGGCGGCATCGCCCCATAGCACATAGCCGGGGAAGCTCACATTCTCGATGTAGTAGTAGCCTTCGTGGAGCGGGTAGCAGTATAGGGCGTCGTAGGCAATTATTATTCCGTTGATGGCGTTGTTGAGCTGTTCCAGTGTGGCGTTCTCGTCCAGCGCCTGTGCCTCGGTGACAGCGTCGCTCAAGGCTTGGGCGGTGCTTACGGAGTAGCAGCCGGGGTCGGTGCCTATGGCATCTCCTGTGGGCACTTTCGGAGAGTATTCATTGAGCACGCGCTGCAGGTCTTCGTAGGTGTACTCCTTCCAGAGGTCGCCAATGATGTCGTAGTTGCTCCACGCCGCATCTGCCTTGAATGCCTCGTACATCGAGGGACGCACATGGACATTGGCTCCCGTGAAGTCGAAGGTGTAGCTGCGCAGCTTGGGCACCGCGTCGCAGTTCATATATACCTCGTACTTCTTGCCGCCATAGATGCAGAGCTTATCGCCCCAAGTGTTGGCGGCTATGTTCTCGCCGAAGGTTATCTTCACGAGCACCTTGTTGTAACCCAGGGCTTCATAGTCCATCAAGGTTACGGAATTTGGCACGACAATCTCCGTGAGCTGGGTCTGGTAGATGGCCTTGTAGCCCAGCTTGGTGATGCCTTCGGGCAGGTTGAGCGCTGTGACACTCGCAAAGTGGAAAGCATAGTCGCCTATGGCAGTCACGTTGTAGGTCTTGCCTTTGATTGTCACCGTCTGTGGTATCGTCACCTCGCCGCTGTAGGGACACGGGTTGCTCGCCGATGGCTGCTCGGCATTGGGGTAAGTCACGGACACAGTCTTGGCGCCGGTTATCTCGTATTTGATGCCGTCCACCGTCATATCGTCAACGGTCACGCCCTCTTCATTATCCTGAGGTACAGGATAACTGGTGCCTTGCGTCCAGTTATTGGCATCCAACTTTGCAGGCAAAGTGCCGTCGGTGAGCTGTGCAGAGGTCACAAAGGTCACGGTCGGAACCTTGTCGGAAGCCGTCGAAGTGCCGGTAACAACCCGACCTTCAAGGACGTAGTTATTGCTGAAAGAAGAAATGTCGCATGTATTGTTGCCCACCAATGCGCCGCAACGGGTCGCACTTGACGGGCTGCTTATGCTGCCGATGCTCAAGTTGTTGGCAAAGCTGAGGCCTGTATGCCCGCTACCAAAACCGACGATACCGCCCTGATAAGCGCTGCCAGTGCCAGTGCCTGTGGAGATGAGCGAACCTGCGAAGAGGCAGTTGCTCACCGTCGTGTTGTTGGCATTAGGCCAACCCAGGATGCCGGCCACTTGCAGCTTTGTGGCAGCGCCCTTGATGGTGCCGTCATAGACACAACGGTTGATGGTACACTGCTCTGCCTCGACCACGATGCCTGCCATACGGAGCGACACTTGACCAGTAGAGGCATTGGTGATGTTGACTGAACACCAGATGTCCTGTATCTTATGGATGCCTGTAGAGAATGCAACCACACCGGCTGCGAAATGGTCAACCGAAGTGCCGGAAGCTGTTATGGAGCCTGATATCTTGAAGTTGTGGATGTCTTTCGTGCCGCTGTGGTAGCCGATGAATGCCGCCTTCTGCGTCGAAGCATCAGCCACAATCTTGAAGTTCTTTATGCTATGCCCAAGGCCATCAAACTCCCCGCTATGCTTATTGGAATTGTTGCCCATCGGAACCCACGCGCGGTTCTCGAGGTCAACGTCAGCCGTGAGCCGTGCATTGGCGTTGCTGTTGCCGTTGTTCACCATCTGAGCCAGCCAGAACAGTTTGCCGCCGTTGTCAATCTCGTAGAAGCCCTCGTCGTCCTGATTGGCAGGCTCGTATGGAGCTGTGTCGCAGGTGCAGAAGCCGTTGACGTAGCTGTGCTCGTGCGACCTGGGAGTTGCGATGATGATGTTCGGCACATTGCGTACCGCACCGCCGCTGGGCGTGTTGATAACCCCGGTGCCTGTCACCCAGAGCGTCGACGAGCCGCCGCCGTCGAGGTTGATGGCATCCGTCATGCCCAAGTCCTCGGCCAGGCTGAGCAGATTGGGCAGCGAGAAGCCAGCGGCACCGTCCATGCGGCCTTCCGTCACCACCATATACACCGTGCCGTCGGCGCATTTGCCGAGCATGGTGCGCGGATGCGGGCCGTAGAAGCCTTCGCCGCCGATATAGGGATCCTGGCTGACACCATTCCGTCTGAGGATTGGTCCCGTTGCCACGAAGGCATCGTACTTCTGCCCCCAGGCAGCATGGTCGGCTGCTGTGTTGGCACTGCTGTAGGGTTCAAGGGTGAACGTGCCGTCCTTGAAGCCCACGATGCCGTTGCAGCGGGCAAACTCGGCCGACGTCGTGGTTGCTATCTCGCTCCCGTAGAGCCAGAGCGCAGTACACGAGGTGCAGTTGCTCATGTCGAAGTAGCTACCGTTGATGGCCACTGTGGCTCCTGCCTCGGCAGCGAGGCTGTTGGTTCCCTGCGAGGAGTGCTCCTTGTCGAAGAGCATCGTGGCCATCGATGCAGAAGAGTATTTCGCAATCGACACACGCTGCGGATTGCCGTAGAGGTCAGAGAAAACGGCCTTGCCGTAAACTACTTCGCCACGGCTCTGCCAGCCCCAATCGGCGTTCTGCAGTACTGTGGCATATTCTGACTGGCTCTGCACCGTCGCCGTTATGGCGAGGGAAACGAGCAGGAATATAAACCGGAATTTGAGAGTTTGTGTTTTCATCTTGGTATTGTTTTTGTTTTTAGCTTTCATTCAGGGTTTCTCTTCCTCGGAAGATGCCTGGGTCGGGCTTCCCTGTTTGTTTGGATCGGGGAAATGCTTGTCCCCGTTGCTGACGGTCTCTTCCCATGGCTTGATGGTCTTTGCCTCGCCCGTCTGGTCATCTTTTCTAACCCAATAACTGCCTAATCCCATAGTTCTGTTTTTTTGGTTTTCGCATACAAAGGTACGACAATGCGGGCAATAATCCAAACATTCGAAGGAAATACGATAAGGTTTTGTGCATTTTTTTGTTTTTCCCTGCTTGAGGGCATCCAGTGGTACGTTCCATTGCGCATTTAACAAGATTTAACAAACAGGGCAGGGTAAAGTACAAATAAATGTTTAACTTTGTGGCGATTTATACATTATTATTTACTTAATTATTTAGTTTATGATGAAATCAAAGTTTTTATCATTGGGCGGAATGCTTTTCGCTCTGTGTGCAATGTTAATGGTAGCGGGTTGTAGCAAGGACGACGGAACGGTCGGCTATTATAACCCGGGTGGAACTGTCGTGCCTGGAGCTGACGGTATGGCTATCGCAAATGTCACCGGTTTCGTTTCTGCTCCAGGTGCTGTGACCGTTACATCGGGTACCCAGACTGTGCAGACCGACCGCAATGGTATGTATACGTTGAGTCAGGTGAAGGTCGTGAACGGTCGTGTCATCGTTAAGTTCGAGAAGCAGGGCTACATGACAGTGGTTCGCTCAGTGCCCGCTCAAAGTTCAATACGCCTGAACGTGGCGATGAGTGAGTGTGATACACAAACATTCCCGGCTTCGTCAGCCACGACGATTTCCATCCCTGCAAGTGATGGCTACACTCCAGAGATGATGAAGGTGGAACTTCCTGCCGACGGTTTCGTCACCGAAGGTGGTGCAGCCTATACCGGCAGCGTGACGGCTTCGTTTGCTTATGTTGATCCCGATGATGAGGAATTTACCGAGGAGATGCCCGGCGACCTGACGGCAGTGCGCACCGACAACTCCGAAGCTCAGCTCATCAGCTACGGTATGGTAGCAGTTGAATTGGCCGACGCAGCAGGCAACAAGCTGAATCTCGCCGAAGGCAAGAAGGCCACACTGACATTCCCCGTTCCCGACAAGTTCAAGGGCGGTGAGCTTCCTTCCTCCATCCCCCTCTGGAGCTTCGACGAGGAGACTGGCCTGTGGGTGGAAGAAGGTGTTGCCAACCTCAATGAGACCAGCGACGCATACGTTGGTCAGGTATCCCACTTCTCCTGGCACAACCTCGACTATCCCGAGCTTCGCGCCACTCTGAAGGTCAAGGTGCAGGACAACACCGGCAGAATCCTCCCCAATGTTCTGGTTGACATCGACGGTCAGCGTGCTGTCTATACCGACAACACCGGCATTGCAACTTGCGTAGTGCCCAGCAACACCGACATGGTTATCAGGGTGGCCTCTGAGGCATACGGCAACTATGCGGAAGTCGTGGATGAAACTTATGGCTGGACGACTGTTGACGAGACCAAGATTGTGAAGCAGAATGTGACGCTCACTCCGCAGGAGACGAAGCAGATTACGCTGACCATGCATGTCAGGATTCCTATTGTCAGCGGCAGGATCACCAACGTGGGTTCCGGCACGCAGGTGTGTGTCGTATGGATTCAGTATGGCATGAATGAGACAGTCCGCTCCTTCACGGATTACTTGGGCAATTTCTCCGTCATGGCACCTGCCAACTATAGGGGAGCCGCTACGTTCGTGGCCCAGTATGGCGACGGATACAGGGTAACGCAGGCAATCAACATCACCGATGCCGACCAGGTTCTTACCCTGACAGCCAATTCAAGTTCGCAGTCGGTTCCCGGTGTCATTCTGGTTCTGGGCACTAACTTGAACCGGAGGTACACGCTGCCCGACGCATCCGACGAGTGCTGGAATGCCGTGCGCATCACAGAGAGAGGTCTGGAGGTGTACGCAGGCACGGATAAGGGTCAGGGAGAAGGAGAATGGATGTATACAGGCGTTAACCTTCTTATCCCCAACTATGCTGAGGGCACGACCTCTTACACGAGTTCAGAGAACAGCTTCTCTTACATGCACGAAGGCATGGGAGGCATGGGAGGCTGGGCTCAACTCTCAAGCTATGGTGAGCTTACCGTCAACGTAACAAAGAGTGGTGACACCTACACCTTCAAGATTGCCAATGCAGACGGTCAATTAATGGATAGGGATTTGGGTATGGATTGGAACTCCATAGCGCCCGTCAAGTTCACTATTGAGTTCTCGGCAAAGCCCGCAGTGGAAGAGAACTGAACACGAACCGAATAACAACTTTATATGTTGATAGTATCGGGGGTGCGCCTGCTTTGGCGCACCCCCGTTTGCTTTTTCTTTTCTAATTCCAAACTCCAGTCCTCCGAAAGTTTTACTATAGGAGGACTGCAGTCCCACCGCGGTGGGACTCCAGTCCTCCCATGGTGGGACAAAAGTCCAACTGCGGTGGTACTGGCTCAGTCGCAGTAGTTGACTTGTTCTTCGTAACGGTCGAAGGGCAGGTTTTCGGTGACACCTGCCTCCCGAAGGGCTGCAAGAATGGTTTCCTGCTCCTTAGGCGAAAGGATCAGGGTGCCGTTCCGGCGTTCGTAATAGGCGTTCCGTCCGAACTTCTCGATCAGCGTCCACATGAAAGTCTGGTACTGTTCGGGGAACATTTTCTTTTGGAAGCCCGTGAATCCACGGGCATACCTTACGGGAGTCGAATCGCGATAGTACTTGCACTTGTCACTTTTTGTGCATTTCCTCGGGTTGATGAGCTGGAGGAAGGTCTCGCTTTCCTGCAGTGTTGTGTAAGCCTGCTGGTGCAGGCAGTTTGCTGCCATCGGGCAGTCTCCGTGCTGGCAAACGGTATAGTCTGCCGGCAGGGTGGTGTATTTTCTTCTGGCCATAGTTTATCGTCTTTTTGCGCTGAAGTTGGTTATCTTGCTGCGGAAGTCGCCTGTCTCTTGCAGGGGGAAGACGAGTGTCCGCATGATTTTGTAGGTGCTCTTCTTGTCGTCGGTGCGGTGGCCTGTGTCGGGCTTGAGGCGCTCAACGAGCTTGCCGTCGGCAAAGAGGCTGAGACCCTGGTTGTCGCCCTCAAGGCGAAGTGTCTCACGTCGGCCTGCCTTGCCTTTGTACTTGAAGGTGAAGAGGTAGCCGTCGCGGCTGAAGCCGAGCATCCCCTTGATGGGGTCGGAGAGGTAGAAGGTGCTGCGTTCGCTTTTCAGAAGCACCGTGCCGGGCTTTTCGTCAGCCCAGTCAATCGTGAACTCAACGGTGTAGGGGTAGCCGATTTGTGGAATTATTGAAGATTGAAGATTGAAGATTGAAGGCTTCACTCCCTTTTCAATTTTCAATTTTGAATTTTCAATAATAATAGTCTTGGGCTTCAAGTCGATTTTGCTGACCATACTCTTGCGGCCAATCTCGTCGGCGAGGGGTCCGTCGCTGAGCAGGCTGGCGAAGTTCGTCCACTTCTCCCAAGCCACATCTGAGCTGTCGCGCATGGCATTCCAGCACTTCTCGCTGATGACCTGCATGGCTGGCAGGATGCGGTCGTGGCAGTCGCCAACGGAAATGCCGTTCTTCACCATGTCGTTCCAGAGGGCAAACATGCCGCCGTCGATGAGCGGGTCTTGGTGCGGGAAGTGCTTGTCGCGGATGAGCGAAGGCTTCCAATGCTGGAAGAGCGACTTGTGGTTGAGGTAGTCGAAGTAGTAGCCCGCCGCAGGTACGATATAGACTTGGTTGCTGGCGATGGAAATCATGTGGAAGCCCTGCTTGTGCATCTCTACAGGATTGGCATAGCCATTGTACCAAAGGCTCATCAGCACGCCGTCGGAAGGCACTGGCGTCTTGCCCTTACAATGCGTCAGACTGCCCCAGAAGACGGGTTGCTTGCCGTAGCGTTTGACCTCATTACAGAGGTGAACAATCAGCTCGCGAAAGCGTTCGCAGATGGCCGAGTCCCTGTTGCTGTACTCGTCCGTGCCGATGTGGACGCGAGGACAGCAGAAGACAGGGTCGGGGCCGCCAAGGTACTCGGCATAGAGGCTGTCGAGGAAGGGGATGAGTTCGGGGTTCTCAAGGTCGAGATGAGCGTCGTCGAACTTTTTGGCTGCCAGCGAAGGACGGAAATGCGTGAAGGCAAGGCTGTGTGCCGGTACATCAATCTCAGGGATAATCTCCACGCCCATCTTCTCGGCATAGCGGATGAGGTCGCGCATCTCCTGCTTCGAATAGCTGCCGTCGATGGCCGTCAAGCCCGGGAAGAAGTCGCTCTCCATTCGGAAGGCCGCGTAGGCATCGTCCCAATTGTTCTCGTACTGGTCTTTCGGTGCGTTGTCGTTGAGGTGCAGTTGAAGGGTGTTCATCTTGTAGTACGACATCACGTTGACGAGCGAATAGAGGTAGCTCAGGGGGTAGAACTTGCGTCCGCAGTCGAGCATGAAGCCGCGAATGGGATAGTCAGGCTTGTCAGTGATAACGACCCCCTCTAACTCCTCCTTAAAGAGGGAGGACTCTTTAATCTGTAGCAAGGTCTGTGCGCCCCACAAAGCACCTTGAGCCGTAGCAGCTTGAACGGTGATGCCTTTGGGACTGATAGTCAAGCGATAACCTTCATTGCCAAGCGTCTTGTCGGGCTTCAGAGAGAGAAAGATGGCATTCGCGGAACCTTTCTTCTGCAAGGAAGTGGAGTTGGTGTTCTCCCAAGCTGTGTTCAGATAATCTGCCACAAATTGCAGCGAGGCATTGTCGTAGGTAACGGTGGCAAATTTCTTGACTTCGACGGTGCCTTCTGTTTGTTTCACCTCTTGAGCTGTAGGAATGCAAAGCGGCTGAGCAAAGAGAGTAAATGAAAGAATGAAGGAATGAAAGAATAAAAGAAATCGTTTCATTGTTATCTTGTTGCGCTAAAGTTGGTTATCTTGCTGCGGAAGTTGCCTGTCTCTTGCAATGGGAAGACGAGCGTCCGCACAATCTTGTATGTCTTCTTGCCATCGGCTTTGAACTGTACATCGGGGTTGAGGCGCTCCACCAGCTTGCCGTCGGCATAAAGACTGATGCCCTGATAGTCGCCCTCCAGTCGCAAGGTCTCGCGTTTGCCTGCTTTGCCCTTGTACCAGAAGTTGAAGAGGTAGCCGTCGCGACTGAAACCGAGCATCCCTTTCACAGGGTCGGCGAGGTAGAAGGTGCTGCGCTCACTTGTGCAAAGCACCGTGCCCGGCTTCTCGTCTGCCCAGTCGATGGTAAATTCAACCTTATAAGGGTAGCCGATTTGTCTTATATTGAAAATTGAAGATTGAGAATTGAAGATTTGGGCAGTAGGCTTCAGGCTGGAGAGTTCAATCATGCTCTTGCGGCCTAACTCGTCGGCAAGCGGCCCGTCATCGAGCGTCTTGCTGAACTCTTGCCAAACCTCCCAAGCGGCATCTGTGCTGTCGCAGTCCGCTTTCCAGCACTTCTCGGCAATGACCTGAATGGCTTGCAAGGCACGATGATGTACGTCGCCCACAGATATGCCGTTCTTGATGATGTCGTTCCAAACAGCGAACATGCCGCCCTTGATGAGCGGGTCTTGATGCGGGAAGTGTTCTTTGCCGATATATGCAGGCTCCCAATGCTGATAGAGACGCTTCCTGTTAAGGTAGTCGGAGTAATAGCCAGCAGCAGGAACGATATAGACCCATCCGTCGGGAATGGAAATCATCTCGAAGCCTTGTTTGTGCATCTCCCTTGGGTCGGCATAACCATTGTACCACATGCTCATCATCACACCATCGGAAGGCACAGGCGTCACGCCCTTTGCATGGGTCAGACTGCCCCAGAAGACAGGCTGCTTGCCATAGCTCTTCACCGTGTTGCAGAGGTGAACAATCAACTCGCGGAAGCGTTCGCAGATGGCAGAATCCTTGTTGCTGTACTCGTCCGTGCCGATGTGGAAGCGAGGGCAAGGGAAGACTGGGTCAGATCCGCCAAGATATTCGGAATAAAGGCTATCGAGGAAAGGAATGACTTCGGGGTTGCGCAGGTCGAGATGGTCGGCGCCGAACTCCTCACTTGCAAGCGAAGGACGGTAGTGTGTGAAGGCAAGGCTGTGGGCTGGAGCATCGAACTCGGGAATAATCTCCACGCCCATTGATTCGGCATAACGGATGAAGTCGCGCATCTCCTGCTTCGAGTAGGAGCCGTCGATAGCGGTGAGTCCAGGGAAGAGGTCGCTCTCCATTCGGAAAGCAGCGTATGCTTCGTTCCAGTCATTGTGGAACTGGTCCAAGAAACCGCTGTCGTTGAGGTGCAGCTGCAGGGTATTCATCTTGTAGTAGGACAGAATGTTGACGAGCGAGTATAAGTAGCTCATCGGGAAGAACTTGCGTCCCACATCAAGCATCATGCCACGCATCGGATAATCGGGCTTGTCGGTAATAACGACCCCCTTTATCTCCCCCGTAATTGGGGAGGACTCTTTCATCTGGAGCAAGGTCTGTGTGCCCCATAAAGCACCTTTTGCTGTGGTGGCTTGGATGGTGATGCCCTTCGGACTGATGGTCAAGCGGTAGCCCTCGTCGCCAAGGTTAGCCTTTTTAGCCTCCTTTTGTGGAAGAAGGGATAGGAAGATGGAAGTGTCTGTGCCTTTTTTCTGTTGGGCAGTGGCTACTCCCCAAACTTTGCCAAGATACTCGGCTACATTTTGCAGCAAAGCATTGTCATAGGTGATAGAAGTGAAGTTTGAGACCTTAACAGTACCCTCTGTTGGCTTCATTTCCTGAAAGTCAGGAATGCAGAGAGGCTGGGCAGCAACTCGTCCAATGCAAAGGACGAAAAGCAATGCGGAAAGAATAGTTTTGCGGTTCATGGTTGTTTTATTTAGTTGTTTTGACGTTGTTTCGTTATTACGTTATAACGTGATGTCGTTATAACGGGATTTGGTTAGGAGCGAGCCTTGCCACAGATTAGCCCCAGCTTGCAGTATTCGCAGGCTTTCGGGTCGGTGGTGCAGGTGAATGGCTTGTCGGGGTCGAAGATGTTGTTGAGGATTTCCTGTAGGCTTTCGCGGAAGGCTTCGGCGTGTTGGCGGGCGAAGTCATCGACAACTTCCTTGTTAATGACAATCGATGGGTTGTAGTCCTCCTGGCTTGCCTTGATGGGGAAGAAGAGCACGGGCTGGATGGGCAACGTGGATTCTCCTCTTTCCAACTCTGCCAGAGCATAGAGGAATATCTGGAATATGTAATTGTCTTTAAGCTTGTATGAGCCTGTCTTGTAATCGACGATGCGCAGCCTGCCGTCCATCTCGTCAATGCGGTCAATGCGGCCACCGACCTTAACAGACCCACCCCGATCCTCCCTTAAAGGGAGGGAGATTGTTCGCTCTTTCTCTGCGCCGATGATGCGGAAGGGCGCGTGGCGTGCGTCGTAGCGGATGAGTGCCTGAAGGTATCGAAGCAGGACATCGTGGGCAATGAGGGTGGTGCCTTTGTAAATTGAAGATTGAAGATTGAAGATTGAAGACTTGAAGCGCCGTTTAAGCTCCGGCAGACGGTCGAAGTCCTCTGTGGGATGGAACCAGCAGACATCAAAAGCGACATGGAGCATCTGCTGTAATGTTCTGTGGATGACTTCCCTGATGACAAGTTTGTCCTCTTCCTTCCGTTCGCAAAGCATGTCGGCAGTGATGGTGTCGGTGCCGTAGCGTTCTTGCAGCCATTCGTAGAAGAACTCGGCTGTGTCGTGGAAGATGGTGCCGATGATGTCGGCGGAGATGCCTTCCCCTGTGTCGTCCTCGCGGCGGATGCGCAATACATTATTTATATAGAACTGCATCGGGCACGCCTTGTACGTGTTGATGGCGGAGGGGCTGAGCGTGATGTGTTCGCCATCGGTCAGGCTCTGGTCGTAGCGCTTGCGCAGGCGTTCCATCACGTCGGGTGTCTTCTCGACCACGAGAGGTTGCGTTGCTTTCGGCTTAGGTTCGCTTCTCAGCCAACGTGTCTTGATGGGAATGTCCGTTTCGGCAAGCATCTGCCGGAGGAAGCGCGACATTTCGTGCTGCACGCCGTCGTTTGTGCTCTCGTTATAGACGCAGGTCAGGTGCTCACAGCGTTGCACGAGCCGGTAGAAGTAGTAGGCATAGACGGCGATGCGGTGCCGCTGTGTCGTCATGCCGAAAGCTTCGCGCAGGCTTTCGGGGATGAACGAACTTCCGTGAGTGTTTCGCGGCAGGCAGCCTTCCTCGACAGAGAGCAGGAGCAAGTGCTCGAAATCCAGACAACGTGTCTCGAGCATCCCCATCACCTGCATCCCTCGGTCGGGTTCGCTGTGGAAGGGTATCTTGGTGCTCGTCATCATCTGGCGCAGGAGGCGGCGCAGGGTTAAAGGTGAAAAGGTGAAAAGGTGAAAAAGTAAAAGTTGAGAGCGCAGCAGACAGAGTATTCTGTCGCAGCGGAAGGTTGCTTCGCTGTAGAGTTGCTCGAAGATGTTGGGTTCTTCGATTTGTGCATAATGGAAGGCAATCTGCCGGATGAGCTTGAGCAGCCAGTCGAGCAGTTTCTGTGTGTCGCCATCCTGATAGGTGAAGCAATCTTCTTCGTTCAGGAACTCGAAGAGCGGTTGCCTTCGCAAGGCCTGTTCAAAGGGATAGCGAAAACGCTTGCGGTCGGCATCGTAACCCTCTGTCTGTAGTTTCAGCAAAGTCATGATGATGCCATAGACAGGTGTGTCGGCAATGGGGAAGCCCATCGTGACGTTCACTTCCTTCTCGGATTCAGGGATGGCGTGCAGGACGGGTAGCATCAAGGCTTCGTTACAGAGAACGACAGAGAGTGAAGAGTCAAGAGTGAAGAGTGAAGAATTTGCTACCGCTCTGCCTTTTCCTGCATTAGTTCCCTGCTCGGTAGAAAATTCTTCATTCTTCATTCTTAATTCTTCATCTACAAAGGTGTTGACATATCTCGCCGCTGCATTGTCGGTGGTGCAGGCGATGAAGGTGACGTCGCGGAGGTGGCGGAAGTTGTCGAAAGGCTCTATCTCGCTGATGGCGCAGGGGAAGTCGCGAAGGTTCTGCTTCATGAAGTAGCCAGCCTCGTAGTCGTCGTTCTTCGGGTCGCAGTAGTAGATGTCGTAGTCCCAATAGAAGCGTGCCTTGCCCTCGCGCTGGACGAAACTCATCATTGCGTGCTCCACATTATTCAATACGTTGAAGCCGGCAAAGACGATGGCGCGTTTGCCTTCGAGCAGCTTCTGGACGAGGCTTTCGTCCGATTGCATCTGCCCGATGACAAGACGATAGAGTGCGCCCTCCCACAGCTTGCCCTCGGCGAGGAGCCGTTCGTGGAGCTTTGTGTAAATCTCATACATGTGGCTCCATGTGTGTAGGAACTTCTGTTGGAGGCGGGTGCTGTTCTCTAAGGAGAAGTGTCCGAAGAAGCGTTGGAGCGTCTCGCGTTGGTGCTGGTCGAGGTAGTCGAGGTTCTTGAGGCGCTCTTGGTCGGCGATGTTTGTGAAGATGGCTTCGGCATTGGCAAGATGCTTGTCTATGTCGTCGAAGTCCGTCATCAGCACTTCGCCCCAGCTCCAGAACTCGTCGAGCGTTTCGGTATAGTCGGCTCCGAGCACTTCCTGCATGACGCTATAAAGCTGGCAGATGCACTCCAAAGGGTCGGCAATCTGTACGGAAGTGAGGCTCTGGAAGAGGTCGTCCATTGTGCAATAGCTTGGCACCCACACGGGCTCCTTGCTCAGTGCGGCAAGCTCACGGCTCAGGAACATCCCGGCACGTTTACCAGGGAAGACGACCGCAACGTCTCGCATGTCGTTTGAAAAGTGCGACAGCATGTCGGCTGCCATGATATTGAGAAAGCTCTTCATTAATTATGAACTATGGACTATGGACTATGAACTATGGACTATGAACTATGAACTATGAACTATGAACTGGTACCGCTCCTTTCCCCATGACATACCAGATGAAGCCCTTCACTTCGTACTCGGGGTACATTTTGCGCAGGAACTTCATGTAGTCCTCTACTTGTTCCTTGTACTTGCCGCTTGGGAAGCCGAACTTGTAGTCGATGACTGTGATGCATCTGCCGTTGATAGTCACGCGGTCGGGGCGCAAGACGCAGGGTGTGCCGTCCTTTTCGTCAATGCCTGCTATGCCACACTCGTTATAGACGGTATTTCCCGAGGAGAACCACGATGCAACGAGTGGACTTTGGAAGCCTTTCCTGACGTGGCTGATGATGTTTTCCCATTCTTCGCCTTCGCCGATAATGCCTTCCTCGCGGGCTTTGCGGAGCACCTCCTCGAGCTGACTAACATCGTTGATGCGGCTCAGCACTTCGTGCATACGTTTGCCTATCTCGCGCTGGGAAAGAGACCCTCTCCCAACCTCCCCCTCTAAGGGGAGGCTTTCTTCGTTTCTCCCCATAGAGGGGGAGTCAGAGGGGGTCTGCATTTGCTGCAAGTAGTCCTCTGCCTGGTTGCTTTGCAGGAAGTAGAGCTTGGGATTCCTCGTGACGACCTTCACGTCTATGGCATCTTCCTCGCGATGCTCGATGCGTAGGCGGTTGGAAGCCTCTTCTAAATCTTCCCGAGGGGAGACTTCCTGGTCTGTTTCCTCCTCCTTTAAGGGGGAGTTAGAGGGGGTCTTTGCCTGTCCCACTTCAAAGCTGAAGCATTCCTTGTCCGTATCGTTGTCGTCGTTTCTTAGAGTGTTATAGATAAGCTCACCGGCCGTGCCGGGTTTTGTCTTTCCCCAGATGTAGAGGTTGTATTTGGCGCGAGTGAAGGCGACGTAGAGCGTATTGAGGGCATCGACGCGCCGCTCCAAGTGCTCCTCCTCGTAATTGGGAGCGAAGACCGATGTCCTGACGTCTTTCGAGTAGATGGATATGGGCAAGGCGCCAAGCTCGTTGTACGGAGCTTGGTCAGTCTCGCACCAAAGCATATCGCCCTGCCGGTCTTTCTCTATGTCCCAATGGCTGAAGGGCAGCATAACGGTATGGAACTCCAATCCCTTCGACTTGTGGATGGTGAGGATGCGGACGCCCGCGACAGACGAGCTTGGCACGGAGCGCAAGCGCAGCTTCTCGTCCCATGCCGTGAGGAAGGTCTGTATGTCGGGTGCTGCGGCGCTGCGGAGGTGGTTCTGCAGCTCGTCGAGGAAGGTCAGGACATAGACATCCTCGCCCTTGATGTCTCCAAGCGAGAAGATGCGCCACAGCCTTTCTGCAAGGAGGTAGAGGGGCATCCCGATCAGCTCCTCGCGATGTGCCGTAAACTCTTCTGGCAGGACTTCCTCTGCTTTTTGGAGGGCGATGTCTTGCAGGGTGACGCTTTGCCCAAGGACATCTTTCAGGTAGCTGAGCATCAGGAACTTCTCGGAGATGCCGTCCTTATGGCCTTTGTCGATGAGCAGTCGCAGGGCTGCCACAATCATTTGCACGCTGGTGGAAGCTTCGAGCAGGAAAGCTTCGTCGCTGACCAGCCGGATGTCTGGAGCGTACAAGCTGAAATCTTCGATGAGCTGCTGCGCCATCATGTTTGTGCGGACAAGGATGGCAATTTCGCTGAGGTCGAGTCCGCCTGCCTTTAGTTCCCTTATTTGTTCTGCTATATCAAGGACGGTATCTTGCAAGTAGTCCTCCGTCTCTTTGAACAATTTAATCTTGACGAGTCCAAGCCCGTCTTCCTTCTTTGCCTTTTGCTTCACATCCTCGTAGATGCGGCTCAGCTTAATGGGGGCGTCGGGCTGTACGCCGTCGAGCAGCATGGCGGCAAGGGGGAAGAATTTGCTTACGAAGTCCACGATGACCCCGTGGCTGCGGTAGTTGGTGTTGAGGAGCTGGGGTTGGATTTTGAAGCGTTGCAGTTCCCGTTCCTGCTCTATGCCGTAGAGAATCTTCCAGTCGCCTCCCCGCCAGCGGTAGATGCTCTGCTTGATGTCGCCCACCAAAAGGCCTTTGCCGCCCGAGGCGAGTTTCTCGAAGAGCAGCTTCTTGAAGTTCTCCCATTGCATTCGACTCGTGTCCTGAAACTCGTCGATCATCACATTATTTATATATGTGCCGATCTTCTCGAAGATGAACGGAGCGTCGCTTCCCTCGACCATCTTGCTCAGGAGGGCAGGCGTGGAGCTGAGCGTGAAGCGGCCTGCGTCGCCCTCAATCTCGCGTGCGCGCTCATCAATATATTCCAGCAGCCGGAGCAAGCCAAGATGCCTTAAGGCAAGTGTTGCGGAGAGGTAGTCCTTGCGGCATCTTTCATAAAGGGCAATAAACTCAGCAAGACGAGCTTGCAAGTCGAATGTGCTTGAATTTTGAATTTTGAATTTTGAATTATAAATAGATTTCCCTGGTCCTTCGCTCTTCATGGCCTTTGCGTCTATGAGGAAGTTGAAGAGATACTTGCCGTAGCTGATTTGGCCGAAGTCACCAATCATGCTCATCATTTCATCTACGGCTTCCCCGACTTCCTTCTCGGCTTGTTTCCTGATGGCCTGCATCTTGCCCTTGAAGGCTCGGATGACCTCTGCGTTGCTGATGCGCTCCAGTTCCTCTTTGCTGCGCCGCTGGTATTCCTCGCGGAAGATGTTGCCGGCGAAGGCCTTGAGCGGCCCTACAATATCCCACTTGTCGCCGCTGTCCAATTGTTCGCGGACATAGTCGAGCACCCACCGCCTCACCTCTGGCTTCGCGTCCATTGTCTCGATGAGGCTGTCCACGGCGCTCTCTATCACCTCGTCGTGCGAAAGCTCCACCTGCAGGTTTGCGGCAAGCCCCAGTTCGCGTGCCATGTTTCGCAGTATGCTCTGGAAGAACGAGTCAATGGTCTCGACGCGGAAGTGCGAGTAGTCGTGCAGGATGGCGGTGAGGGCTTTGCCTGCCTGAAGGCGAAGAGCCTCTCCTAAATCCTCTCCTAAAGGAAAGGACTTTAAGCCTCTCCCTTCAGGGGGAGGTTGGGAGGAGGCTTTGATAGCCTCCAAATAAGGTTTCGACTCCTCCAGCCCCATCTTCAGACCGTAGAGTGTCTCGAGGATGCGGCTCTTCATCTCGGCTGTCGCCTTGTTGGTGAAGGTTACGGCGAGTGTATGCACAAACTCTTTCTCGGCATGTGGCTGCATAAGCTGCAGGATGTACTCGACCGCAAGCGCAAACGTCTTGCCAGACCCAGCCGAAGCCTTGTAAATGGTCAATAGTTGTTCCATTAAGTTGTTATTTCAGTACAAAGGTACAAAAAAAATCCGAACCTTTGAATGATGGTTCGGATTTTTTTATGACTCTCTCGCTGCGTCTTTCTTACTTTATTATAATCTTCTTGCCATTCTGGATGTTGATACCCTTTTGCATCTTACTGAGGCGTTGGCCTGCAAGGTTATAAATAGCGGCCCCCTCTTCCGTCTTCCCGAGGGGAGAAACGCCCGTAATCACATCTTCCACTGGCATGATGCGGATCTTGGCAGGAAGGTTGAGAGTGCCTTTCTTTGCCGTTGCTGTCATGTACCAACGGCAAGGAGCGAGGGAACTTGCGCCCTTCACCAGTTCGCCGTTCTGAACGATATAGCGATTTGCCAAAGCTGATGCACCAAGGGTATTGTACGAACCTGTGAACTCATATCTTGTGCTGAAAGAAGAACATTCGAAGGTTGCTGTCTCTGTGGGATAGATGGTGACATCGTCGAAAATGATTGTCTGCTTGCCTGCGTTCTTGGCACGGATGAGGTACGGCATGTTAGGCTCAGTCATTTGTTCCTTGAAGCCCATGATGCTCAAAACCGTAATGTCAGCAATGCCGTCGTTGTTGTCATCGTTCTGCACAATGCCGTCAATCTCTGCCAAGTCGAAGTTCGCCTTAATGGCATCATAGTCAATGGCAAAGGGCAGATACAGTGTTTCCCACTCTCCGTTGAACTCATGTGTGTACTTCACGATGCATCCGCTTTTTTCTGTTGTGATGTTGAGCGACGCCATTCCATCATTTATGTTGTAGGTCGTATATTCCCCTATTGGAACAATCGTGCCGAAGCCGCTCCAAGGCGCTCTCGTCTTGTATAGTGTCAAGGAAGCTTTGGGCACATAAAGTGTGGCAGCACCAATGTCTGTGCCGTCAAAGGTATCAGCACTTGCAGAGGGAATGGCTTCCGCATAGCAGTAGACGTTTGCGAGGCTGCTGCAATTGGAGAGGGCATAGTCTCCGATGCTTGTCACACTTGCAGGAATGCTGATGGAGGAAAGGCTTGTGCAACCTGAGAAGGCATCGCTGCCGATGCTTGTCACTTTCTCTGGGATAATGATAGAGGACAAACCACTACAACCACGGAAAGCATTGTCTTCGAAGCTCGTCAGTCCCGTAAAGTATCGCAATTCGTCAAACGAACCGATTAGCTTATTGCCCCTGAATGTTTTTTCTATATCCGTTACAGCCGCTGCCTCGGCCTCGCTCAACTCTCCGTCGCCATTGGTATCCCAATTGGCAACACAAAGAGTCTTTACATTGGCATCGGCAAAGATGATGCTTGGGCTATCATCTTCAATAGCCCACTATCGTGCCGAAGCCGCTCCACGGCTGTGTCGCTTTGTATTGTTCCAGAGACCCTGCCGGCACATGGAGCGTGGCAGAAGCAATAGGCGAGCGACCAAAGGCATTGGTTTCTGTCGTTGGAACATTTTCGGCATAGCAATAAACATCGTTCAGGACGGAGCAATCAGAGAATGCATAGTCTCCTATGCTTGTCACGCTCTCAGGGATGGTAACAGATGTCAGGCTGGAGCAGTAACAGAATGCACTGTTTCCTATGCTTGTCACGCTGCCCGGGATGGTAACAGATGTCAGGCCGGAGCAGACAGAGAATGCATAGTCTCCTATGCTTGTCACGCTGCTCGGGATGGTAACATATGTCAGGCCGAAGCAGCCAAAGAATGCTAAGTCTCCTATGCTTGTCACGCTGCTCGGGATGGTAACAGATGTCAGGCCGGAGCAGCCAGAGAATGCAGAGTCTCCTATGTTTGTCACGCTCTCAGGGATGGTAACAGATGTCAGGCCGGAGCAGCCTTCGAATGTCCCGAATCTTATGCTTGTCACGCTGCCCGGGATGATAACAGATGTCAGGCCGGAGCAGCCATAGAATGCCCTGCTTCCTATGCTTGTCACGCTGCCCGGGATGATAACAGATGTCAGGCCGGAGCAGCCAGCGAATCCTTCGTCTCCTATGCTTGTCACGCTCTCAGGGATGGTAACAGATGTCAGGCTGGAG
>JAFXZK010000096.1 GCA_017541265.1 Bacteroidaceae bacterium | reverse complement strand
TTCTTCATTCTTCATTCTTCATTTATTTTCATATCTTTGCACTCGTAAACATGAAAGATGTAGAAATATGGCAACTTATGCAATCACTTTGAACGAGCGTACAGCCAGCGGCAAGGCTCTGAAGGCGTACCTGCAGGCATTAGGAGTGTTCATTTCCAAGGTTACGCCTAAAGCAAAGAGTAGTTATCTCCGCTCACAGGAGGACAAACTGGCTGGGCGTGTAGAGACATTTTCATCTTCAGAAGAGATGTTTAAGTCTTTAGGCATTTGAGCGACTATGTACGAAGTTAGAATGACTAAGACGTTCCGTAAAGATGCGGAGCGTTGTCGTAAGCGCGGTTATGATATGGAATTGCTCAAAACCGCAATCCGCCTACTTGAAGTCGATGGCCAGCTTCCCATGAAATACCGTCCTCACAAACTGTCTGGACAATATGTCGGCACATGGGAATGCCACCTGAAACCCGACTGGCTTTTGATATGGGAGCAAAACGATACGGAACTAATACTTCTGTTCACAGGTACTGGCACACATTCAGATTTGTTCTGACCGTTTACAAATTTACAAATATAAACTTACACAAATGAAACAGAGATTACTTTTCCTGATTGCTTCCCTGCTGCTTTCGATGGCGGGAGTGCAGACTGCCATGGCGCAGAAGATTATACTCAAGCTGTCGGGCAGCGAACCTGTCAAATACGATGTGTCGCGAGTGGAGTACATCGCCTTTGAGGAGGGAGAACCGCCCATCATCGATGATCACGAGTTCGTTGACCTTGGATTGCCGAGCGGCACGCTTTGGGCAACTTGCAATGTTGGTGCCAACAGCCCCGAAGAATACGGCGACTACTTCGCCTGGGGCGAGACGGAGCCAAAGGACACCTACAGCTGGACCAACTACAAGTACTGCAACGGCTCAGCTACTACGTTGACTAAGTACTGTACGAATAGTTCTTCTGGTAAGGTTGATAACATAACAGTGCTTGAGGCTGAGGACGATGCGGCTACCGTTAACTGGGGCAGCGGCTGGCAGATGCCGAGAGATGCACAGATAGTAGAACTGTACGACAGCAATAATACTACGACAAGTTGGACGACACAGAATGGCGTTGATGGCTTACTTATAACGAGCAAGACAAATGGTAAGACGCTTTTTCTGCCAGCTGCGGGTTACTGGGACAATGCAGACCTCGTCAACGCAGGTATCAGCGGTGAGTACTTGACGTGCTCACTCAGCACAAGATACAATAAGAGCGCGTTCACCCTGTGTTTTGATTCGAGCAGCGTCGAATGGAACTACCGCACCGAACGTCGTATGGGTCGAGTTGTCCGCCCTGTGCGGAAGCAGTAAATAAAGCGGTATCAACATCATCCGCATGAGCGACAGCACAACAAGAAAGGTCTTGGTGAAATAGTTTTTATTTGCAAAATTCTTTACAGAATAATTAAAAGCTCTGTGGCGTTTTGCGGAACGAAGCGTGCCTCGTTTTTCATAAGAGCGTGGACTTATAGTCATAAGTCCACGCTCTTATTGCCAACACCCTGTGTTTCTTTGGGTAGAAAATCATGGCTGTTTTTGGCGAAAAGTATGCGTTGTTTTGCTGGATTCCATGATGCTCCGATGCTTTTGTGACGTTTGCAGTTATCATGTGGCTTTATAACCGATTGATTACCAGTGCAAATTCGATTTAAGCCACTTTCTGGCATTTGGGGTAGAAAAACACCACAGAGACAAAAAACTGCCGTCAGAAGGAAGGAGATAGCGAATTATTTTGACAATCATAAATCGGTCATTAGACACTTCGTGTCTCTTGTGTTTCACAAATTAGGATAAATAAGGCTCACTAATTGGGATAAATTTATCATAATTGGTGAATCAATTCGTTATAATTTGTGTATTAGTTTGGTGCGAAGCACCTAATGACCGATTCGGGTATAACATATAATTGCCATGTAATTATTCACGAATTGCTCATATAATTATTTCTGTGCGAGACCATGTTCTGGCGGATTTGTAATCCGCCAGTATTGAATATAAGCATTTGAAATGCGATAAAACAAGCATTGCGGGATTGCTTTCCCTCCGTCGCCGTAGGAGTTACGGCTCCCCTCATCAGGCCGCAATGACGTCATTGCTCTAAAGACCTGATTCGCCCTATACCCCATACGGTCGGATTACAAATCCGACCGAACAAGAAGAAGACTGAACAAGAAGACTCCGTGTTATCCGAGTCATCCGTGTTCGTTCTTTGTTACTCCAGTTTGCCGGTGACGCGGAGGTACTCGGTCTCGTAAATCTTCTGCTGGGTCTGCGCCTCGATGAGGTTGCTGCGAGCCTGCTGCCACTGGCTTTGGGCATCCAGGAGGTCGGTCATGGTACACAGCTGGTTGTCGTACTTCTGGCGCATCACGCGCAGGTTCTCGTCGGCCTGCTGCCTGCCAATCGTGGCGGTTTCGACCATGCGTTGGCTGTCCGTGACGTTCTGGACAGCCCTGCGCACTTCGACACGCATGGCGCGCTCGTTCTGCTGCAGTTGCAGCTTGGCGTCGCTGAGGTCGAGTTTTGCCTTCTTGACTTTCTTCAGTTCAGCCCCCCAGTGGAAGAGGGGGACATTGACGGAGAGCAAAGCCATAGGGTTGCCGCCGCTAATGGTGTGGTTCATGCCCATCATGCCGCTAATGGGCAGAGCCAGGCCGCCCTTCAGTTTCAGATTGTCATAATGTGAATAGCGACCCACGAGCGCCACCGTGGGCAGATAGTTGGAACGAGTCTTCTTCACCATCACCTCGCCCGCCTTCACCTGCTGCTGAAGCAAAAGCAGGTCGGGACGCGAGGAGATGTCTTCGGAGAGCTGCTGCGGCACATCGACAGAGAGGACGGTGTCGGTGGGGATGATGGTTTGCTCCAGGTCGGTGCCGATAATGTTTGCCAGAGCTAAGCCGCAGAGCTGTTCGCCGTTGCGGGCTTTCTGCAGCTGGTAGCTGATTTCGTTCTGCTTGGTGGTAATGCGCAGCAAGTCGTTCTCGGTGGCCATCTGGACATCGACGCCGAGCTTCACCTGGTCGTAGAGACCTTGCATCTGACGGGCGTACGCTTCCAGCATCTGCACCTTCGAGCGCACAGAGATGAGCGTATAATAGGCGTTATCGACATCGGCGATAACCTGCATACGTATCTTGCGCTGCTGTTCCTCGCTGACGGTCTGCCCAATGCTTGCCAAACGGTTCGCGGCTGTCAGCTGGCCGCCGACATATAGCGGCAGCGTCACGTTGACGCCAGCCAGATAGGTGCCGCGTGTCTGCAGCGCCAGCCATATAAAGTTCTGCTCCAACAAGTCAATGCTCTTCATGTGAACCATCGTAAAAGAGCCGTCCACCTTGGGCAGATACTGGGCAAAGGCTATCTGGCGGTCAAGTTTTGCCTTCTTGACCGCATTGTCGGCGGTCTTGATTTTCTCGTTATACTCAAGAGCCATCTGGCGGCAGTCCTGCAGGCTCAGGCTCAATGGCTGGGCAAGGAGAGTGTCGGCCAGCGCAACTAAAAATGAAAAAGCAACTATAGTCCGTTTCATATCTTTCATTTGTTCGTTTTCTTTACTTTGAAGATGGTGGAATAGAGGATGGGCAGGAACACCAGGATGATGAGCGTTCCCATCGCAAGGCCAGACATGATGCAGACCGCCATAGAGCCGTACATCGGGTCAGGAACCAGCGGAGCCATACCGAGAATGGTGGTCAGCGAAGCCATGATGACGGGGCTTGTGCGGCTCACCGTAGCATTCACGACAGCGTCGTAGGCCGGAAGCTTCTCTTCCCTGCGCAGCCTGTTGATTTCATCGATAAGCACGATGCCGTTTTTAATCATCATGCCGACAAGTCCCATAGCGCCAAGTATGGCGATGAAGGTGAACGGCATTCCCAGCAACAGCAGGGCGGGAACGATGCCGACAAGGATGAACGGCAAGCAGAACACCACGATGAGCACCTGCTTCCAGCTGTTGAACAGCAAGAGCATTATAATAAGGATGAACAGGAAGGCGAGGGGGAAGAGGCCTATAATCGAGCCTGCGGCACTGCCTGAGCTGCTGCGTTCTCCCACCCACGACATGGAGTAACCCTGTGGCAGTTCAATTGCCTCTATGGCATCCTTGATGTCGGCTACCACCTTGTCTGGCGTAGCGTCATCAAGGTCAGGATTCGGGTCACACTCTGCCTCGATGGTTCGCTGACCGTCCCTGCGGAAGATGTAGTCCTCCTCCCATTCCAGGTGAATGTCGCTGTTGACGGTGCTCAACGGAATGCTGTTGGTCAGTTTGCTTTCCAGCTCCTCCATACTGGTAATGCCCATCATCAAGCCCTTGAAGTCATCTGGTGTGATGTGGAGATTCAGCGTGCTCCAAACGGGGATAGTGGAAATGTTCTGAATCTTCGAGCCGTCCTCGTTGCGCACCTGCATCTGGACGATGACTTTCTTGTCCTGGTCGCTGATGACGCCTACGGGCATTCCGTCGGTGGCAGCAAGCAGAGCGTTTGCCACGTCCTCACGGTTCAGTCCGCTACGCAAGGCATCGGTCTGGATGTAGTTGGTCACAATCGACTTGCCTTTAGGCTGCCAGTTGTTCTGCACAGAGTAAGCGTCGGCGTATTTGGATTTGCGCATGATAGCTTCAGCCTGATGCGACAAATCACGCAGCACTTCGGGGTCCGGTCCCTGGAAGGCCACCTCAACAGTATGGGTGGTGCTGATGCTGAAATTATAATTGCGGAAACGGATGTAGGCATCGGGATAGGCAGCACGCAGCTGTGGGCGGATTTCCTTGATGGCGGCCTTCATGGTCTTGAAGTCCTTGCAGTCGATAATCATCTCGCCATAATGGTTGCCGCCGCTGTTCATCGGGCGCACGAAGCTGTAGCGTGTCGGCGACGAACCCATTGCAGCCGTCACGCGGTCAATCTTCGGATTCTTCAGAAGCGTGTCGGTCATATTCAAGAGGTCTTCGCGCACACGGTCAGGGCTGGTCTGGTCGGGCAGATAGTATTCTACCACGAACTGGCCGTAGTCGAAGTCGGGGAAGAACACTTGCTTCACCTTTGTGAACCCGAAACCGCAAAGTGCCAAAAGGATTAGCATAATGCCAATGGTGGCGTAGCGGAAGTCAATGAGCTTCGCAATCAGATTGCGGACGAGGGCTTGTAGCTTTGAATCCTTCACCTCGCCGCCATCGCCTGTCTTCTCCTTCGAACGCAGAGGCATCCAAGCCACCACGCAGGACGGCACCTGCACCATCGCCATCACCCATGAAGCCAAAAGCGAGATGCAAAGCACGAGGAACAGGTCGCGGCAATACTCGCCTGCCGTGCTGGGCGAAATGTAAGTGGGAAGGAAAGTCAGTACGGCAATCACCGTAGCCCCCAGCATGGGCAGAGCCGTGTTGTTGACGATGTTATAGAGGTAGGATTTAGGTCCAAGCCCTCGTTTTCGGTCCACGAGTATGCCATCCATCACCACGATGGCATTGTCCACCAGCATACCCATCGCCACGATGAATGCGCCGAGCGAGATACGCTGTAGGGTACTGCCTGCCATAAGCAGAATGGGGAACGAGACGAAGATGGCAAGCACCAGGCTTGTGCCGATAATCATGCCACCTCGGAAGCCGTATGAGAACATCAGCACGACGATTACGATAAGCACGGATTCCAGAAGGTTGATGAGGAAGCCATTGACGGCATTCGTCACTTGGTCGGCTTGGAAGAAAATCTTGTCTGTCTCGAAGCCAACAGGCACGCGCTCCATGACCTCGGCCAGCTTCTTATCGACCTCTTTACCTACATCAGGCACAATGGCATCTTCGCTCAACGTGATACAGATACCCAGCGATGGTTTCCCGTCAACGAAGAAACCGCTTGTCTGCGGCTCTTTGTAGCTGCGCTCCACGGTAGCAATGTCACCGAGCCGAATCAGTTTGCCGTCAGCGGTACGAATATGCAGGTCGGCAATGTCCTTTTCGTCTTCAAGTTCGTTGTTCACGCGAAGCTGCAGACGGTCGTCGCCATTCTCATAGTTACCTGCATTCACCGTCTTGCCCGCATTCTGCAGGCCTAACATCACTTGTGTCGGTATCATGCCCGAACGTGCCAGCTTCTCCTTGTCAATGATGATGTTGATGACCTCCGAACGGGTGCCGATGATGTTGATGCGTTTCACACCCTTCACCGTCAACAGTTCGCGGCGTACCAGCTTGGCGTATTTCTCCAACTCGGCATAGCTGTAGCCGTCGCCCATGAAGGCGTAGAACAATCCATATACATCCAGCATATCGTCCACCACGATAGGCGCATAGCAGCCCGAAGGCAGTTTCGACTTCACATCGTTTGCTTTGCGGCGCAGCTGGTCGAAGTGCTGTTCCATTTCCGACATCTTCACCTTATCCAGGAACTTGACGCCGATGACCGCCATACCTGGACGGCAATCAGAATTCAGCTCCTTCACGTCGGCCAACGTACGCAACTCATCTTCCATCACCTGCACAGCCTCCAGCTCCACTTCATGTGCTGTGGCGCCGGGATAGACCAATACCACAGAGGCTTGCTTGATAGCTACAGCGGGGTCTTCCAATTTGGGCATATTGATGTAACTGACTACGCCCATGCAGAGGATTCCCACAACAAAACTCCAGAATATAATCGGTCGCTTGACGAAAAATTCTGTTAGTGCTCTTGCATTCATAAGAAAATGTAAATTCTAAATGGTCAATTTGTAAATTACAAGAGGTCTCCAACATTGGAACTCTGCTGTGTAACAATCTTCACTTTATCGCCCTCGTGCAGTGCCTTCACTCCGGCTTTCACCACACGGTCGGTGACAGAAATGCCGCTCTCCACGACGGCCATACCCTCGGAATCGACGCTGTTGGTCGTGATAGCGTGACGCTTCACGATGTCCCCTTCCTCTACAACCCAAACGTAGGTTTTGCCGCCATCCTCGAAGATAGCGTGGGCGGGAATTGACAGGCCCTTGACAGTTTCATCGCCACCAATCTCTATATATACATCGACATTCACACCAGCGCTGAGGCGACCGTCGATTGCATACTTCACGGTGAAGAGCTGGTTGGCATCCGCCTTCGCCAGCACACCTGTTCTGTGCAACTCATAACGCTCACCGGCAGCTATGCAGTACGCCTCTGAAGACTGGCTCAACTGACGATAGACTTCCGCAGGGATGTTGACTTCCACCTCCATTTTGTGCGTATCGACGAGGTCCATCACAGGCATTCCTGCGCTGACCATCTCCGAAGGCTCGAAGTTCACCTTCTGGACGGTGCCGTCAACAGGAGCTGTCAATTGGGTGTAGCTCAATTGGTTCTTGGCATTCTGCAACTTTATGCGCAGCTGTTCCAGTCCGCTCGTGGCCTTTTCGTAGTCATTGCCGGCTAAGCTGTTGGCTTCATGCAACTTGCCCAGGCGCTCCACCTCGTTCTTCAACTGGTCATACTGCGTCTGTGCAGCATCCACTTGCAACTGGTAGTCTTTTGTGTCGAGCGCAGCTACCAACTGCCCACGCTTCACATGCGTACCCTCCTTCACCAGTATGCGCATGATTTGTCCTGGTGTACGGAAGCTCAGGCTCACGGTGCTGTTCTCTTTCACCAAACCCGAAAAGTTCCGTACAGCCGATTCCTGACGGTTCAAAGGTGTCACCGTCATCACGCTGCGCACCTTTACTTCAACGTCTTTCTTGTTGCTGCCGCCACATGCTGTCAGCAGGCTTACCGCTGCCAACGCCAAAACAATACTTTTCATTACCTTCATGTCTATTTTGTGTTTAATTTATTTTTCGCGTGCAAATATCGTAATTTATTTTGAATAATCTTTATTTCCTGTCGATGAATGTACCTTACTTGACGCAAAACACACATTTTGCCTCAAATAACAAAGGTCAAAAGAAAAAACTTTAATCCCTAATTCTTAATCTCCAATCTTTTTCGTACCTTTGCCATTATTTTACCTGAAACATGAGTAGAACAAAACGCAGCCCCAGTGTGCTTCTCATCTATACGGGGGGCACGATAGGCATGAGGGAGAACCCAGAGACAGGAGCTTTGGAGAGCTTCAACTTCGACCTTATCCTCGACGAGGTGCCGGAGCTGAGGCGCTTCGACTACAGGATACATGCCTTTACCTTCGACCCTCCCATCGACTCCAGCGATATGGGACTGGAGCATTGGGCGCGGCTGGTTCGCGTCATTGCCGACAACTACGACCGCTTCGACGGCTTTGTCATCCTGCACGGCACAGACACAATGGCCTACACCGCCTCTGCCCTCAGCTTCATGCTCGAGAACCTGTGCAAGCCCGTCATCCTCACCGGTTCGCAACTGCCTATCGGCAAACTCCGTACCGACGGCAAGGAGAACCTCATCACAGCCATCGAGATAGCTGCTGCACGGCACGAAGACGGCTCACCCATTGTGCCGGAGGTCTGCATCTACTTCAAGGAGAAGCTGATGCGCGGCAACCGCACGACGAAGATAAACGCCGAACAGTTCAATGCCTTCCGTTCGTTCAACTATCCCGACCTCGCAACGGTGGGGATGCACATACGCTACAACGAGGCTGCTATCCGCAAGCCCGACAAGAGTAGACCCTTCAAGCCGCACTATCTGGTCGAGTCGAATGTAGTGGTGCTCACGCTCTTCCCTGGCATCAAGCAGAGCCTCGTGCATGCTGTGCTGAACATTCCAGACGTGAAAGCTGTCGTGATAAGGACCTTCGGAGCAGGCAACGCGCCTCAGCTGAAGTGGTTCAAAGAGGAACTCATGGATGCTAACAAGCGAGGACTGCTCTTGGTGAATATCACGCAATGCCAGGCAGGAAGCGTCCACATGGGCTTGTACGAGACGAGTCTGCCGCTGATGGAGGCAGGCGTGGTGAGCGGCTACGACAGCACACCAGAATGCGCTATCACGAAGCTGATGTTCCTGCTGGGGCACAAACTGCCAACGGAACAGATTAAGAAGATGATGGACAGCAACCTGTGTGGGGAAATCACGAAGTAAGGTTGAAAAGTTGAAAAGTTAAAAAGTTAAAGATTTGGAAGATTGCATAGAAATAAAGGGCGCAAGGGTTAACAACCTGAAGAACATCAGCCTTGAGATACCGAGAGGGAAGCTGGTGGTCATTACTGGCTTGAGCGGCAGCGGCAAAAGCAGTTTGGCTTTCGACACGCTCTATGCTGAAGGTCAGCGTCGCTATGTGGAGAGTTTGAGTGCTTATGCCCGTCAGTTTCTTGGCAGGATGAACAAGCCCGAGTGCGACTACATCAAGGGCATCCCGCCAGCTATCGCCATCGAGCAGAAGGTGACGAGCCGCAACCCGCGAAGCACCGTCGGCACAAGCACGGAGATTTACGAATACCTGCGGCTGCTGTTTGCCCGTGTCGGTCACACCTTCTCGCCCATAAGCGGCAAGGAGGTGAAGCGCCACACTACAGAGGATGTCGTGCAATGTATGCTCTCACAGCCCGAAGGCACGAAGCTGATGGTGATGTGTCCTATCACCCTGCCAGAGGGCCGCACCCTCTCCGAACAGCTTGAGATGTACCGCAAGAGCGGCTTCGCAAGGGTTCTCGTGGACGGAGAAGTGATGCGAATCGAAGACGTTAATTCTTCACTCTTCACTCTTCACT
>JAFXZK010000009.1 GCA_017541265.1 Bacteroidaceae bacterium | reverse complement strand
GTTCACCTACCAGCTCCTGCAGGGCTACGACTTCCTGCACCTCTACCAGACCAAGAACTGCAAGCTCCAGATGGGCGGCAGCGACCAGTGGGGCAACATCACAACCGGCACAGAACTCATCCGCCGCAAGCTCGGCATAGAGAATGAGGCCTTCGCCCTCACTTGCCCGCTCATCACGAAAGCCGACGGCAAGAAGTTCGGCAAGACCGAGAAAGGCAACATCTGGCTCGACCGCAACCGCACCAGCCCCTACGCCTTCTACCAGTTCTGGCTCAACGTCGCCGACGAGGACGCAGAGCGTTACATCAAGATATTCACTTCCCTCGACAAGCCGACCATCGATGCACTCATTGAGGAGCACCGCAAAGACCCCGGCTTGCGCGTCCTGCAGAAGAAACTGGCAGAGGAGTTGACCATCATGGTTCACAGCCGCGAGGACTACGAATTGGCCCTCGAAGCCAGCAACATCCTCTTCGGAAAAGCCACGAAGGAGAGCCTCGTCAAGCTTGACGAACAGACGCTGCTCGACGTCTTCAGCGGCGTGCCTCAGTTCGAGATAGACAAGGAACTGTTGAAAGGCGAAGGCACGAAAGCCGTTGACCTCTTTGCCGAGCACACGCAGTGCTTCCCCAGCAAGGGCGAGATGCGCAAGCTCACGCAAGGCGGCGGTGTCAGCCTCAACAAGGAGAAGCTCGCCTCGTTCGACCAAATGGTCAGCGAAGCCGACCTCCTCGACGGCAAATACCTCCTCGTCCAGCAAGGCAAGAAGAAGTACTTCCTCCTGATAATGAAATAAAAATAATGAAAAAATGAAGGAATAAAAGAATGAAAAATGAGAAAATGCATGTTTTTTTCATTTTCATTATCTCATTTTTTCATTCTTTCATTTTTTCTTTGTACCTTTGCAGCCGCAAACGAGAAAATCGTTTGGTTTTGGATTGGGCTATGGTGTAATGGTAGCACAAGAGGTTTTGGTTCTCTTAGTCTTGGTTCGAACCCAGGTAGTCCAACCCCGCTGGAAATCAAGTTAATACAGATTCCGTCATAAGTCCCTGTACTTATTGCTATAAGTCCACGTTCTTATTGTCATAAGTCCACGCTCTTATTGCCATAAGTACGGGGACTTTTTTGCGTATAATCGTTAAATTCTTCATCCTTTCTAACTTTTCAGCCTTTTTATTCTTTAACTTTTCAACTTTTCTTCGTACCTTTGTACCCGAAATGAAACATATACTTTGATAACCTTACACATTATTTATTATGACAATCAGTGAATTTAACTTTGCCGGTAAGAAGGCAATCGTGCGCGTTGACTTCAACGTGCCCCTGAACGAGAATGGTGAGATTACGGACGACACCCGCATCCGCGGCGCTCTGCCCACCCTGAAGAAGATTATCGCCGATGGCGGCGCTGCCATCATCATGAGCCACATGGGCAAGCCCAAAGGCAAGGTGAACCCCAAGCTCTCCCTTAGTCAGATTCGTGGAGCTGTGGAGAAGGCACTCGGCTGTCCCGTCAGCTTCGCTCCCGACTGCGCCAAGGCTCAGGACGCTGCCAAGGCCCTGAAGATGGGCGAGGCACTCCTCCTTGAGAACCTGCGCTACTATCCCGAAGAGGAAGGCAAACCTGTAGGCATCGACAAGGAAGATCCCGCTTACGACGAGGCCAAGAAGGCTATGAAGGCCAGCCAGAAGGAGTTTGCCAAGACTCTGGCAAGCTATGCTGACTGCTATGTGATGGATGCCTTCGGCACCGCTCACCGCAAACACGCCTCTACAGCTGTCATCGCCGACTATTTCGATGCTGACAACAAGATGCTGGGCTTCCTCATGGAGAAGGAAGTGCAGGCCGTCGATAATGTCCTCTCAAACATCAAGCGTCCCTTCGTCGCCATCATGGGCGGCTCTAAGGTCAGCACCAAGATTGGCATCATCGAGAACCTGCTGGGCAAGGTTGACAAGCTCATCCTCTGCGGCGGCATGACCTACACCTTTATAAAGGCTCACGGCGGCGAAATCGGCAACTCGATTGTCGAACTCGACAAGCTCGACGTGGCTCTCGGCGTGGAAGAGATGGCAAAGAAGAACGGCGTGGAGCTTGTTCTGGCAGAGGACAGCATCTGCTGCACAGGCTATGACTTCGGCACATTCAGCGTGAAGCCCGGTGCAGAGGTTAAGACCTTCCCCAGCAACGCTATCGAAGCAGGTTGGGACGGCCTCGATGTCGGCCCCAAGAGCCAGGCAAAGTTCGCCAAAGCCATCGAAGGTGCAAAGACAATTCTCTGGAACGGCCCCGCTGGCTGCTTCGAATGCGACGACTTCTGCGCTGGCAGCCGTGCCGTGGGCGAGGCTGTGGCAAAGGCAACTGCCGAAGGAGCTTTCTCCCTCATCGGCGGTGGCGACAGCGTGGCTTGCGTCCACAAATTCGGCCTTGAGGACAAGGTCAGCTACATCAGCACCGGCGGCGGCGCTCTGCTCGAAGCCATCGAAGGCAAGGTGCTTCCTGGCGTAGCTGCCATCAAAGGATAATTAAAGGTGAAAAATTGAAAAGGTGAAAAGGTGAAAAAGGAAGACCCCTCTAAATCTTCCATGTTCGGTCGGAACTGCAATCGTTCTGTCGGATTTGCTATCCGACAGCTTGGAATATAAGCATTTGCAATGCGACAAAACACTGATTGCGGGATTACAAATCCCTATACCCATAACGGTCGGATTGCAAATCCGACCGAACATGGTAACTCTTATTTTTCGCTTTTCACCTTTTCACTTTTTTATCTTTTCACCTTTTTATTTTTAATGCTTGCCTCTTGCTCCCATCGGCAGGAGGCGATGCAGTTTGAGGCGGACAGCACTGGCATCGACACAACCGTTCTCCGTGTTGCCGTCATGCCGACAATGAGTTGTCTGCCTGTTTATTATGCAGAGCGCAGCGGACTTGCCGACAGCTTAGGCGTGGAGATGGAGTTGCTGCGCTATCAGGCACAGATGGACATTGACACGGCTATCGTGAATGGGCATGTAGATGTTGCCTTCACCGACCTCATCCGCTGTGCCCGCTTGTTAAAGCAAACCGACTTGACTCCCATTGCAAGTTGCGACGAAACACTCTCGCTTATCTCGCTCAAAACAAAGCGCGTGAAGCAAGTGAACCAGATGAAGGAACAGATGATTGCCGTGAGCCGGCTGTCCGCAACGGACTATTGGTGCGACCGCGTGCTCGACAGCACCCGCACCAGCCACGATGACATCTACCGCCCACAAATCAACGACGTGCGGCTACGTGCAGAGATGATTCGTCAGGGTCTCATCGATGCCGCCATGATGGGTGAGCCTTACGCCACATGGATGACAATGCTGGGACACAAACGCCTCTTCCTATCGAAGGGCAAACAGCCGCGCCTCTATGCGTGGACCGCTTGCAAGTCAGCAACAAAGGCACAGCAAGAAGCCTTTCTTAACCTTTTGCGCGAGGCCGTCAAACGCATGAGTGACGATAGCCAAGCCGGCACTGTCCGCGACATTCTCAAACAAGATTACCAGTTGCCGCCAGCCATGGTCGATACCTTCACACTGCAACCTCCAAGCACCCCCATAGACATCCGCCCTGCAGACACAGAAGAAGCAGAGAAGTGGCTGACCAGAAGAAAGTCTGTTCGTTGATTGAGATTCCCTCTTTTAATATGCAACCTTCTTGCCGTTGATAATGTTCAAGCCACGCTGAGGTTTGGCAAGGCGTTGACCAGAGAGATTATAGATAGCGTTACCGATTGTCCGGCGTTCATTATCAATGTCATTAATACTTGTAGCGGCATCTGTCTGATTGACGAATATGATGTCATCGGGAGAATCGCATTTCAGGTAACATTCGTTTGCTGCAACAGGCTGTCCGTCCATCCTTTTGAATACACTGAAGCCGTCCTCTGTTGTTAGTTTGTATTCGTTAGTACCTTGTGTTGTGCAGGGCGTGTGTCTGCCGATGAGAAGACCTTCGTCATAGGAGGGCAGGACGGCATGAGGAACACCAGTGAAGGTGTAGTCGCCCGCGGCTGCCATAATGACATAGGGTGTGTTGCCATTGATGTTTGTCATGGCTTCTTTTTCGAGATATGGCAAGGCGGCATTGATGCCAGTGACGGTGAAGGCATTGACACCTTCGGGAAGGTCGGCATCAAAGGGAAGCATCAGTGTGCCTGTTTCCGTGCCAGCAGGGACGGTGACGGTTAATTCCATCTCCTGGGCAGGGGCGACAGTCAGTCCCGTACGGGTGGGACGCAGGAATGATCCGTTGTCGGTCGCGATGAAGTCATTGCTGGTATAGGATGTGCCAAGGTACATGTCGTCGTTCATCAGCTTGAGATCCCCCTCTTCGGTATATGAGAGCATGGCTGTAATGGTAACAGCCTCGGACGGGTCGGTGGAGAGGACGAATTTGTTGTCCGACTTGCCGAGATAGTACTTGTCGCGATAGTCGTACACGAAGGCGCGAAGCTGGTTGGTGTAGGTGTCTGAAGCTCTCTCGAAGCCAAACGGGAGGGCAAAGATGGACTCTCCGGGCTTTTGGCTGAAGCGCAGGGACATATCTTCGTCAATGGAAACAGCATTGCCTGTCCATTTGCTGAAGAGGGTTATCCAATCGTCGCGCATCACGATGTTGAACACCTCGTTGGCTTTGGGGGCAATGAAGCCCTGCTTGTCGAATGTCTCTTTCGCCTTTTCCAGAGTTTGGATGTCTTTACTGTAATGGTTCTTGAGCGTGGCGTCCAGACCGTCGATGTTGCTCAGATCGTTCTTTGTGAGGACGTCTGTCAGCTTGTCGTTATCGTACTTGTCTTTTGCTGTGCGGTAGGCGTTGTTGTAGTTCTCTGTGATTGTCTTGTCGAATGTAAAGGCAGGTTGCACGGTTGTTGACTCTGCATCGGCATTGTAGTTGGCCTCGATTTCTGAGAGGTCCTGAAGAGCTGCCGCCAGGTCTGCCTTTGCGGGAGTAAGGATATTGTCGGCAGCCCGAAGGCCTGTGAGCTGCAGATTGTCTGCTCGGTATTGCTCGGTTCCGATGAATGGCACCAATCCTGCATTCATACCGATGATGACAATATCCCCGTCGTCGATCATGAAGCGCAACTCTCCATCGGAGAAGGTGTTGAGGTTCTTGCAGCTGGCAGATTCTGTGTACAGCTTACCATTATTAAGGAAAACCCCAATGTACTGTGTCAAATCGAAATTAGAGAGGAGTTCTCCCCAGTCGCTGGTGGTTGAGAGTACATCGCCAAGAATCTCTTGCACGACATTTGTGGATACAACCAAGGCATTGAGGTGAACCTTGTTCAGGCGTAGGAGGCCAGGCTTGCAGGCGACTTTGGCGCTGAAGCTATAGATGCCTGCAGGCAAACCGAGGAGGGGCTGCATCATCAATTGACTGCTATTCAGGTAGTATTTCTGGTCGCCGCCCGAGACAGCATTGCTCCCCTCGTTCTCAATGGCTTTGGTGTCTTCGTTCCAATTGTTTACGGAAACGGCGTCGACCAATCCGCTCACGTCACCGCTACCAATGGCGTTGGTGATGTCAGAAAGACCTATCTGGCTGAGGTCGAACCCTATGCTGTACCACAGCGAAAGGTCGCCAGTGTCGAAAGAGTGATTGCCCACCAAACCTGTGAAGACCTGTCCGTCCTGGAACGCCGAAACTGTTTTCAGATAAGCCAGCACACCTGCCCTGAGCGTGGTCATGACGCGGCGCATTCCGTCTTTGGTGCTGCACAAATCAAGGGATGTCTTTGCTATTGTGATTATCGAATTCATAGCAAAGTTGTCGCCTATCAAGCTAATGTTGTCGATGGCAGCCAGGCAAGCAGTCTTGTAGTCGGTGAGGTCTTCTGTCTCATCTTGTGCAAAGGCGGCAGAAGAGACAATTCCGAAACAAAGAGTCAGAAGTAAGAGTAATCTTTTAATCATGGTATATTTATTCCGAATTATCAATCTATTTCCTTAGAATGCTTATCCGTTGTTGATGTAGAGTGTATAGTTCAGGTAGTTGACGCGGTAGCGGAAGAGGTTGCGTCCGGCGGGACCGTCGGAGATTGTGCCGCAGTCGTTGAGGTTGTAGGTTCGACCGCAACTATTGCATTTTGCATAGCCTGCCGTTTGCAGCACCAAAGGCTTGGTGATGTGATAGTTCAGATAGCAATTGGAGCAGTCGCGGTCGAGGCAGATGACACGAGGGGTGCTCTCGCCTAATTCCGGGATGGAGGGTTTCCCTATGATAAGACCGCTGTTTAAGCCGAGGATGTAGCCATTGTAGCCACTTATGGCAAGGATGTTGATGAGGTCAGTCTTGCCTTCGGCGTTGGTGAATTGGAACCGTTGTCCGTCGTCTGATATTTTGACGGTGCAGAACTCGCCCATGCTTTCGCAGGCAGGCATAAGTACTGTCGGTGCCTGGAGGACATTTTCGATGTGAAGCCGTGCAGGCAGATTGCAATACTTGTTGTTCACCTCGCCGTTCTTGCAATTGGTAAACAACAGGCAACATATAATAGATAATGTAAAGACGCGATTCTTCATTTTTCGTTGTTTGTTCTTTCGGATTCAATCCGACAGCATTGTGAGTTTCTTTTCTGCTTCTGTGGCTTTCTCGAAGTGGAAGCTGTCCCACACTTGTTGCATGAGGTCGGCAATTTCTTTTGTGCAGAGGTTGCCGATGCTGCCCTCGTGGGTGTGGCGGACTTCCTTCTTTGGCGTGAACTTGCCTGCTTCAATGTCGAGTCCGACTTTCTTGTAGGCGTCGCGGAAGGGCATTCCTTCGGCGGCAAGGCGGTTCACTTCCTCAACGGAGAACATCAGGTCGTAGCGCGTGTCGTCGAGGATGTGCTCGTTGACTTCGAGCCGGGCGATGATGTAGGTTGCCATTTGCAGGCACTCCCTCAACTCCTGGAAGGCAGGAAGGAAAACTTCCTTGATGATTTGCAGGTCGCGGAAGTAGCCGCTTGGCAGGTTATTCATGATGAGGGTGACCTGCTGGGGCAGAGCCTGAAGTTTGTTGCATTTGGCGCGTGTCAGCTCGAAGACGTCAGGGTTCTTCTTGTGCGGCATGATGCTGGAGCCTGTCGTGCATTCCTTTGGGAGCTTGATAAAGCCGAAGTTCTGGCTGTTGAAGAGGCAGGCATCGAAGGCAAGTTTGCTGACGGTGCCAGCTATGCCAGCGAGGGCAAAGGCGACGTTGCGCTCTGTCTTGCCGCGTCCCATTTGGGCATAGACGACATTATAGTCAAGGGAGTCGAAGCCAAGCAGCTCCGTCGTCATGGTTCTGTTCAAAGGGAACGACGAGCCGTAGCCTGCTGCCGAGCCGAGGGGGTTGCGGTTGGTGATGCGATAGGCGGCTTCGAGGAAGACAAGGTCATCCACGAGGCTCTCTGCGTAGGCACCCAGCCAAAGGCCGAAGCTGCTGGGCATCGCCACTTGCAGGTGGGTGTAGCCCGGCATGAGCACGTCCTTGTAGCGCTCGCTCTGCCGTTGCAACTCTGTGAAGAGACTGCGGACGTCTTCGGCAACGAGACGCAGCTGTTTGCGGATGAAGAGCTTGAGGTCAACCAGCACCTGGTCGTTGCGACTGCGCCCGGAGTGTATCTTCTTGCCTATGTCACCTAGTCTTCTCGTGAGCATCAGTTCCACTTGCGAATGAACATCCTCAATGCCCTCTTCAATGACAAACCGCCCCTCGCGTATCTCCACGAGGATGTTCCGCAGTTCTGCCAGCAGCACCCGCAGTTCTTCCTTCTCGAGTAAACCGATGCTCTCGAGCATTGTGATGTGCGCCATCGAGCCAAGCACGTCGGCCTCTGCCAGATACATGTCCATCTCGCGGTCGCGCCCGACGGTGAAACGGTCAATCTCCGCCGTCACCTCATAACCTTTGTCCCACAACTTCATTGAAAGTTGAAAAATTGAAAAGTTGAAAAATTGAAAAAGATAAAGAGTAAAAGGATAAAAGGTGAAAATGCTTTTTAATTTTTTACCTTTTCACCTTTTCACCTTTTATTAGTACGGCAGGCTTGCCAGCATTTGTGCCAGACCATCAACACCTTGCTCCAGCTTCTTGCCCACCATCTGGCGGATGAAGAAGTTGAGGTCGGCCTTGACGGTAAGGCGCATAGCGCACTCGTTCTCGCCGTTGGGCAGCAGTTGTATCCACATGTTGGCAGCCACAGGCATCCCTTCGGCGGCAAACTTGATGGTTTTGTCCGGCTCACGCTCTATGATGCGTAGCGTGGCAGTGCCCATTGGCGTATCGCCCGAGACGCTGTCGGTGTCGAAACGCAGTTCCCGCAGTTTCTTCACGATTTGCTCCAATTGTTCAGGCTTCACCTTGTCGCCGGCCTGCTCTTGTATGCGCCGCATAGCCTCGGGATTGTCGAGGCCCTGCTGTATGACAGCCAGGTTGTTGAGGTCTGCCAGTCGCTCATACACTCGCCCGATGGGAGCGTATATCTTCTTTACTTCGCTTTTGTATTCGGTCATTTCAATTTACGATTTGACGATTTACAATTTATTCCCCTTCCCTTTAGGGGAGGGGTTAGGGGAGAGGCTTCCAGTTTGCCGGGTCTTTGCGCCACTCGTTAAGGGTTTCAATGTCTGTCTCTTTGATGTAGCCCGTCTTGAGGGCTTCGCTGACGACAGCCTCGTAGTTGGTCAGGGTGACGAGCTTCACGCCTGCTGCCTTGAATGCCTCTTCCGCAACGGGGAAGCCGTAAGTGTAGGATGCCACCATGCCGACTACTTCGCAGCCTGCCGCACGCAGTGCCTCGACAGCTTTGAGGCTGCTGCCGCCTGTGCTGATGAGGTCTTCAACAACCACAACCTTCATGCCAGCCCTAAGTTCACCTTCGATGAGGTTCGCCATTCCGTGGTCTTTAGGCTTGCTGCGGACGTAAGCAAAGGGCAAGTTCAATGCGTCGGCCACCAAAGCACCTTGAGCGATGGCTCCTGTGGCAACGCCGGCCACGCCTTCTGCCTCGGGGAACTGCTCCATGACGAGTCGCGTCAGCTCCACCTTGACGAAGGAGCGAAGGTTGGGGAAGGAGAGTGTCTTGCGATTGTCGCAATAGAAAGGACTCTTCCAGCCGCTTGCCCATGTGAAGGGATTAGTCGGCTGCAACTTGATGGCTTTCACGCCCAGCAGCTTAGCTGCAAAGATTGATCCAACGTTGTTCATCATTATATTTACCATTTAATCATTTACCATTTACCATTTATTGGACCCTTATAGGTGGTTGGTGGTTAGAGGTTAGTGGTAAGAGGATAGCTGTGGGTGATGGTGTTCTCTAACCTCTAACCCCTTAACGCGGAGAGGGGTTGACTATCGTCGAGCCTTGCTTAGGGGTGAGGCTTTTTTTTAACTCTTTATCACTTTCTTTCCGTCCTTGATGTAGAGGCCCGGCTCCTGCATGCTTGCGGTGCGGGTGCCGTCGAGGCGATAGATGAGGTGGTTGCCTTCTCTCTCTTCAGAGGGAGCGGACACGCTGTCGTCATCCCCTTTGCCGATGGTGAAATATTGGCGTGAGAAAGGTTCCTCGTAGCCGTCGGCCATGAAGTAGCCCACAAAGTAGTCGCCTTCGGACAAGGGTGCCGTCCAGTTCTTTGTGCCGCTGACGTTGAGCGTGAGCGAGCCGTTTATTTTGTTGTTGTAGAGCCAGGTGGGGCAGATTGCGTCCTTCGGCACGATGTCGGCCCTGTAGATGCCTATCCAGTCGTTGCTCAGCATGGGAGCGTTGGCAAGCGTCACTAAGATGGCGTCGCCCACGTTATAGACGGTTTTGTCGGTCTGCATGGAGAAGTTCTCGGGGTTGTAAGCCCGCGAAAGGACAAAGAGAGGAATGCGGGGCGAGCACTCTGTGTAGCCGCCGTCCTGGAAGAGCACGGCAAAGTATTCGCCTGTTGCCGAGAGGCTGAGGCTCAATGTGCCCGCTGCCACTTCTGTATATTTATAGGTTGCAGCTTTGTCGCTCGAACCTGGTGTCTTGCCTTTGGCATAGATGCCTACCCAGGCTTCCGTGCCGACGGGAACGTCCGAGAAGGTCACGCGGATGGCTTCACCGGTGCGGTAGAACTGCTTGTCGAGCGAGAGGGTGGAGGTGAACATGGCGAAAGAGCTGTCTATCCAATCCGAATAGATGGGGTTGCCTTTGGCTCCGAAGCAGTTGCATGGACGGATGGCAAAGCGGTAGGCGAAGTCCTTGGGCAGTTCGCCTTCGCCGAAGACGCAGATGACTTCGCCCTCTTCCTTGTTCTCGCCGAGGTAGCACTTAGGCGAGAAGACGCGCTTCGTCGAGCAGACGTGGCGGACATCGAGCCAGTCGTACTCCACCTGCACCTCGTAGTCGAAGGCGCGTACGCCGGCGTTCTTCTTCAAGACGGTCGGGAAGTGGACCGTCACTTGCTTCTGTTGTGTGCCGTAGCGGTCGCTGCCATTGCCTGCCGTCACGGTAGCCTTTGTGCCTGCGGGGAATTGCGGAATGGCGGCCGACTTGGCGCGGTTCTCGAAGGAGAGCGGCTGCGAGGTCGAGATGGGCCAGGGTAGATACCACGGCTCGCCGATGGGTTCGTCATAGACAAACTCTCTCTTCTCGAACGTGATAGCGTTGTCATAGACGCGCATCACCATGCCTTGACGTCCGTCCTGCGGGTCCATCTTCGCCATTTGCGTAGGCGGCTTGGCCGACCAATCGTCCTGATAGGTGTTTTCGCGAGCGGGCATCGGGTAGAGATACTTGAGCGACGAGGTGCCGATGCTGGTGAAGCTGCCTTGCCAGAGGTCGCGGTCGTCGTCGAGAGGCGAGTGGGAATGTCCGGAGAACGCGATGGCGTTGGGGTACTTGCTCAAGAGTCTCGTCACCGTTCCGTCGTCGCGGCCCCAAGCCCACGCGCAGTTGCAGGTGTCCTTGGGGTGAGGGTGTTGGATATAGAAGAAGGGCTTGCCGTCGGCAGTCAGCTCGGCGTTGTGCTCTTCGAGGAAGCCTGCGAGACCGGAGATGTGGTTCTGGTTCTCCCAATGCGCGCCGATGAAGTGGTAGCCCTTGATGGTCTTCATCCAGATGGGCTGGTAGTCCTCCTTGAAGCATTGCTTCCAAGCGGCAGCAGCCTGTCGGCCGATGCCCTGCGCCTGCGCCGTGGCAGCCCCCACGCTACTGATGGTTCCTCCCCAGGTGTAGCCCTCCATGTCGTGGTTGCCATAGATGAAGAGCTGCACCGTCTCTTTGCCGTCGAGGCCTTTGTTATTGGGAAAGACTTGGAACCAAGCGTCTGCCACTACTTGCAGCTGCGGCAGGAGTCCTTGGTCGGCCATGTCGCCGGCGATGATGACGCCATCTACCTTCAGACTGCGGAAGTATTCGAGCGTGTGGATGAACGTCTCGGCTGTGTCTGCTCCGCGAAGATGGATGTCGCTGACAATGCCAATCACGAGGTTTGGTTCGCCCAGCGTTGCAATCGTCTCGGCAAGTGCTGGCGAGCCAAGATAAGCAGCACCGGCAAGGGCAGTACTGCGTTGTAAGAATTCTCTTCTGTTCATATCAAGGCTTTTGCTTGTCCTGTCATTCTGCACCACCGCCAAGGGCCTGATAGAGACCAATGGTGGCATCGATGGCTTCCATGCGATTGCTTATCTGACTCATTTGGGCAGAGAGCAGAGAGTTCTGTGCCGTGATGACATTCAGGTAGTTTGTGCCGCTATTGGCATAGAGCTTTTCTGTGGCATCAAGGGCTCTGGTCAGTGCTTCCACCTGCTTGTCGATAAGTTCCTGTTTGTTTCGGGACATATAGATGTTATCCATCTCAGCATTTACCTCGTTGCCTGCTGCGATAACTGCCTGCTGGAAGTCATTGGTGGCAATCTCCAGTTCTGCCTTCGACACCTTGTACTGAGCACGGATGCGGCCGTTATCGAAGAGGGGCTGGGCAAGGCTTGCGACTGCCTGCCCGATGAAGACACCAGGATTGATGACTGCTCCCACGCTGTTGGCGAACTGGCCGTTGGCAGTAATGTTGAGTTGCGGGAAGAAACTGCTCAGGGCGATGTTCTTGTCGTAGAACGCTGCAGCCAGTTTGTACTCTGCATCGCGCACGTCAGGACGTCTATCCAAGATGCTTATTGGCATACCCGTGGAGCAAACTTCCGGTATTCGGAAGGAGGAAAGCGGTCCCCTTTCAATGTGGTCGGCTGTTTGTCCGAGCAAAGTGGCAAGAGCATTTTCGACAGCATGAATGTTGTCCTTGATGGAAATGACGGACGTAGAGATGCTGTAGTAAGTGGCTTCAATGCTTGCCACGGCAGCCATGTTGCCTTGTCCTGCATCCATCAGTTGCTTCTGCATCTGCAGGTACTTGCCCCAGTTCTGTTCTGTTTGTTGAGTCAGCGCGAGCTGTTCGTCGAGCATGGAGAGGTTGTAGTACATGGAAGCGATGCCTGCCACAAGCTGTGCCTGTATAGCCTGCTTGGCATTGCGAAGCTGTTCGCGTGTCACTTCCGCTTTCTTCTTGTTGTTGCGAAGCGAACCTATGCTGCCTATCTGCCAACTCATTGAGACAGGGAGGGAATAGGTCTTGCTGAACGCATAGGTGTTGCGGTCATAGGGGTCCCATGTCTTGCTGAGGGTGCCGCTGGGTTTGAAGTAGAAGCTGGGTATGTATGCCAGCTTGGCACACTTCAGGGCATAGTCCGCTTCCTTTATGCGCAACTCGGCATTCTTCATGTCGCTGTTCTGCCTGAGACCGCGCTCAATGAGTGCCTGCAACGTCGGGTCGGTGAAGATGTCGCGCCACTTCAGGTCGCCCAGACTGTTGTCGCCAGCCGTCTGCATGTCGCCGTAGATGCCGTCTGTGATGATGTCGGCAGGACGTTCATAGTTCTTGTACAATGAGCAGCTGCTCAGTAAAAATGAAATAATGAAAAAATGAAATAATGATATGCGTTTCATAATCTGTTTCATGACCTTTAATCCTAAATACTTAATCTATAATCCAGAAAGATACTTGGCTTCTGCTCCGTTCATTCTTTCATTCTTTCATTTCTCATTCTTTCATTTTTGGTACGTTCCCTTTCCTTGAGGAACTGCTGGTCAGCCTCCTCTTGCATAACAGGACGGATGCGTTCCTGCAACCACTCGAAGATAATGAAGAAAAGGGGAACGGTGATGAGGATGGCAATGGTGCCGACAGTCATGCCGCCGATGACGCCAAGGCCGATGGTGCGGTTGCCGTTGGCGCCTGCGCCGGTGGCGAGGGCGAGAGGTATCATGCCGAATATCATAGTCAGCACCGTCATCAGGATGGGGCGCAGACGTGCCTCGGCAGCTGCGTATGCAGCTTCGACGATGCCCATGCCCTTACGACGGCGTTCAAGGGCGAACTCCGTGATGAGGATGGCTGTCTTGCCGAGCAAGCCAATGAGCATGATGACACCCGTCTGCAGGTAGATGTTGTTCTCAATCTGCCCGAGGAATATCATCGGCAGGACCGAATAGCCTTGGTTCCACAGCCAAGCGAAGCCGAAAGAGCCCATCAAGCCTGCCGGCACACTGAAGATGACGGCAAAGGGGATGAGGAAACTCTCGTAGAGACAGGAGAGGATGAGGAAGATGAGCAGCACGCAGACGGCATATATAAGATATGTGTCCATGCTGCCGATGGTCTGTGCTTCCTCTCGCGACATGCCTCCGTATTCGTAGTCATAGCCTGTTGGGAAGACTTCCTCCTTCACCTCTTTGATTGCCTCCATGACCTGAGTGTTGCTATAGCCTGTGGCAGCATTGACGTTGACGGCAATCGAGCTGAAGAGGTTGAAGCGGTTGTCAACTTCAGGACCTTGTACCTGCTCCAGCTGGACGAACTGGCTCAGCGGTGCCATCTCTTTACCATTGCGGACAAACATGTTCGCGAGGTCGGCTTCGGTCATGCGGTATTCGGGAGCGGACTGCAAGATGACACGATAAACCTTCGAGAACTGGTTCATGTTGCTGACGTAAGCACCGCCGCAATAGCTGCCAAGGGCAGAAAGGACGGTTGCCGGACTGATGCCAGCCCGCTTGCACTGTGCCGCATCGACCGTGACACTGTATTGCGGGAAGTTGCGGGCGTAGGTGCTCATGGCACGTCCCACCTCCGGGCGTTCGCTGAGCTTCGCAATGAACTCTTGAGTGTAGTTGTAGAAGACCTCCTTGTCGGCAGTGCCGGTCTTGTCTTGCAGTTGAAGTTCGATACTGCCCATGCCGTAGCCGGGAATCATGCCAGGCTCGAAGACGAAGCACTGCGCGTCGGGAATCTCAGCCATCAGGCGGGCGTTGAGCTTCGCGTTGGCCACCATCGAGGAGGATGACATGAAGTTGTCTATCGGATGCCAGAAGCCGTAACGACGCTCATCCCAAGGCTTCAGCTTCAGAATCATCATGCCGTAGCTGGTGCCTTGGCCCGACATGAAGCCGTAGCCAGCCACCTTGTTGAAGCGCGACACCTCGGGAATCTCCTTCACGATTTTCTCTGCACGAGTCAGCACATCGTAGGTTGAGGCCACGTTGTTGCCGGGCACGCCGCTCACGTTCATCATGCAGACACCCTGGTCCTCGTTTGGCACAAGTCCCTTAGGCAGGTTATTGGCAAAGAAGAGTACGCCGATGGCAGCGATGAGCAAGCCTCCGAAGCTCACGACGTAACGTGCCTTTCGGCTCACAAGGCGGCGAAGCAAGTTGCCGTACTTCGTGAGCATGGCGGTATAGGTGGCCTCGTATGCCAAGCGTGTGCGATAGTTAATAGCTCCGAAGAAGCCCTTGCGACGCTCCTCGCTGGCTGGCCGCATCATCAATGCACAAAGTGCGGGACAAAGCACGAGGGCGCTGATGCAGGAGATGCCGACAGAGGTTGCCAGCGTGACGCCGAACTGCGTATAGAACAGGCCTGATGTGCCAGGCATGAAGCTCACGGGAATGAACACAGCCATAAAGACAAACGTACAGGAAATGACGGCCATCGTCACGTCGCTCATCGCGTCCTTTGTTGCCTCGTAGGGGCTTGTGTAGCCAGCATCGAACTTCGCCTGCACAGCCTCTACGACGACGATGGCATCATCCACCACCGTACCGATGGCAAGCACAAGGGCGAAGAGCGTCAACAGGTTGAGCGTGAAGCCCGCAAGCGCCATACAAGCGAAGGTGCCGATAAGGGAAACGACGATGGATATTGAGGGAATGATGGTTGCCTTGAAGTCCTGAAGGAAGAAATAAACCACGAGGATGACGAGGATGATGGCAACGATGAGTGTCTCCTCCACGTTGCTGATGGAGGCAAGCAAGAAGTCGTTACTCGACATCATGTTGACGAACTCCAGTCCCTCTGGCAGGTCTTCGGAGAGGTCGGCAAGCAGATTCGTGATGCGGTCATTGGTCTCCTTGGCGTTGGCACCAGAGAGCTGGAAGACGAGGAACTGCACGCCGGGCTTGCCATTCGTTTCGCCGTGGAAGCTGTAGCTCTGTGCGCCAAGCTCTACGGTGGCGATGTCCTTGAGCCGAAGCACGGTACCGTCGTCGTTGGCACGAATCACAATATCCTCGTATTCCGTGATTTCCTTCAGACGTCCCTTGTACTTGAGCATGTACTGGAAGACGTTTTGCACGCCTGCTCCGTGGTCGCCGTTGACAGGTTTCTCGCCGAGCTGGCCGACGGGGGCTTCCAGGTTCTGCTCTGCCAAGGCCGCCGTGATGTCATCAGGCACGACGTTGTACTGTGCCATCACGTCGGGCTTCATCCAGATGCGCAGCGAATAGGTGCCGCCAAGCAGTGTGACATCGCCCACGCCCTCCACGCGCTTCACCTGCGGGATGACGTTGATGTCGAGGTAGTTCGTGATGAAGTCCTCGTCGTACTGTCCATTTGTGCAGGTCAGAGCGTCGATTTGCAGGAAGGATGTCTGGCGTTTGATGGTCTGCACACCCACCTTCGTGACTTCCGAGGGGAGCAAGCCTTGCGCCTTCGACACGCGGTTCTGCACGTTGACGGCAGCCATATCGGGGTTGGTGCCTTGCTTGAAATAGACCTGTATCGTGGCCGACCCTGCGTTGGTGGCAGTCGAGGTCATGTAGAGCATGTTCTCCACACCGTTGATGCTCTCTTCCAAGGGCTGGATGACGGCGTTCATCACGGCGTCCGCACTTGCTCCCATATAGGTGGTATAGACGCTGACGGTTGGCGGAGCAATATCGGGATAAGACTCAAGCGGCAGCGAGAAGTAGCTGATGGCGCCAATAAAAACAATCATAATGGCAATGGAGATTGCCATCACAGGGCGCTTTATAAAGATGTTACCTTTCATATAAAAGTTGAAAAATTGAAAAGTTGAAAAATTGAAAGAGGGAATTAGTCAGTTAAAGAGTTGGTGTGCGTGTTTTCACCTTTTTACTCTTTCACCTTTTCACCTTTCACTTTTTGTCCGTCCTTCACCATTCCGGCGCCTTCCCACACAATCTCCTCGGAGCCGTTGAGGCCGTCTGTCACGATGTACTCCTTGCCGTTCGTCTGGGGCAGGACGCTTATAATCTGACCGTGGGCAATGCCATCCTTGTCAACAAGATAGACTCTGTACTTGTCCTGCAGCTGCACGGTGGCGGCGGTGGGGATGACAAGCACGTCCTTAAACTCGACTGGCATGATGATATTGCCTGTGGAACCGGAGTGCAGGATGTGTCTGGGATTGGCGAAGACTGCGCGAAGCTGGACGGAACCGGTGTTCCTGTCAACCACGCCGCTTGCCGTTTCCACCTTGCCCTTCACTTCGTATTCGCTGCCGTCGACCAGCTGGAGCGTCAGCTCAGGCATGGCGGCGATGGCCTGTTCCACGCTCTCGCCACTGCGCACCATCTGGAGGAACTGCGCCTCGGTGATGGAGAAATAGACGTACATCTCGTTGTTGTCGCTGACGGTGGTCAGGGGCTGGGGCATACTTGAACCCACCAGAGCACCCTGACGGTAAGGCAGTGTGCCGACGACACCATTGGCGGGACTCTTCACGACGGTGTAGCTGAGGTTATTGCGGGCATTGAGCACCTGCGCGTCGGCCTGTGCTACCTGTGCCTTGGCATTGAGCAAGGTGTTGTGAGCCGTCTGTAGTTCAACGTCGCTGATGACCTGCTGGTCGAAGAGCTTCTTTTTGCTGTCGTAGGTAAGCTGTGCAGTGGCAAGGCCGGCATTGGCAGCCTTCTGTGCTGCCTCTGCTGTGTTCAGGGCAGCCTGGAAGGGCACTTGGTCGATGATGAAGAGCGTCTGCCCCTTCGTCACCTTCTGTCCCTCGGTGACGCAGAGCTTCTGCAGCGTGCCGCCTACTTGCGGATAGACGTCGATGTCCTGCCGTCCGCGTATGGTGGCCGAGTATTTACGGGAGAGGGTAATGTTCTTTTTCTCTACCTTGCCTGTCTTGAAGGCTGGCGTGGACGCTTTGCGCTGCTGTTTGCCGTCGCAGGAACTCAACAAAACAAGTGCTGCCAGCGACAAAGTCACAATAAATGTTGTTTTGATTCTCATAGGTTTATGATGTCTTTTTGTTGTTTATTCCTCTTTTATTAATAAGGCGCGGCAAAGATACAAAAAAAAATTGAAATGGGCGCATCGCAGTGACCCAAAAGGCGCACAGAATTGTCCCAAATGTCCTTTCGGGGTGTGTTTTTTAAGATTATTTACGATTTATCATGGTGCTTTGGGCACTGTCTGCTCTGGCTTGCAGGATGTCGTGGATGAGCAATAAGTCATTGACCATTGGGCATTGGGCATCGAGTTCTTGCCACTGTTTGTCGAGCACGGCAAGGGCGGCTGTTATGTCTTTCCCTGTCTCTTTGCAGTATAGATTGATAAACTGCTCGTAGTAATTCAAAGCGTCCTTCCAGTTGTCTTGAAGCAGTCGGATGTGCCCCAAGCGCAAGGACCCACCCCAGCCCTCCCTTAAAAGGAGGGAGTTTGCGCTCCTTGAGGTGGAGTTGGAGAGAATTTCAATTTCCTTCTCCGTGTATCGCTCTGCTATGTCGAGCTTGCCGAGGCGAAGCGCGATGTCGGCAATGGAGGAGAAAATGTCGGCGTGCTCCTCGCCACTTTCCTCCAGCTCGTAATCCAGCTTGAAGAAGAGTTGCAGGGCTTCCTCTTTCCTGCCTGCCCTGTCTGTCGCACTTGCTATGAGACGCGGAAGTGCCTTGTTGTCGGGTTGCAGCTCGGCAAGCTTTTGCAAGTATTCGAGTTCTTCCTCAAAGCAACCTTGCCAGGCATAGCACTCGACAAGGAACTGCAGGATGTCGGTGTTGTCCGGCTCAAGCATTTCCGCGCTCCGGGCACAGCTGATAGCGGACCCTACCCAACTTCCCCTTAAAAGGGAGGAGTCCTCTCCCCTCAAGGGAGAGTCAGAGAGTGTCTTCAAGGCTCTTGCCTTGAGTATCAATGCCGGAGCAGAGGCTCCTTCGCGGCTGATGAGGTCGTCCAGCGTGGCAATAACCTGTTTGTCGCGTCCCAGCTCCAAGAGCAGGCCGCAACAGCTGACGCAGTCGTCGGCAGAGAACAAAGCGGCTATTTCAGGGAAGTCGAGCAGCGTCAGCTTCTCGCGGAAAGGGTTGGTGAGCTGTGTGTGCAGGGGCGAGTGGCAGAAGAAGCGGTAAAGGTCCTGCATGATGAAGCGGATGGTGTATTCCGGGATGACGGCGTCTTCGAGGCCGGGAAGTTCCTGCTCGTCCAGCTGCTGCACGGCCTTCGAGAAATCCTTGTCGTTGGCGACGAGATAAAGCATCGCCAGCTTGTCGACGTCGCAGTCCATGATGAGGTCAACCAGCGTGGAGAGGTTCTGCTTCTCGTTGCCCTTTTCGTCAATCATCACGGACTGGAAGAGCGGGTGCGTCTTATCGAAAGGCAGGAACCAGTGCGAGACGCGGCGCATGTACTCGCAGTTGTGCAGCAGGGGAATCTTGGAAAGGTTGATGTCGAGGCCGCGCTGCAGGCGGTTTCGCAAGTAGCGTCCTCTCAGGGAGATGATGCCTTTGAGGGAATCTACAATAGCCTCCCCCTTCCCCTCCAAAGGAGGGGTGAATGGTTCCGGCTTGTCCTCCGCTTTTTTTGTGAGCATCGGGGTGATAGTCGTAAGCACCTTTTTTGTGAGGCCCTCGGCTTCCTTTAGCTCTTTCTCCATGTCCTTCTCGGACACGAGCATAAGCAGCATCTCGTACTGCACCTGTGCGACGAGCTTCCTCCCTTTCTTCGTGCGAAGGCTGTCGGGCAGGGGCGGCAGGAGCGAAACAAGTTCTTTGTGGCGGAGTCGGAGCAACAGCAGATAGGTGACGGCAGTGATGCGCGTGCGGTGGCACTCGCTGTCGGCAAGGAGGCCGAGCAGCTGCATCTTCTCCGCATCGTAGTGTTCCCAAAGGGAAAGGAACAATGCTCCGATGAGGTGCTGCTGCACGATGTCGCGCTGCCGCAGGATGAAGTCGTACCAGAAGGCTGTGTCTTGTGCGGACCAAAGCGGCGACGTCCACAGCGCATCGAAGATGTCGTCCTGGTCTTCGTCAAAGGAAAATGAAGAATGAAGAATGGGAGTTAACTCTTCATTCTTAACCGACTTTGCATAAAGGTCCTTGTCCAGTGTAATTCGTATGGCACGGCTTACCTGTTCCACGAGGGCGACACCCTGCCTTTGTATCTTGGCCTGCACCTCGCCGCGCTTCTTGTCGTTGCCTCCCCTGCGAAGGAACGAGAGCATACGGTGGTAGTTCTCCTCCAAGCTCTCCGCTTCGGCTTGGAGAAGCGTTTCGGCAGCACAATAGGGCAGAAGCGTCCGCAGTGCTGCGATGCCGTTGAGGACACGGCCGGCGGCGAAGTTCTGCAAACCGTCCTGTCGAATGAGGCGAAGCGTCTTGAGGTCAATCATATACCATTTAGCCGTTTACCATTTCTTTTCCTTTCTGGGTGCAAAGATACAACAATTTTACCATTTTACCATTTGCCATTTGCCATTTTAATTCATAATTCTCTCCTTTCTGGCTAAATGGGTTTGGAAAACAAGAGAAGGAATGATGCTGATGTATCTCGGCAATTTACAATCCGACGATTTTCTTTTTTACATTGGTGTCCGCTAAACTTTTCGCAGCCGACATGAAAAGCCTTTATTAATCAATGTTTGGAGATTTATCTGTGATAGAAGGCTTAATTACGGCCTGAAAGGCCAACTAGTTCTTAGCCTAGGGCATCGCCCTGGGTGTTGTGAGGCCGTTATGTTCGCCCTGAAGGGGCAAAAGAGCTGACATTCAATTCTTTTGCCCTTTCAGGGCGAGATTTATGATACATCTGCCAACCCAGGGCGATGCCCTGGGCTAAGAACTAGTTGGCCTTTCAGGCCGTTTTTAACGGACACCAATGACTTTTTAACGTGAATTCTATTGAATCGTCCGCTTTGATTGTCAAGAAAATTCGCATTCACGCCTCTTCTAAGCGCATTTTATGAGCGCAGTGGCACTTTGGAGCCTAAAACGAAAGAAATGGGCTTAAATCGAATGTCAGCTGGTAATCAACGGGTTACATAAGGAATTTTTGTGGCATCGAGTTAAGAAAGTACAAAAATAGATTGTTATGCTGTTAAACAAAACACAGTTTTGCAGAAAAGACAAGGTGAAGTTTTAGCTATAAGTACAGGGAGTGTTGGTCATAAGAACGTGCTCTTATGACGATAAGAACGTGCTCTTATAAAGCGGACAGCCTGTTGCACCCAACGAAAAGCCGTTTTTCCTCCTATTTCGATGTAAAGATTTTCGACAAAAAGCCCTACTGTACGGAGAGCTTGGCGAAGCGGAGCAAGAGGACCTTGGTGCCGGCGTTGTCGAAGCGGACGGTGGCTTTGGCATCGATGCCGGAGCCTTCTAAAGCCTGGACGACGCCTCGGCCAAAGCGATCGTGAAGGACGACAGAGCCTAACTCCAGGCCCTTCCCCAGCCCCTCCCTTGTAGGGAGGGGAACTGATAGTTTCCCCTGTCCGGTCGGATTTGCCTGTCCGGTCGGATTTGCAATCCGACCGCTCTGAATATAAGCATTTGAAATGCGATTTAATGGCTGCCGGGATTGAAAATCCTTATATTCGTTCTTGCGGGATTGCAAATCCCTATACCCGCTTCTGCCGGATTGCAAATCCGGCAGAACAGGAGACCTGAAACTATTCTCTTGCCCTATGCCCTTTGCTCCTTGCCCCTTATAATACTCCGCCGGTATCTCCCTGATGAAGCGGCTGGGGCGCATGTACTCCATCTGACCGAAGCGGAAGCGCGACTTGGCGTAGGTAATGACGACTTGCCGCTCTGCTCGGGTCAGAGCGACATAGAAGAGGCGGCGCTCCTCCTCGAGGGCGCGGGGCGAGTCCTGCGACATCTCACTGGGGAAAAGCCCTTCCTCCAGGCCTGCGATGAAGACGACGGGGAACTCCAAGCCCTTGGCGGTGTGGATGGTCATCATGTTGATGCAGTCGGCATCCCCCTCCGTCTTGTCCCGGTCAAGGTCTGTGGCAAGGCTTGCCACCTGCAGGTAGTCGCCAAGAAATATGCCAAGCCCTTGCTCCTGGTTGTCCTGCACGAAAGCGGCAATGCCGTCGAGCATCTCCTGCAGGTTCTCCTGCCGTGAGACATCATCGGGGTCGTGCCCGCTGAATATCATCTGCTGCAGACCGCTCTCCTTCGCGATACGCAGGGAAAGCGTATAGGCATCGTCGGTAGCGGCGGCTTCGTGGAAGGAGGATATCATATCGTGGAAGTCCTTCAGGCGGGACAATGTTGATTTACTCAAATCCACCCTTAAAGGGAGGGCCTCACCATTTGAGGACTCCCTCCCTTTAAGGGAGGGTTGGGGTAGGTCTTCCAGTACTTCCCAAATCGTTGTCCCTGCCTCTGCAGCTGCCGATGAGAGTTTGCGGACGGTGGTGTCGCCTATGCCTCGGGCGGGCTTGTTGATGACGCGACGCAGGGACTCCTCGTCGTAGGGATTGACTGCGAGGCGGAGGTAGCAGAGCATATCCTTGATTTCCTCGCGCTGGTAGAACGACATGCCTGCGTAGATATGATAAGGTACACGCGCGTAGAGGAAACTGTCTTCTATCTTGCGGCTCTGCGCGTTGGTGCGGTAGAGCACGGCGATGCCCTTGTACGGGATACCTGCACGATGGGCACGCTGCACCTCGCGCGTGATGATGTTCGCCTCGTCGGTGTCGCTGTAGGCCTGCAGAAGAGCAATGGGGTTGCCCACCTCTTTCTCGCTGAAGACATTCTTCGAGATTTGCTCTCGGTTGTTGCGGATGAGGCTGCCTGCGGCACCAACAATGGTCTGCGTGGAGCGGTAGTTGCGCTCGAGCTTGAAGAGGCGCGCGCCGGTATATGCTTCCTGAAAGTGCAGAATGTTGTCGATGTCGGCTCCCCGGAAGCTGTAGATGCTCTGTGCGTCGTCGCCCACAACACAGACGCGCTGCCGCTGGTTGGTGAGGAGCCAGACAATCTGATGCTGGGCGAAGTTTGTGTCCTGATACTCATCGACGAGGACAAAGTGGAAGCGTTCCTGCCAAGCGGCCGCCACCTCGGGATTGTGCTTGAGGATGAGCCATGTGTTGAGCAGGAGGTCGTCGAAGTCCATCGCGTTGGCCTGCTTCAGGCGCTCCTGATAATGGTTGTATATTTCGGGGATGAGGGTGCGGTTATAGAAGGCATCGCTCTCGCGGAACTCCCTCACGGATGTATAGGCGGAGGGCAGCACGAGGCGGTTCTTGGCATTGGAGATGCGGTTCTGCACGGCACTCGGCTTATAGACCTTCTCGTCGAGGTTCATCTCGCGGATGATGAGCTTGAGGAGGCTCAGGCTGTCGTTGGTGTCGTAGATGGTGTAGTTGGTGTCATAGCCCAGGCGATGTCCTTCCAGACGAAGGATGCGAGCAAAGATGCTGTGGAAGGTTCCCATCCAGAGCTTCCCGGCCTTCTCGGGCGAGACAAGGGTGGCAATGCGCTCGCGCATCTCGCGGGCTGCCTTGTTGGTAAAGGTCAGCGCAAGGATGTTCCAGGGCTGCATACCCTGCTCCAGCAGATAGGCTATCTTATAGGTGAGGACGCGCGTCTTGCCGCTGCCCGCGCCTGCTATGACAAGCGAAGGAGCATCGATGCAAAGCACCGCTTCAAGCTGACGTTCGTTTAATTCTTCGAGGTTAACCATTGAGCATTGAGTGTTTCTCCCCCCTTGGGGGGAGTTAGAGGGGGGCTACCATATATTGTACGCATTGCCAGCAGAACGACACAACAATGGCAAAGGGAATGACAAGCGGATGACGACGGATGCCGTAGGTGAGCATCTCTGTCCAAGGCTCGCGTTTCGTATGTCCGTAGCAGAGGCAGAAGATAATGAAGGAGAGCCAGCCAAGGAAGAGCAGGCCGTCGAGCAAGGGACTTCCTGCAAGACCGCCTGTGATGCTGAGCAGCGGACTGTCAGGACGGACGGCAGCAAACAGGATGGAGAGGAACACGACGGCATAGACAGCAGTATAGCGCAAGAACTTCGCATCGCGGAACGCACGGCCGAGAGGAAGGATTCGGCTTCTCTGTATCACGCCCTGCATCATGAGGCAGCAGAGGACAAACATCACGAGGCGGCTGTGAAGGCAGTCGCTAGCATGACGGAAAAGCCAGCGCAAGCCTTCGTCGTCGAAGATGCTGCGGCAAGGCACGCCCAATGCCGACAACACCCACGAGAGGAAAGGCAGCACTGCCGCCACAATGAGGGCAATGACGAAGACGCGCTCCTTATTGTTCATCGGCTACAAGGTTGTCCGGGTCGATAATGTGCAGCTGGATGGCACGCACGACAAGCCGCACGGCATTGACACCATTCCGTTCGCGCTCCGAGAAGAGGCGATTGGTAAGGTCAACCTGACGCTTCTCAAGGCTCTTCGTACTGAAAGGCATCTGCCGCAGCCCTGCTATCATGTCCTTCGTATAGCCGAGGGCAAGATGGCGCAGGAAACGCTCATCGTACTCGTCAATCTCGTACTCGACGAAAGCATCGACAGCTGCCTGTTCCTTGCAGACAACCTTGCGGAAGCGTGCCATCACCTTTTCAAGGAAAGGCTCGTTGAAGACCAGATGCCTGCCATGCATGACCTGCATCACGTCGTCGCGCTGCAAGAGGTTGCCCGTCTTGAGGATGATGCCGTCGGCACCTGCGCTGAGCACCTCGACCCAAAGGCGTTCGTTGAGTATCTCGCCAGTGAAGACGAGTATCTTCATGTCGGCATAGCGTGTGCGGAGCTGTCGGCAGATGTCCACGCCAACGGTTGTACTGCCGCCAAGTCCGAGGTCGAGCAGGACGAGGTCGGGCTGTCCGTCGCGCATCAGCTTCCAGAAGTCACTCTCGCCCTGTGCCGTGCCTATAATCTCTGCCTCCGGCACTTCGGTTTGCAGGATTTGCTGTGTGCCTTTAAGCTCCAGCTTGTCGTCTTCGACGATGATTACTTTGAATTTATCCATATTGTTTTGTTATTTCGTTGTTTCGTTATTACGGTATGACGTTATCACGTTATAACGGGATTACGTTATTACGTTATTTCCTTATTTCGAGGCGCTTCTTGTTGCAGCGAGAAGGTTATTCTGTAGCCCTTCTCTGTGTTCTCTGCCATGAGGCGCAGGCCTGGATGCCCGCAGGCGGCATCATGCTCGCGGACTATCTGCCGCATAACAAGATACTCCATCCGTTCGGTCTGTGGCGAGAAGAGGTCAGACAGCTGTTGAGGGGTTAAGTGCTGCCCCTCTACATTATATATAATGTATATCATGCCGTCGCGTTGCTCTGCCGAGAGCGTGGCATTCTTCGGCACAACAGCAAACATCTGGTCGAGGAAGAACTGGAGCAACATCTCGTCGCCCCGAACCCAAGCATCTGTCGGCTGACACGCTACTGCATGTGTCTTGGCAGCATATGCGAAGAGGTCGTTGACTGCGATCGGTTGCAAACGCAAAGGCGACTGGTCGGTTTGTCTTTGTGCCTGCTCGTAAAGCAACATGTAGATGTGGCGGTAGTAGGTCACAAGGTCGAGCAGAGGCGACCAAGAGTCCCCTTCCTTTGCCATCTGCTTGATGCGAGAGGGGAAGTACATTGTCTCGTGCTTGATTGTGCTGAGCGAGTTGTCGAGTATTTGATTCATGACATAGAGGCGGTCATGCTCGAAGCGCCAGCGCTGTGCCTTCTCTTCTGCCTCTTCTGTGGCAGCCTCTGTTTCCCGAACCTTTGCCAATCCCGTGGAGAGCAACTGCCGCAACTCCTGCACCGATTGCCTGAGCTGTGGCTGGTCGAGACTGCGAATGACTGCCTGCAACTCGCCGTCCATCGTTGCAGCATTCTCCGGAAAAGAACGGAGCACAGAGGTGAGGCGCTGATAGAGGTCGTCGAGCGAAGCACGATGGCGCAGGCGGTGACGCAACACGACCATATAGAAGAGAGCGAGGGACGCGATAAGAAGCAGGACTATCAATACATAGAGCACACGCGAGTCCGCTGTCATCCTCTCTAATCGCTGGCAGTCTGAAGCAAGAGAGCCGTCGATGCTGAAGAGGCGGTGCAGGCGTACGCACTCGGCATTGCTCCTTCGATAGACATCCCAACGACCGAGAGCCAGAGCAGCGATGGCCTGTTCGTTGTAGAGCGAGACAAGCAACGACGTGTCAACAGGCTCTTCTACGATGTTTATTGCGCTGTCAGAGAAGAGGCACGCATCGGCAAATCGCCCTTGAAGATTGGCATTGTATGTAGAGTCGAACAACTCATAGCAACGCTTCGGCATTGCCTGAAGAGGCTTTGAAAAGGTGAAAAGGTGAAAAAGTAAAAAGGTGAAAGCAATAATGGAAAGCAGCTTTTCGACTTTTCCACTTTTCAACCTTTCAACATTAAGAGGCACTCGCGGCAGGCGGAACCAGAAGCGGCTGCCCTTTCCCTGCTCGCTCTCCACGCCGAAGTCACAGACATTGAAGAGAGACGAGAGCTTCTTGTAGCTGCCAATAATGCCTTTGCAGTTCATGATGCCAAAGCCAAAGCCCTTGCTCGCATTGGGTGTCCCGATGCGACTGGGGTCATAGACCTTGCTGTCGCTAAGTGTCTGCACGTCTTCCGGCGAGAGTCCGATGCCTGTGTCGCAGACGCTGACCTCCACATAATCGTTGGTAGCGCCGAGCAAGACAGAGACCTTTCCACCGGCAGGCGTGAACTTGCGGGCATTATCGACCAGCGTATTGACCATGAAGAGCGTGAGAGGCTTGTCGGCTTTTACTTGAAGGTTTGTCTCCGGGACTTCGAGCGTGAGCTGCTGCTGCGCGAAGGCGTATTGCTGCATGGATATGACGTGCAACACGTCGGCAAGCGGGAAGCGCGTCACTTGCAGGTTGAGGCGTCCCTGTTGCATCTGTATCCATTCCGTCAGACGGTCGTTGATGGTCATCATGCCCGTGCATAGTTCCTGAATATACGACAGGTGCTCTGCCGCATCACCTTCCTTCTTGTCGAGGCTTCGCACTTCGTGAGTGACCCTGTCCAAGTAAGGGATGATGGCATAGACAGCAGACAGCTTGGTGCGCTGCACGATGTGTCGCTGCTGTTGCTGCAGGATACGTTGCTGCACGACCTCGCACGCTTCCCTACTCTCCTCGAGCCGTTCTTCGCTCTCCTGTTGAAGTGCCTGAAGCCTCTGCTTGGCTTGCAGGCAATCCTCGCTAGAGCTTATCCCGCGAACACGTTGCTCGAAGGAACGCGAACGATGATTGACCTGACGATAATAAACGACAGAAAGGACAACGACCACAACGACAAGCAACAGAAGCAGAGCAAACTGTATCTGTTCACCGCGAGCTTCCTGCTTAAGCAAAGCCTTTCGGCTGTCAAGCTCCTTGTTCTGTCGCGACTCATCAAGCAGGTCGAGATAGGTGTTGCGATGACTGTCGGCAAGATGTTTGTCGCCCAATGCGCTGTAGGCAAGGCTGAGGTTCTCGTGTATGCCTGCCAGCCAAGGTGTCACCTGATAAGGCGATCGACTGTAGTCGGAAGCGAGATGAAGAGCCGAGCGGAAGCTCTCGAGAGCCTCATCATAATGCCCTGCGGAGAAATATACCTCGCCCAAGGTTCGCAAGGCGCATGCCGTCTGGAAGAGGTCGCGATACTCCTTAAAGAGAGAAACAGCATGATGGGACAACGCGGCAGCAAACTGATAGCGGGAGGGAAGCAGGCTATCGGTTTGCCAACGCTTGTGATGCTCATAAAGATAACTGTAGGCATCCAAGCATTGACGCTTGAGCACGTCGGCACGAAGCGAGTCGGCAATCATGGCAGAAAGCGATTGAAGGGCATTGGCTTCAAAGTAAGTAAAGTGCCTGACCCTTGCCAAAGTATAGACACGGATGAGGTGGTCGAACTCCGCGACTGTCACTTCCTCGGGCGTTCCCTCAACGAGTCCGCCGCTGCCCAACATATAATGATAGTAGAGCCACTGCGTCGTGTCTGTCTCAAGGTTGACATACCGCGCAGCATCCTGTATCTCCCGTCGCGCAGCTTCATCCTGTCCGAGGTAATAATAATAGGTGGAAGCCACAATATGGAACTCCGTCAGAGCATAATGCAGGCGGAGCTTCTGGCGCTCCGTCAGATTGCTTTCCTCGGAGAGGATGCGGCTGATACGCTTCTGGGCACAGAGGCGGCTGTCGAAGAATGGCTTGCCCCGACCGATACGCTGCATAACCTTCATGGTAAGCACGTCGGCACAAAGCAGCTCCAACTGGTTCCTGCTGAAGCCATAGACCTTTTGCAAGAGGTGCAGAGCCTGGTCGTAGCGCATTTGCTGATAGGCGACGTACGCCATATTGTTAAGCGCTTCGGCACGTCCGTCTGCATCCTCAGCAGAACAAGCATAAGCCTTCTTTGCCTCTATGAGCGAGGCAGAGACATCTGTATAGCGCAGGCGATAGGACAAGTCGTTGCTCTCTTCCACAAGCATTGCATCCCTTTCGGCGACTGACGAGCAGGCGACGAAAACGAGAAAGACGGAGAGGAGAGCTGTTCGTACTTGCATCTGAGTGGCTTTATGACGAGGCGGCAAACATGGCAGCCCTGATGATGATATAAATAAAGATGAGGGGGAAGATGCAGAGGAGCGGAATGAAGTCCGTATGCCTGTAGCCCGTGGCGGTATAGTGTGAAGTATGTGGGGTAGCAGAGAGGCTGAACCGTCTGTCAACCCAACTGTAGAGGCCATACACCGCCACAGCGCAGAACACGCCCCACAAGGCACCCATCAGTATGTCGAGGGGATAGTGGACGCCCAGATAGATGCGGCTGTAGCTTGACAGACAAGCGTAGAGCAACAGCAATGGAGTGGCTTTCCTGCTACGGAACAGGAGCATAAAGAAGACAGCGACGCCAAAGGTGTTGGAAGCGTGACTGGAGATGAAGCCATAGAGACTGCCGCGATAGCCGCACACAAGGTCGATTACTTCTGCAAGTTCAGGCTCCTGCGAAGGCCGCAACCTGTGGAAGTACGGCTTGCAGAAGCCGCTGGCGAACTGGTCGCAAAGCGTCACAAGCAAAGCAACCATGAAGATGATGAGCAGACTGCCGCGCCATTTGTTGTTCCTGATGACTGCAAAGAGCAGACACGCGAACAGGGGAACCCAGGTGGATGTCTCGGTGATGGTCAGCATGATGCCGTCGAGGAAGAGAGACGACGAGCCGTTCAGGGCAACCAGAAGTTCCTTATCCCATTGGACAATCTGTTCAATCATTGTTGTTTGGTCAGTTCGTTTTGGAGTTCTAAGCCTAAATCAAGTCGAAGGACTTCTTGGGTATCCACCCGACCTTGCCGTCGGCGATGCTCACCTCGCACCATTCCTTGAGGCTACTATCCAGTATCTCCACCTTGGAACCCTCGTGCAAGACGAAGAGGTCGTTGCCGTTATCAGCCGGAGTACTCTTGACTGTCACGGCAGGCGAGGTAATAATGCCGCTCGTATGCATCTGCTTGAAAGTCCTCTGCTGCGAGGCGCAGACGTTGGAGAGGATGCAGAAGAGCAGCAGGACGACAGCCGACGAGAAGGTAACCTTCCTTATGGTCAGGCTGCCCGAAGCCCAGAAGACGAGCAGGCAGACGAGCATGAGGACGAAGGAGAGCAGGGCGATGGTGGTCCAGGTGCGCAGGCTGAACCAGTTCGTCACCTGATGGAAGTATGTGAAGAGGATGAATTCATGCTGCGGAATAATCTTGTCGATGGTCTTCGTGCGTGCCATTTCGAGGTTGAAGAGCACTTCCTTGTCGCTGGGACTCAACTTCAAGGCACGCTCAAACCAAAGGACACTATGGGCAATGTCGTCGATACGATAGTAGGCACAGCCCAGGTTGTAGCAAACATCGGTAGTGGGATTCTGCTCTGCCAACTCGGTGTAGAGCTTGACGGCCTCTGCATAATCGGCACGGGCGTAAGCGCTATCTGCCTGTGTCTTCAATTCTGAAAGACTAACAGCCCGCATCAACAGAGGGCAGACAACCAGGAGAAAGAATAATATATTGCGTTTCATCGTGTTAATTTAACCTTTTAACTTTTCACCTTTTTCTTTTTAACTTTTCACCCTTTCACCTTTTTACCTTTTGATTAGGGCGTTCATCTGCGTAATCACATCAGAGGCCTGCTGGTAAATCTTCTCTTTCGCCATATTAGGATCGCTGGTTGGAGCGTAGCGTGCGAACTCGCAATCGCTCAAGACAGCAATGAAGGCATCCACGACGCCCTGCTCCACGCCGCGCTGAGTGAGCTTGCTAATGACGTTGTCCTTCGTGAGTTCGCCCACGGGCAGGGACAGCTTGTCGCCTGCATAACCGAGCAGCGCACGCATCACCTCATCGTAGAAGGCGGCGTCGTCCTTGGCGTGCAAGAGCTTCGAAGCCTGCTTCAGGCGGCGCGAAGCCACTTTGCCTGCCTTCTTTCCCTTCACGCTCCACGAGTTCGGGTTGAGCTTCTGCTTGTGTCTGAGCCAGAGGAAAGCGGCGACGAATGCCGCGAAGAGCAGAGCGTAAGCAAGCCAATAGGTCGAAGTTCCGAAGAAATCGTCGGTCTCTATGCTTTCCAGCTCGCCCAACTTGATGAATCTGATGTCCTTGTTCAGCACGTTAAGATCTTCCTGTTCGCGTGTGTAAGCGACGGGCTGACCCTTTGCCTTGGCGACAGCAAGGCTGAAAGAGTCGGTGCGCACCGTGTTGTATCGTTCCTTTTCGGGGTCGAAGTAGCAGAACTCGACGGGTGGAATCGAGAACTTGCCCCCGTGACGCGGCACAACGACATAGTCGTAGGTGATGTTGCCCTTTGCGCCAGTTGCCGTGTTTGTCGTCTTGTTGTTCTCTTTGGGGTCATAGACCTCGAAGTCCTGGGGGAAGTTAATCTTCGGAGCCTTCATCAGCTTCATGTTGCCCTGACCGCTCACGACGAGGCGCAAGGTTGCCGCATCGTTGGCATTTACCTGTTCAGGCGTCAGCGTGGCCGACACCGTGAACTTGCCCACAGCCCCCGAAAAATTGTCGGGTTTCGGCGTTGGGAGGGGCAGCACCTCAATCTCGACGGGTGTCGTCTTGATTTGTTTGCGAACCATCTGCGAGAGGCTTCCGCCTCCGAAGAAGATGTCGAAGGGGTCCATCGAGTGGTTCTGCACCTCAATCTGCGTGTCGAAGGTGATGCTGGGAATCTTTATTTTGCCCGTCTTCTGCGGGTAGAGGACGTACTGCTTCCAGACGGCTGTACCGTAGTTTCTGCCGTTGACGCGCTCGTACTTGAGCGAGAGCTGTGCCTCACGGTCGAGTTCCTGAACGTGACAGCCGTCTATCTGAGGCATCTCGCCTGAGATTTGCTGAATGTTGACCAAGGTGTAGAGCTTGTAGGTAAGCATCACGGCTTCCTGCTCGTAAATCTTCTGGCGGTTGGCAGTGACGGTCATATAAAGCTCGTTGCCAGATATCTGACCGCCTCCGGAATTGGCCTGCTGCTGACGCTGCTGGCGGGAATTGCCGCCTTGCTGCCCGCCAGAGGGCTGCTGGCTCTGCTGCTGGCTGGCCGGCAACACTTCTATACTGGGGCTTCCACTCTTGACGGTCTTCCCATCGACCTTGATAGCGGCGGCAGGCACCTTGAGCGTTCCCTCCGTAGTGGGCACGACAGTGTAGGTGAAGGTTACGGTACTGCTCTGGGTTGTATGGCCGTTCGACATCGAGAAACTGCTTGAGCGGCTGGTGCTGGGACCGTAGAGGACGTTGAAGCCCTCAAAATCATCGACATGGAAGTCATCTATGTCTTGAGTGTTGGCGACATAACTGATACGGATGCGCTGCCCGACCTCTGCCTGGGACGGTGCCTGAACCTTCAATGTAACTTGCGAAAAGACGGGGCTTAACGCAAGGAATAATAGTGTGAATATCGTGTAAACTCTTTTCATCTTGTAATATCTCTTTCAACTAAGCGTGGTTAGTTGGCAAACTAGGCGTGCCTAATTGGCAAACTAGGCGTGCCTAATTGGCAAACTAGGCGTGTCTAATTGGCAAACTAGGCGTGTCTAATTGGCAAACTAGGCGTGCCTCGTTTTGCAACTAACCTGGGAGCGTTTGAACTTGTCACGTTTTACCATTGTTTCTGCAGCTGCTTCCGCTGGCGTTGCTGCTGTGCTTTCTGAACCTTTTCCTGCGTGGCTTTCTCGTCCTGCATAGCGGCGTTGAGCATCTGTTCGGCGTTCTCGCGGCTCATCTGCTCCGGCTGGGGTTGCTGCTCTTGCTGTTCTTCTTTCTTGTCTTGTTGTTGTTGCTGCTGCTGTTCCTTCTCTTCTTTCTCATCCTTGCCCTGCTCGTCCTTCTGCTGGTCCTGCTGGTCTTGGTCGTTCTGGTTCTTCTTCAGTTGGAAGAGACTTAAGGCATAGTTGTAGCGTGTCTCGTTGTTCGTCGGGTCGTTACGCAGGGAGTTGCGGTAACAGTTCACAGCCAAGTCGAACTTTTTGGCTGACTGGCAGATAACTCCCATATTGTGATAAATCTGCCCCAGACGCACCTTGTCCTTCTCCAGACGCGCCGCCGTCTCGTACTCCTTCATAGCGTCCTCGGCCTTATTCTGATAGAGGAGGGCGTTGCCGAGGTTGAAATGCGAGATGGGATTCGTGTTGTCCTTCTCAATGGCTTTCTGGTACTCGACCTGCGCCTTGTCGTAAACGCTGTCGCGCATCAGGCGGTTGCCCCGGCGGATGTAGTCCCTGTCGGTCTGGGCCATTGCCGCCAGGCAGAAGAACAGCAGCGAGACGGCTGTCAACGGGCGTTGGCGGCGGAAGAGATTGCTGAGCCAAGTCGATTTGCTTTCCCTTTCGATAAGCAGGACATCAATCAGAAGGAAGAGAAGTCCGATGAGGACGAATCCCTGGAACTGCTCGTCGTATTCGCTGTATATCTGACTCTCCATCTTGGCTTTGGCAAGGCGGTCAACCTGCTCCGACAGCTTCTTCTGCGCCGAACTGCTGTTATCTACATAGATGTAGCTGCCCTGTCCTGCCGTTGCTATCTCGCGGCACATCTCCTCGCTCAACTTCGAGACAACTGTGTTGCCCTCATCGTCGATGATGTATTGCCCGCTGCCGGGGATGGGAATGGGTGCTCCGCCAGGATTGCCGATACCCAGCACATAGACGCGGATGCCCTGTGCCGCTGCTTTCTTGGCAGCCTCGACAGCTCCGCCCTCGTTGTCCTCGCCGTCGGTAATAACGAAGATGGCGCGCGAGACGTCTTCCTGCTGGGTGAAGCTGCGCACTCCCAGGTTGATGGCCTCCGCGATATCCGTACCCTGAACACCTATCATATCGGGCGAAATGGTTTCGAGGAATATCTTGGCACTCACATAGTCGCTGGTGATGGGCAGTTGCACGAAGGCCTCTCCGGCAAAGACAATGAGGCTGATCTTGTCGTCCCTCATACCATCGACCATGTTGCTGACCATCATCTTGGCCTTCTCCAAGCGGTTGGGCTTCACGTCCTCTGCCAACATGGAATTGCTGACGTCGAGGGCAATGACGGCTTCTATACCCGAACGCTCACGGGTGTCGAGGCGCGTGCCGAACTGCGGACGGGCCAGGGCAACGATGAACGACATCAGGGCAACCATTGCCAGCCAGAACTTCACCTCCGGCCTCCAACGCGAGACACCAAGGAAGAGTTGCCGCGTCAGCTCAGGGTCGCCAAAGCGTTTCACCTGTTGCTTCTTCCTATATATTATATAATAATGTATAGCGGTCAGCGCTGCGAGCACCAACAGCAAGTAGAGATATTGTGGACTTTCAAAGCGAAACATCGAGATTATTTACAATTTGACGATTTACAATTTACTATTTGTCTCCCGTTTTCCCCCTTCCCTTTAGGGGAGGGGTTAGGGGAGAGGCTTCAATATCGTGTTCTTTAATAGGATTTCAACCATGAGGCAGAGGACGCTGATGAGCAGGAACATTCCGTACGCTTCGTAGCGCTTGGAGTACTGCCGCACGTTCATCTTGGTCTTTTCCAGCTTGTCGATTTCCTGATAGACTTCGTGCAACTTCTGGTTGTTCGTGGCGCGATAGAACTCGCCGTTCGTCTTGCGGGCAATGGTGGCGAGTGTCTTGGTGTCAATCTCCACGGGGATGTTGACATATTCGATGCGTCCGCCGACGGGATAGGGATAGCGTGCCGTGCCGTTCGTGCCGACGCCAATGGTGTAGATACGCACGCCGAAGCTCTTCGCCATATCGGCTGCCGTGTTGGGACTTATCTGTCCGCAGTTGTTGGTGCCGTCGGTGAGCAGGATGATGACTTTGCTCTTCGCCTTGCTGTCCTTGAGGCGGAGCAGGGCGTTGGCAATGCCCATACCGATTGCTGTGCCGTCGTCGATGAGGCCGCGCTGTGCCATATCGACCTTCATACCGTTCAGCAAGTTCAAGAGAACCGCGTGGTCAACGGTCATGGGGCATTGTGTATAGGCTTCTCCGGCAAAGAGCGTGAGGCCGATATTGTCGTCGGGGCGACCGCTGATGAACTCTAGAGCCACATTCTTGGCTGCCTCGATGCGGTTGGGCTTCAGGTCTTCCGCCAGCATACTGGTGCTGACGTCCATACAAAGCATAATGTCAATGCCCTCGGTATGCTTGCTGCTCCAGCTGTTAGACGTTTGAGGTCGAGCCAAAGCAATGACGGCAAAGGCGTAACAGGCCAGCCTCAACAGGAGCGGCAGGTGCAGCAAACGCTGGCGCAGGCTCTTCGGAGCCTGGAACATAGCTGTTGTCGAGCTGACACGGATAGCAGGTGTCGAAGCCTTCTGCCTAAACCAATACCATATTACATAAGGTATCGCCAGCAGCAACAAAAGCAGATATAGCGGGTTTTCAAAGGTCATAGTTCTTTTCTTTGGTTTCAGGTTTCAGGTCGCTTCGCTTTCAGGTTTCAGGTTTCCTCACCTCATAACCTTATAACCTCACAACCTCATAACCTTATATTACATTAGCAGGTCAGCCGATCTCCATATTATCCAAGCCAGCAAAGCAATGGAGAGGACGATGAGTACGCCCATTGCGACGCGCATTATCTTTACTTGCGTGAGACGTTTCTGGTCGGTCTCCTTGATGACTTCGGGTTCGGGTTTCGCATTCGGATCAGGTTCTATCTTCGTTTGGTTAACGTATTCTACGGCGGCGACGAGGTTTGCATCGTTCTCGTTGATGAGTGTGCTCCACTTCGCAAACTTGACGAGGTCGGCGGTGCGGAATATCTCGCGCAGCTCGTCGAGTGCCTCTTCGTTGTTCTCTGCAATGAGACGTTCGATGATTTCGTTCGACGTCATCTCCATCGCGTTGAAGCCATAACGGTCGCGGATGTAGTTGCGCAGGGTGTCGGTCAGCAGCGTGTAGTACTCCTTGCTGTCCTCCTCGGCCCACTTGCGCTCACTCTTGATGCGTTCTATCTCGTCCATTGCCACCTGATGAGGCGGCAGCTTCTTCTTCCTGCGGATAAAGCGAACGATGGGTTTGCCGTGCTTGACGTGATAATACAGCACGCCTATGCAGACGAGCATCAGCACAAAAAGCAGGCCGCCGAACGTCACCATCCGCCACTCTTCCCAGAGGAAGGGCAGCTCCATGATGTCGTTTGGCGGGAAGAAGTTGTCGAGGTGAAGCGTATCGACGTCAATCGTATAGACTTTCAGGGCGAGGCTCTTCGACTCATAACGTGTGGTATCGACCATCACCTCCATTGGCGGCAGGTAGTAGAATGCGCTGTCCCAAGCCGTAATGGTGTAGGCTTGGCTCACCGTCAGGCGCTTGCCATCGTTCAGGACTGCGGTGTCGGGCGAACCGACCTCCACGACCTCGATGTCCGGGATGAGTTGCTGTCCCTTCTTTATGTCGGGCATCTTGAGCTTCTGCTTCGCGTCGAGCGTGACGGAAAGCGTGAGGTCCATTTGCTGACCGATATAGAGGTAGGCCGAATCAAGCTTCACATCCACCTGCACCTGCGCCCAGATGCCAATAGACAATATAAAGTAAATAATAGATAATAACCGTCTCTTCATCATTTATCTGTTCTTTTTGTTCTCCCCCTTCACGGGGGAGTTAGAGGGGATCTTTATTTACGGTTTGCAAACAACCCTCTTAACACACTCACATAATCCTGGTCTGTCCGCACGCTGACGGCATCCACTTGGCTGCGGCTGAAGGTGTCCTTGAGTCGCATCGTCTGCTGCTTCCACCATCTTGCCTGTGCCTCGCGGACGGCACTACTGCTGGTGTCGATGACCTGCTCCTCGCCTGTCTCGGCATCATGCACTTTCAGGAGGCCGATGTTGGGCAACTCTGCCACGCGCTTATCGTAAACCTGAATGGCCACGACATCGTGCTTGTGGGCAGCAATGGAGAGCGGCTGGAGGAACCCATGCTGGTCGAGGAAGTCACTCAGCACAAAGGCGATGCACCTTCTCTTGATGGCCTGTGTCATGTATTCCAGCGCATAGGCAATGTTTGTCTTGCGGCTCTCGGGCTGGTAGTCGAGGAGTTCGCGGATGATATACAGGATGTGCTTGCGGCCTTTCTTGGGCGGGATGAACTTCTCAATCTTGTCCGAGAAGAAGATGACGCCAATCTTGTCGTTGTTCTGAATGGCAGAGAAGGCAAGCGTGGCAGCAATCTCGGTCACCATGTCGCGCTTGAACTGCTTCACGGAACCAAAGTCGAGGCTGCCGCTGACGTCAACAAGGAGCATCACCGTCAGCTCTCGTTCCTCCTCAAAGACTTTGACGTAGGGCTTTCCGAAGCGGGCCGTCACGTTCCACTCGATGTCTCGGATGTCGTCGCCGTACTGGTACTCGCGTACCTCGGAGAACGTCATACCGCGCCCCTTGAAGGCAGAATGGTACTCGCCCGCAAAGATATTGCTGCTCAGGCCACGCGTCTTGATCTCTATCTGACGGACACGCTTTAGGATATCCATAGACCCACCCCGGCCCTCCCTTAAAGGGAGGGAGCTATCACGCTGAGCATCATTCATGTTTCAACGCCTCCTTAATCTTCTTTATAGTCATATCTGTATCGTATAATACTTCTTCATTTGAAAAGCGAATCACCTTATAACCCTTCCTCTCAAGTATTTCCGCACGCATTTTGTCGTCTTCCTTTTGCCGTTCTTCTGCATGGTATGCGCCATCAACCTCAATAATCAGCCTTTCGTTTGGTGCAAGGAAATCAACAATGAAATCACCGATAATGTGTTGTCGCTGAATCTTCACCCCCAGTGCATCGTGCCGTATGTGCTCCCACAACACCTGTTCTGCCACCGTTGCATTCTTTCTGTTCTCTCGGGCAAAAGCCCTGAGTAAAGGATAAATGTCTGGTGATGCAGTTTCATATCTCATCTCTGTCAGCGACTTTTCTCCCTCCCTTTAAGGGAGGGCCGGGGTGGGTCTTTTAGGGAACTTCAACCTTATTCACGATTTTGCTGATGATTTCTTCGCTGACGACGTTGTTTGCTTCGGCTTCGTAGGTGAGGCCGATGCGGTGACGGAGCACGTCGTGAGCCACGCTGCGCACGTCCTCGGGAATGACATAGCCGCGGCGCTTGATGAAGGCAAACGCGCGGGCAGCCAACGCGAGGTTGATGCTGGCACGGGGCGAACCGCCAAACTCGATGTAGTCCTTTATCTCCTTCAAGCCGTACTTCTCGGGATAGCGCGTGCAGAACACGATGTCGGCGATGTACTGCTCAATCTTCTCGTCGAGATAGACCTCGCGCACAATCTCGCGGGCCTTCATGATCTCGTCCGTTCCCATGACGGGCTTCACGACCTGAGCCTCGCCCTTTATCTGCTGACGGATGATGAGCTTCTCCTCGTCGAGCTTCGGATAGTCGATGACGACTTTGAGCATGAAACGGTCCACCTGTGCCTCGGGCAGCGGATAGGTGCCTTCCTGTTCGATGGGGTTCTGCGTGGCAAGCACGAGGAACGGTTTCGGCAGCTTGAATGTGTTCTTGCCTATCGTCACCTGACGCTCTTGCATAGCCTCGAGGAGGGCGCTCTGCACCTTTGCCGGAGCACGGTTTATCTCATCGGCCAGCACGAAGTTGGCGAAGACGGGACCCTGCTCAACGAGGAACTTCTCGTCCTTCTGGCTGTAAATCATCGTGCCGATAACGTCTGCCGGCAACAGGTCTGGGGTGAACTGGATGCGGCTGAACTTGGAGTCCACCAGCTGTGCCAGCGTCTTGATAGCCATTGTCTTTGCCAGGCCCGGCACACCTTCGAGCAGGATATGCCCGTCGCTGAGCAGTCCGATGAGCAGGGACTCCACCAGATGCTTCTGCCCCACAATCACTTGGTTCATGCCCGTCACCAGGTTGGTGACGAAGCCACTTTGTCTCTCAATGCGTTCGTTTAGTTCACGAATGTCAATCGATTCTGCCATCTTACATTTATTATTTAACCATTTACCATTTACTTTTTTTATTCCCCCTAAAGGGGGTTAGGGGGTCTTTTTTCGGCTGCAAAATTACTGCTTTCTTACCGTTCTGCCAAACGAGAAATGATAAATAAAGTTATAACGGTGTTTAATTCTGTTAAAACAGCGCAAGAAAGCACAGGGAACGCTCTTTCGGATGCAGGGGCACGCCGTGGCACATCCGCCAAGCACTAACTTGACAAAATGTTGCAAAAACAGCGCTTTTGCTAACACAGCACTTTCCAGCGCACCGCACAGAATCGCTTGAAACACTCTCTAGCATGGTTTTCTTCATTTTTTAGGGGAAATGCGCTTAAATCAAATGTATTCTGAAAACCAAATGGTTACAGCCGACGCGCTTCGATGCTTTGCGGCAAATTGCCAACTACACATGGCAAAACAGGCTGTTTTCGCCCGTTTTTGCACACTTTTCGGCGCAGATTTTCATCCGAAAAAAAGTGTCGTCTTGGGAATAAGAACGTGGACTTATGCCAACAAGTCCACGTTGTGTTGGCAAGCACTCCACGCCGAAAAGACAAAAACGACGCTTTTTGCCTCCTTTTTTAGCTGCTTTTCATAGTGTGCAAAAACAGCAAAAAGAAAGAAAAACAAATAAACAGGTTTACAATTTGACAAAACCTCAATCTGTCGTTCGCTTGTTTTTTTCGTCGTTTCCTTTGTTTGAACGGGGGAAAAACGCTATCTTTGCGGTGTGTAATGTGATGCACGACAAACCACCGACAAGACTGGACTGAAATAGAAGAGCTGGAAGACGGAACCATCAAGGTCAAGGCAACAAGGAACAGCAGCGTTTTCTGGCGTCAGGACACCATCGACATCACCTACCCCAACGGCACAACCGCCTCTATCCCCATAGAACAGCCGGGCGACGAATACTTCAAGACAATGGAGTTCGGTGCAACAGTCTTTGCTGACATTGAAAACATCGATTATAGTGGCGGAGAAACAACGAGCAGCATAACAGAGAGCTCCAGCTTTGGAGGCAGTTCACATGGCTCACAGAATTGCGTCTTCATAGGGAAATTGGGAGACAAGAGGCACAGATACGTCGTCAGCATCGAAAAGCATGAACAGAATATCATACACGGAGACGAAGACATAACAGAATACTCGGACTGGAAACTCGATATCGATGTCGTCGTGGATGTCAGCTCGTATCCGGGGAAAGTGGAGTCTGCCTCCATCTATGATTATAATTATAACGGGACGCCTATTGACAGGGAAACCACCACCATATTCAAAGCAACCTATGGCGAGATAGAAGCAATTGGAGAAAACTGCTACGAGATAAGCGAACAGCCTAATTCCTACGTATGGGGGTACCTTTATGAAATCCACGCAGACTCCTATTATAGAGGGACACAAAATGTCCTCAACGTGTTAGGAGGCCTTTGTGGCATAACCTTCGGCTACTGACGACTCCTCAATCGTTGGAGAAGTCGGCAAGCATCTGACGATAGACGGTCAGGACAGTGCTTTTGCGGATGAAGCCTACAAAGATGCCCTCGGCATCGACGACAGGCAGTGTCCAGGCATGTGTGCGGTCGAAGACGCTAACCACGACATCCATTGAGTCGTTCACGGAGAGCAGAGCCTCGGGCTGCGTCATAAGCTGCGAGACAGAGAAGTCCCTGTAAAGCTCCGTACGGAAAACAAGGTGGCGGATGTCGTCGAGATAGACAGCCCCAACGAACTGCATCTGCTTGTTGACGACAGGGAAGACATGATTCTTGCTGTCCGAAACCTGCGCCGCCACGTCGCCGAGGTTCATGTCAGGATAAAGCACATGGTCGTAGTGCTGAATGACGCTGTCCATGCTCATCAGGGTGAGGATAGATTTGTCGGTATGGTGCGTCAGGAGTTCGCCGCGCTGTGCCAGTCGCATCGCATAGATGCTGTGAGGCTCGAAGCTCTTGATGGTCAGGTAAGAGCCTGTTGCCACAATCATCAGAGGCATGAAGAGGGCATAGCCGCCCGTCAGCTCGGCAATAAGGAAGATGCCGGTGAGCGGGGCGTGCATGACGCCGCTCATCAGTCCGCACATGCCAAGCATGGCGAAGTTGCGCTCCGGAATGTCGATGCCAAGGATGTCGTACATGTTCCAAAGCCGACAGAAGACGAAGCCACAGACACAGCCGAGGAACAAACTGGGTGCAAAGATACCGCCACAACCTCCGCCGCCGTTGGTAGCTGTGGAGGCAAACACCTTGAAGACGATGATGAGGAAAAGGTAGATAAGGAGGTGGTTACTGCCGTAGAAGAGGGAGCGGTCCATCGCGGTGTCCCAGTCGGCTTGTCCGTTGCCGTTGAGCAAGAGGGTGATGAGGTCATAGCCTTCGCCGTAGAGCGACGGGAAGAGATAGATGAGCAGGCTCAGCATGGCGGCTCCCAGGAGGAACTTCTTGTAGCGCCCTTGCAGGCGGCGGAAGATGCCTTCGAGGTAGTTCATGGTTCGCGTGAAGTAGAGCGCCACCAGTCCGCAGACAATGCCGAGGGCAATGTAGGCCGGGATGCGACTGACCGTGAAGGCGTCCTGCAAGTGGAACTCGAAGATGGGGTTGGTGCCTGTCACGGCAAAGGTGAGGCCCACAGCCGTCACGCTGGACACGAGCAAGGGCAGGAGGCTGGTCATCGTGAGGTCTATCATCAGCACCTCAAGCACAAAGACCAAGCCGGCAATGGGTGCCTTGAAGATACCTGACACAGCTCCAGCTGCGCCACAGCCCACGAGGAGCATCATATACTTGTTGCTCAGGCGGCAAGCCTGCCCCAAACTGCTGCCTATCGCGCTGCCGGTAAGCACGATGGGTGCCTCGGCTCCCACACTACCGCCAAAGCCGATGGTAATGGCAGAAGCCACGACGGAGGTCCAGGTGTTGTGCGGTTTGATGCGGCTCTGCTTGCGGGCAATGGCAAAGAGTATCTTCGTGACACCATGCCCGATGTCGTCGCGCACAATATATTTAATGAAGAGCATCGTCAGCCAAATGCCCACGACAGGATAGACGAGGTAGAGCCAGTTGGCATTCGTCACGGAGAACTCGTGCGTGAGCAGATGTTCAATCTGCGAGATGAGCCACTTCAGCAGCAGGCCTGCACATGCCGTGAAGATGCCGACAAAGAAGCTGATGAGCAGCACGAAGTTCTTGTCGGAGAGGTGTCTGCGCCGCCAGCGAAGGAGGTAGGCTATGAGGTTTCTGCAATTCATGTTTCTATTGAAGTTAAAGAAGTTAGTTCGCTTCGCTCACTTGGGAAGTTAAAGGACAATAGCTTTTGCATCTTATATTTAGCATCCGAAAAGTATCGTCCTTTAACTTCTTTAACTTCCTATAACTTCTTTAACTTCCATTATTACTTCCTAATTATCTGTACTCTTCCATCCAGTCCCAGCTTGATGATTTGGCTGGGCTTGCTCTTGCTGAGGTCGTTCTGGCGGGAGCGCATGATGTAGTCCACGCCTTGCTTTATCTCATCGGTAATCTCGTTGAAGCAGGCAGGAGAAGGCTCGCCGCTGATGTTGGCGCTGGTGCTGACGATGGCTCTCTGATAGCGATAACAGAGTTCGTGGCTGATGTTCTCTCGAGTGACACGAAGCCCTACGCTGCCATCCTCGGCTATGAGGCTTGGCGCAAGGCCAGTCGCTCCGTCGAGGATGAGGGTAAGGGGCTTCTCGGCAAACTCTATGAGGTCCCAAGCCACATCCGGCACCTGCCGCAGGTATCTTTGCATCCTGTCGGCACTATCCACGAGGCAAATCATCGCCTTGCTGTCCTCCCTTTGCTTCAATTGGAAGATGCGCCGCACAGCCTCCTCGTTGGCAGCATCGCATCCAATCCCCCATATCGTATCCGTCGGATAAAGGATCAGCCCGCCCTGCCTCAACGTCTGCACCGCCGTCCTAATGTCCTCTGCTATCTCTTTCTGTGTCATAAATTCCCAATCATTAACCCCTCTCTATACACCACTCAGTTATAGTTTCTTTATCTCGGCATCGACCACATACATGTCCCCTTCGTCATCAACAAGAACATTTCGCGGCAACAAATCCCATGCTTCGTAGGTTCCGTTCGTAAAACTACCCACATGATCTGTCTTTGTGAAGCCAAGAGCTGACATATAGGTGTCAATCATCACTTGAGTAGCAGGACGAGCATTCTTGACCAATCGTTGTTGAAGGACAGGCATAACAGAACGCCCTCCAAAACCAGTGAAACCGTACAATGAATAAGAAGTGTCGTAAAAAAGGCTGTTGTGCCATATTATTCTATCCAATAAGACCAATATGCTCCCGCTATTCAAAAGGTTATTAACTTTATAGATAATGTCATTCGACACATAAATGTCGTTCTCATTGCCGCACGGCCCTGGCTCACCAAGACTGCTGATATGCTCTATAGATATCCAACAGCCGTGCTTTTTTGCAAGCTGTTCGGCACAATGTTGTTCAATATCAAGGGCATTTACATTGCCTTTGCTATTTCGAAGTTGTGCTTCATATAATTGGCAGCATCTACGGAGTTCATCGGCGACTTCTGCGATTCTGCGATTTTCCTCAGCTTGCGCTCCGTCGCTTCCCTGTGAAACTGGTTTAAGTAGGTCATAACGCATAACATTCTTTATTTCTGAATGCAAAGATACAGCTTTTTCGTCGAAAACAACCAGACAAGGACACATTTATTAAATAAAAGTAAAGAAAATAGGGAAGAAAGAAACGAATTATCTGCCAGGACAATGCACTTTCCCGAAAATCTTTGTATCTTTGCCCTCGCAAACACGTAACAAATAGCAAGCACTATGGCAAATGTAGCAACCTATACTCCATCACCGAACCAGATTATTGTCACGCTGGAACCCGATGCGATTATTGCCGACCTCAAGAAAGCCATGAAGCTGATGCGGGGCGTGGCTTCGGTACGCACGGCTAAAGCCAAAGCTAACAACCATATTACGCCCGCTTTGTCTCGGAAGATATATAAAGCCCGCAAGGAATACGCCCAAGGTGAAACCATTTCATGCCGTACCCCTGAGGAGATGCAGCAATACTTCGACAGCCTATGAGGTACACGATTGAATATTCCAAGGATGCGGACAAGACGTTGCGGAAATGGAAGAAATCCAATCCGCAACTATTCAAGAAGGCGACGAAAATTCTGCTCGACATCATGGAGCATCCCCGTACAGGGCTTGGTCACCCAGAAGCATTAGTTGGTGGAAACGATGTGACATACTCGCGCCACATCACAGCCAACGACCGCATCATCTATGATATTTATGACGACCGTGTTACCGTGCTGATAATCCAAGCCGAGGAGCACTACAACGACAAGTAACACTCTCCACCATGCGATGAAATTGGTACTGAAGATGCCACACGATGGGATTAGAGCAACGGTGCCGACCTCACCCCCGAATTCCTGCACGACATAGGGCAAGCAGCATAAATGTTTATTGACAAAAAGCTAAGCGGATAGCCAACGGAGTTTCGGGCTATCCGCTCATGTTCTTTTTTATTTTAGATAAGCTTCAACATCAAAGTTTTCAAATGGAACATAATGGGCATAAAGAGGATGACGAGGATTCCCCCATTTTGTAGGCTTGCCTATTTGCTTCCATTGAGGGTTTAATGGCTGAAGTGTTGAAACAATATCTTTCAAACATTTCTTCAAATACGGAGCCGCACCAATAGCGTTGCCGAAAGCGAAGAGTATAACAGGATTCTTCTTTTTACCAATCACTTCTTTTATTTCGGTAAGATTCCTTTGATGCAATTCTTCGTCCATCGCTTTGGGCAAAGCATTAGGATTTGTACTCCGCAAAGGATATAGGTTCATCATAGCAAAACCGTCAAAACCATTACGATCTGCAAAGCCAAGAACCTTTTGCATTGTGCGGTCAGGCTTTTTGTCAGTGGCAGTACTTGGGTTTACGCCAAATACATATAGCATTTGTTCACCGTCTTTCAAAAGGGCAAAGCGAATTGTGTCGCCATCTGCTCTCATCTTAACATTTGTGTAATCCATTTTCTTGTAAATTAATCATTTCTAAACATCATTGGTATAATAAATCTTGAACGGACTGGCTGCCCATCCTTCATTGCTGGCTTCCACTTTGGCATACTCTTAACTAAACGCAACGCTTCTTTGTCTATAGCTTCCGATACGCTCTTTTTTATCCTAACGAATGATATTGAGCCATCACATTCAACAACACATTCAACTATGACCCTTCCATATTCACCATTTTCCGCTGCTTCTGCTGGCATGTGAAAGTTTCTCAAAAACCAATTAGAATATGCGCCTTCTCCTCCAGGGAATTGAGCGTTTTCATCAACATCTATCGCAAAAGGTCCTCCTTTAGCCACTTCCTCTTCCCATACTTTTTCAACAGTCTGAATACTATCTTGTTCGTGCTTAACCATATCATTTATTATCTGGCTTTTTGCTTCTATCATCTTTACTTCTTCAAGTTTTCTTGAATAGTCTTCACCTGATACTGCATAAGTAATCTCCCGCTCTGTCCAAGTCTTAAGCTTGTCACCTACAAAATGCAATCTTTTAAGCCAGTTCCCATTTTGGTCATAGACATATTTGGTAGTTTCCACAGATCGAGAGCCATCACTCCACTGATGAAGGATTTTTACCTCATCACCATATTCATTATAAGAAATTGTAATAGTCCTTAAATGCTCATTATCAATGCTTATTTCACGTTTTGTTGGCCTCCCTTTTGCATTCAATGTTTCCGTAGTTATTCTGGTACTATTGAAACCGCAATGGTCTTTTGTTTTTCGAACACTTCCATTATATATTTCCTCTTTATCTATAGAGAATTCATTTCGATAAACTATCTTCTTTCCATTGGAATCGTACGAATAAACTATACGATAATATTGCTCCATATCACCAAGCCACCTCTTGAACTCGAAGAATTTAACTTCCTCCAATCTGCCACCTGAGTTATAAACATACTGGTAAAATTTGTGATCTACCGTGTCATTGAGATGATAGAGATTATTATCTATTCTATATTCTTGCCCCTTTCCAACTTTGACACACATCTCTTCGGTCAAGTTATTATGCTCATCATACTCAAATCTTTTATACTTATTCGGAGAAAAGACTTCTGCATACACATTTCCATTCTTGAGGAAATAGTATATGGTGTCATTAGATTTTCCTGTAGGAACAACTTCGCCAAATTTAATCGAGAACTCTATGTTCTTTTCGACAACAGCACAAACAGAACCTCTTAATCCATAATCCTTCCTGTTATTCGTTTTGCCATAACAAGAATTAGAAAGAAGTACAAGAGCTGCCATTATTAGCAACCCGTACCTAAAACTATTCATTACCTTATTCATTCTTTTTCGTTTTAGTTAATACTTATTCACGTTCACATCGACAATGAGCACTAACTTATGGGGCATAAAGAAAGCGCAAGCCTCGTCCATATTCTCAGCCGGGCCTTGCACTGCCCCAAATGTACTATGGTGGAGGCTGCGCTTAAAGCACAGCTCCAATGTACATTTGGTTTTGCTCATAAAGTCTCTTTCGAGGTGCAAGTTCGGCTGAGAAATTGAGCAACAAAATGATGTGTTTCATACAAAACACGCTGCAAATATACAAAGTTTATCTGAAACAAGGTGCATGAAAGCTTAAAAATTAATGTAACAACCCCAAAAAGGGCTTGCATGGGGTTGCGCAAGGATGATTTGAAACTATTGCTGTCCGGGGAATAGTTCTTCTCCACCACTCACCTTTGAGGACATTGGTATTAGGAACAAATTGTCATTGGTAGGGGCTTGGAACACGAGCTGTGTTTAACGGACACTAATAAAACATTTGCATTTCCTATACACCTATTCACTTTTCTGTATCAAATCATTGTATATAAGTCATATAGATAGGTGAATAGATGGGTGAAGTCTTCACTCAGCTATTCACTTTGACTTAATTGTCCAGAAACACCTTTTTCTGCACCTTGCAAAAGCCCGAAAATGGCAGCAATCAACGGAGTCCGATTCTGTATCACCCGTTGAAACGATTTGTTTCACCTGTGAAACACTTTGTTTCAACGGGCGAAACAGATTGTTTCAGCACTTTCTGTTCATAGTGAACAGATTGTCTTTCAAGTGATTTACTATGAAGTGAATGCCATTTCACTGTATTTTTACCCCAAAAAGTGAATAGCTTCACGCAAAAGTGAATGCTCTATTCACCTTGTTACATATTGATGTTCAGAACATTATAAGCAAAGGTGAATAGGTGCATAGCATTATCAACAAAATGCCTGACTTATAATTACTCAACTTTCGCATGTGATTATTGCTAATCATATTCACCTAATACTTAGTGATATAATCAAACACAAAGACACGAAGACAAGAAGAGCTACGCCGCGGAATTGAAGACACAAAGCTTTCCGCCAAGACCTTTGTGTCTTCTTCGGCAGGGGTATTACTTTGTGACTTTGAGTCTTTGTGTTTGATTATCATAT
>JAFXZK010000095.1 GCA_017541265.1 Bacteroidaceae bacterium | reverse complement strand
TAGTCGGCGGCTCTTGATAAAAGAAGAAAAGGCGAAAAGGTTAAAATATGAAATGGATAATAGGGGGCAAGCAGTCACTTCGACTTTTCATCTTTTCAACTTTTCAACTCTTTCTCTCGTCCTCTCGCCCTTTGTCTATCTTGGTATGACGCTCTGTCCGCCCCAGGCGTTGTGGCAGCTCTGCCTTTGCACGATGACCGCCCAGCTGTTGTTTGGCTTTGGGCTTGGGGCCTGTCGGCTTCCCATCCGTGCCATCTCGGGCACCCGCTACCGCGACACCGTCAGTATGCTGCAGATACCCCTCGTCTCTGCCGTCATGATTGTACCGATGGCAGTCAGCGGCTGGATGGTGGAGCAGTTGGGCTATAGCACTTACTTCCTCGTCAACGCCCTTGCAGCTCCCGTCTGCCTTTTGCTGGTCTTTTTCCTGCGAAGGCGGAGAGGTTAAAAAATAAGTCCACGTTCTCTTCATTGCTTTGTCATGACAAAGCAATTGCTTCATCATGACCAAGCAATTGCTTCATCATGATAAAGCAATGACAAGACCGTGCTGTGTTGAGAATCGCTTGTTGGCGCGTTCCCCTCGCAAGCATAGGGATATTCCTCCTGCACTTTAGGGAAAAGCATCCTTCATGACTCGTAATCTTGTCGTACCTTTGCACCAGAAACAAGAAACAAGATGTTTAACACATTAATACCTAAAGTCATGAAAAAGATGAATTTCTTCGCCGCATTTGCCATCATGATGGCTATGGGCAATATGAACGTGAATGCAAAAGTTGGTGCAAAGCACAACGAGTTTAATAACAACAGAGGCAGAGTTGAGGTGCGCTATGACGGTCATCACCACGACGTGAATGGTCACAAGATGTCCCAGCACGAGCGTCGGATGATGGAGAAGCGTCGCCGCGAGGAGGAGCGCCGCCGCATGGAGGAGGCCCGCCGCCGCGAGGAGATGCGCCGCATGGAAGCTCGCCGCCATCATGCTCACCACCGCGATGTCGTAGTTGTGGACAACAATGTGGCAGCAGGCGTGGCAGTCGGTGTGGCAGTGGCAGCCCTTGTCAATGTACTTGTCAATTAGTCAGCTTTTGTTTTAAGTTAATAAAATAGGTTAAGTTGCAGAGGCAGACATCGTCAGGTTGTCTGCCTTTGTCATGCAAAAATGCTTCCCTGCGTGTTTGGCACTTGTTTTGTAAGTATGATTACAGACAATAAATGTGAAAATCGTTGCTGTCCGATTTAAGAACCGTTAAGAATAAGTCGGAATGGTGAAAAGGTGAAAAGGCAAATAACAACATAATGGAAAATGTGCTTACCTTTGCGGCAGAGTTGAAATGTAGAAAATATGATAATAAGAAAATAAGAAAGCTATGAAACAGACAACAAAGAATTGGATTGGTGCAGTTGCCCTCGTATTGGGCAGCAGCGCAGTGACTGGTGCTGTGGTTAGAATGGCTCCCTCTTCCGTATCCCCGAAGGAAGAAACTTTCATGGGGCAATCTGCGGCTTCAATGCCGGCTTCTGTGGCAGCTCCGTCGGGACTGGTTGATTTGACCGGAGCCGCTGAAAGCGCGGTAGGTTCTGTAGTATATATCAAGGTGACGCAGACGGGTAAGACGCAGCGTGTGCAGGTGCAAGACCCGTTCAGCGACTTCTTCGATTTCTTCGGTTATGGTGGTCGTGGACGTCAGCCTCAGGAACGCGAGTACAAGCAGCCAGACCGCTATGCAGCAGGCAGTGGCGTGATTATCAGTACAGACGGCTACATTGTGACGAACAACCATGTCGTGGGCGAGGCTGACGAAATTGAGGTGAAGCTCAACGACAACCGCGAGTTCAAAGGCCGCATCATCGGTTGCGATGCAACGACCGACCTTGCGCTCATCAAGATTGACGCCAAAGACTTGCCAGCCATCAGAATCGGCAACAGCGATGACCTGAAGCTCGGTCAGTGGGTGCTGGCTGTCGGCAATCCCTTCAACCTGACAAGTACCGTCACGGCAGGCATCGTCAGCGCCAAGGCGCGTTCCCTCGGAGCAAACGGCATCGAGAGCTTCATCCAGACGGATGCTGCCATCAACAGCGGCAACTCCGGCGGTGCTCTCGTCAACGAGAAGGGTGAGCTGGTGGGCATCAACGCCATGCTATACAGCCAGACCGGCAGCTATAGCGGCTATGGCTTTGCCATTCCCACAAGCATTATGAACAAGGTGGTGGCCGACCTCAAAGTCTATGGAACAGTCCAGAGAGCCATCTTGGGCGTGCAGGGCATCGATGTCTCGAGCTGGATTGACAGCGAAAAGGCAAAAGGCAACGAACCCGACCTGGATGTTGTGGAAGGTGTCTATATCGACAAAGTGACCGATGCCAGCGCAGCCGAAGAGGCTGGCTTGCAGAAAGGCGATGTGATAACCAGCTTCGACGGCAGGCAAGTCAAAAAGATGTCCGAGCTGCAGGAAGCCATCGCACAGCACCGTCCCGGCGACAAGGTGAATGTCACCTACAAGCGTGGCAAGAAGGAGCACAAGGTGAACGTCACCCTCCGCAACACACAGGGCACAACGAAGGTGATGGAAGAGGTTGACCTCGACCAGATGGGTGTCTCCATGAAGCCAGTCAGCGAAGAGGAGCAGAAAGCACTCGGCATCAACTACGGCTTGGTTATCAACGCTATACGCAACGGCAAGATGAAGACAGCCGGAGCCAGCAAGGGCACCATCATCCTCTGGGTCAACGACCAGAAGATGCAGACCGTGGAAGATTGGGAAGAGGCAGTGAAGAGTGCCAACCAAAGCACCGACCGCACGCTCTGGATAAAGGCCATCACGCCAAGCGGCCGCAAGGTCAGCTATGTGATTGAGCTGGACGAGTGAAAAAGGTTAAAGATTAAGGATTAAAGATTATAATTCCCCGAATCCTTTGCGGGTTCGGGGATTTTTCGTACCTTTGCAACCTCAAAGCAATGGAAACAATGAATAACATTTTGAAGGCAATAGCTTGTGTGTGCCTGCTCCTCATGGCTGCCGTCGAACCACTTGAAGCCAAGAGTAAGAAAGTCCGTCAGCAGCCAATCTACATGGTGGGTGTGGGCATCTCGCTGAATGACTCGGCGGTCTTCATCACCGACATGCACCTTGTGAAGGACGTCACAATTGAGAAAAAGACGAAGTTCCTGATGGACAGGCAGCTCTATTCCTTCCAGTTGCAGCGATACTTGGAGAAGACGTACAAGGGCGGTCCTTATGTGCCATGTGTCTTCTTCAGCCCTAAACAGAAGAAGATGGAGCGCCGCTACCTTTCCCTGCACAAGCGTTATGTCAATAGCAAAGAACTGCGAATGTTCCTGGTTGACCAAAGCCAGTTCCGCTTCAAGGCAGAGGAATATATTGAACAGGAGGAGCAGCCTGCATCCTCTACCCAAAAGAAAAAGAAGAAAAAATGAGCTACTACTATAGGATTGGCGGTCACGCCATTGCCGTAAACTTCGTTGATGAGGTCAATGACGACAGGCTCATCCCTTCGTTCGCACCGTTCCGACTGGAAGAAAAGCCAGACAAGGTGCTCTTCACGATGACTGTCGATGACCATTTGGAATGGAAAGAAGATGGCGAAGAGATAGGCGTGTTCGACTGCGGCGGATGCAATCACGGTGTCTATCGCATGGCCGACGGGGGCTATCAGTATGCTGTGCATGATGTCCAGGATGTGCTTTGCAGCCGTATGCGCAGCAATGCCGACTTCTCGGACTGTCAGGTGTCGCTCTTCGGCACAACATGGTCGCAGCGCAACTACGGGCTGAACAACGCCCTGATGATGGCATACGCCTTTGCCGCAGCTCAGATGGGGACGATGCTGATGCACGCCTCGGTAATCCGTTGGAACGGGAAAGGCTATCTGATGACGGCTCCAAGCGGAACAGGCAAGAGCACACACACTCGCCTCTGGTACGACAACATTCCCGGGTGTGACCTAATGAACGATGACAATCCGGTGGTGCGCATCATCGACGGTCAAGCCATCGTCTATGGCAGTCCCTGGAGCGGCAAGACACCTTGCTACCGGAACATACAAGCACCGATAGGAGGACTTGTCCGTATTCAGCAACGACCAGAGAACTCGATTCGCAAGCTCAGTCCTGTTCAGGCTTTCTGCAACCTGCTGCCTGCCATGAGCAACATGAAGTGGGACGAACGTGTCTATAAGGGCGTGTGCGACGGCATCGGCGAACTCATCCGCCTTGTCGGCATGTACGAGCTGGGCTGTCTGCCCAATGCCGAAGCAGCAATCCTCTGTCATTCTACCATAGCAAAGGGGAATTAGGGATTAAGGATTAGGGATTGGGGATGAAAGCTATCATAAAAAGATTGACACGCGCTTTGATGACGCCTTGGCGAAGGCACTACCAGAAGCGCAACGGCACTGTCTCTAATCAGCCCCGTCACGAACTCCCCAACGATGTATGGCTGGGCGAAGTGTCGCAGATGCTGGCAGAGGGCAAACCCTATGCCATCTACGTCAAAGGCTATAGTATGCGCCCTTTCATTGAGCACACGCGCGACCGCGTCTTCCTTGAGAAGCGCGACAGCTACAACGTCGGCGATGCTGTTCTGGCACAGATTACTCCCGGGCATTATGTGCTGCACCGTATCATAGAGAAGAAGGGCGACGATCTCACACTGCAGGGTGATGGCAACCTCGAGCAGGTGGAGTTTTGCAAGGAACAGGACGTGAGTGGAGTAGTAACGCAATACATTCGTCCGCACCGCACCATCTCTGCAGACGACCCTAAGCTCGTCCGTCGTATCCGCCTGTGGCGAAAGCTGAGACCGATAAGGAGATACCTTTTATTTATATATAAGGCAATGATATAGACTCTCCTCCTGCTCCCCCGAGGGGGAGGGACAAGAAGTCTCCCCTCGGGGAGATTTAGAGGGGGTCATAGTAAATGATTTAATAGTTAATTAGAGATGAGAATTAAGAAAGGATTTGAACTTCGCAAGGTGTGCGGTGAGAACATCATCGTAGCATACGGCAAAGAGAACATCGACTTCAACAAAGTCATCAGTCTCAACGAATCGGCAACCTATCTTTGGGAAAACATTTTCGATAAGGATTTTGACGCCGAGACGCTGGCTTCCTTGCTGCAACAGGAGTACGAAGTGGATGCCGAGACAGCTACAAGAGATGCCAAGGCTCTGCTCGACGAGTGGATTAAGGTAGGCTTATGTTGTTAGAGTTCTTGCAGGACATGGGCGACACGCTGCGGTTGCCTGTCACGTTTGTCATCATTGAGTTCATCGGCACCTTTGCCTTTGCTATCTCTGGCGTACGTCTGTCCAGCACCAAGCAGTTCGACATCTTCGGTGCGTGGATTGTCGGTATGGCAACGGCTATTGGCGGCGGCACGATTCGCGACCTCATGTTGGGGCTTAATCCTTTTTGGATGACAAACGGCAGCTATTTCATCTGCTGTGCCCTCGCTGTGCTGGCGGTCGGCATGTTCGGCAAGTACATCATACATCACAACTACACCTGGTTCATCTTCGACACCATCGGCCTTGCGCTCTTTAATGTAATCGGTATCGAGAAGACGCTTGCCCTTGGGCATCCCTTCTGGGTAGCCATCACGATGGGTGCAGTCACGGGGGCAGGAGGCGGTATCATTCGCGATGTGCTGATGAACGATGTGCCGCTCATCTTCCGAAGCGAAATCTATGCCCTTGCCTGTGTGGCAGGAGGGCTGGCCTACCTCGTTTGCCTGCAGTTGGGATTGAGTGTCGAAATCAGTGCCATGCTCAGTGCTTTCTGTGTTATTCTCTGTCGCTGTCTGGCAGTCAAATTCCATTGGCAGTTGCCTGTGCTGAAGGGTGAGGTCTCCCCTGACTCCTCCAAAGGAGGTGGAAATATCCTTCGCATCATCATCCTGTTTATGCTGTTGTTCCAATGTTCAATGTTCAATGTTCAATGTTCAATGGCTCACGCCCAGACCCAGCAAATCTTTGACCAGAATGTGCGGACACTTACGCTGACTGTCGATGACGATGCCACTTTGCCGCCCTACATGCCCCTCGGTGGCAGGCAGTATATTGACATTGAGTGGGACGAGATGAGCCACAACTACAAGCGCTATCGCTATCACATTGACCATTGCGATTGGGACTGGCAGCCCACGGACGGCATCTTTGAGAGTGACTTCCTCGAGGGGCTTAACGACCAGCTTATCGAGGACTTCGAGAAGAGTTTCAACACCACGCAAATCTACACGCACTACAGACTTTCAATCCCAAACAAAGAGCTGCGTCTGCGTCTAAGCGGCAATTACCGCGTTCGCATCTATGAGGAGGATGAGGAGGACGAGCCTGTGCTTGAGGCCCGGTTCTGCCTCTACGAGAAGGAGGCAGGCATCGTCACTCAAATCAGCAGCAATACCGACATCGACTTCAATCGCGAACACCAGCAGATGACGCTCTCAATTGGTTACGGCGCCCTTTCCGTCGTTAATCCCCAGCAAGAGCTAAAAGTCATTGTAATGCAGAACCGTCGTTGGGACTGCCGTGTGGAGGACCTCGTGCCCAATATCCGCCGAGCTAACGGCATAGAGTTCACCCACAACCGCAGGCTTATCTTCCCTGGAGGCAGCGAGTTCCATCGTTTTGAGATATTCGACATACACCGCACGGCGACCGGCGTGGACCGTATTGAGTGGTTTGAACCCTACTATCATGCTACGCTTTTTGCCGCCCAGCCAGACAATGCCTACAGCTATGCCGAGGACCAGAACGGTGTCTATGTTCTCCGCAGTGCCGACGACTGCGACGATGCCACGACCGCTGAATATGTCGTGGTGCATTTTTTCCTGCAAAGTCCACGATTACAGGGCGGCGAAGTCTATGTGAGCGGTCAATGGGCAGGGCAGACCTTCAATCCCGATTGTCGGATGGAGTACGACGACATCAGTCAGGAGTATCATGCTGCTGTCCTCCTGAAGCAAGGCTATTACAGCTACGAATATATTCAGAAGGATGGACTAACGACTCGCACAATGGGCAGCTTCTTCGAGACAGAGAACGAATATCAGGTGCTGGTCTATTATCGTGGTCAAGGTGCCCGCTACGACCGCCTCGCAGCTTACACCTGCGTCCACAATGCAAGGTAACTTGCAATGGAACAGAAAGACATTGAGAAGTTCATTTTGCGGTGTCAGAAGCCATAGGCGTTAACCGGAGGAAAAAAGTCCCTGTACTTGTCGCCGTAAGTCCCTGTACTTATCTCCATAAGAACGTGTACTTATTCGCATAAGTCCGCGTACTTTTTTCCATTCTTTATGACGATGCCGCAATGCTTTGTTGCAGGGCGACCGCTGAGGTCGTAGATCTGAGTGTTCTGAGTATTCCGAGTACTCTGATTATTCAGACCTTTGAGGCCCGTTGCATCGAGGACAATGACGGTGCGGGCAAGGGATGCATTGCGGTTATCGACGTAGGAACCGGCTGCTGTTCCGATGTGAAAGAGGCGCGAGTCCTTGGCATCGGTGTAATTGTTATACTTGTCGATGCCGGCATCGTCCTCCTCGTCGCCGCCCATGAAGTCAATCGTGTAACGTCCAGGAGTGACATCCTCTGGTACTGTAACCAGGAAGGTGACGCGGATGCTGTCGCAGCCATTGCGCCAGCAGGCAGAGATGTTCTTGGGAATCTTGTTGACGCTCTTGAAGCCCGACCATGTGTAGCCGCTTTTGGGGCAGGCGGAATTGTAGAACTGCGTCAGCTTGTCGCAAGGCTCCATGTCGTGTGCGGAGTTCACCTTCGAGCCGTCGCTGTAATAGACCCAATCCTCGGCAAACTGCTGGTGAGCACCATTGGGCACCGTCACCGTCCATCCTGTTGGCACCCGGATACCTGCGTAGCTCCAGTCCGTCACGAAGTTCTGCGTGTCGGAGCCGTCGTCCACGACGGTGAAGCTGACTTCGAAGGTCTCTCCTGGTGCCACCTCGCTCGGCGCAAAGGTGGAGATGAGTTTGTAGCAGGAGGTAAAGAGGAGGCAAAGGAACAAGACTCCCCAGCTACCAGTTCTGGCGGATTTGCAATCCGCCAGCATTGAGTATGAGTATTTGCAATGCGTTAAAAACGATTTGGCGGGATTACAAATCCCTATATTCTGGGTGGTCGGATTGCAAATCCGACCAAACAAGAGAAACTTTAATTTATTCATTTTGAATTTACTCATCGAATATCGCTTTCCAGTTATAGACGCGGAAGAAGTAGGGACGGTAGAAGTCGGCAGAGCCTTTCGAGTTGAAGTTGTCGCCCCACTCTTCGCAGTCGGTATTGGTGGAGAACACCAGCTCACCCTCTCGGGAGAGCGACTGATGGAGGTGTGGCATATAGAACTTGCCGTATGTTCGTGTGCCGAGCTTGTCGAGCACCCATGGCATCGTCCACAGCTGATGGCACTCCTCGAATGGTCCCCAAGGGTTGCGGCTGCGCATGATATACATCTGCTTGGAGAAGACATAGCCCTGTGCCGTCATGTAGTACCAGTCGCCGTCCTTGAATATCCAAGCCGTAGAGACGCTGCGTGAGCTGATGGCAGAGCGGTTGACTTCCTCTGGGGTGGGGTAGGTGCTTTGCCAATGGAACGTGCCGCTGGCATCCGCAACATAGTATTCCCAGGGTGAGCGGAGGTCGTGTGTCTCGGAGCGTGCTACGACGGGCGAAGAGGTGTTGAGCAAATCGTCGGGGTTCTTCTTGAACTGGTTGCAGGCATAGAGGTAGGTGTGTCCGTCCTCGTCCTCCCAAAGTGTCTGTCCGTATCCGATGGGGTCTTTCTCAAAGAAGTTATGGTCAACGCTCAGGAGCTTGAGATAAGTGGAGCTGCCCGGCGTTCCTTCGAGGGAGTAGATGGCAAGGGCGCGGTTGTCGCTCTGCATCAGGTTCTCCGTGCCGTTATAGACACCAGCCCAAAGCACTTGAAGCTGTCCGTCGACGACTGTGCCGTCGCCTGCCCAATAAAGATATGTCTGGTCTATCTCGCCGTTCTTGATTTGTGCGGTAGTCTTCTCTCCTTTCGGGTGACGCAGATGGGTGCGGGCATGGTAGTAGCCACTGCCCGAAGAATTGGTGCGCTGCACCCAATCAGCAAGCCATTTCTGGTTGCCACTCTTGGTGCCGGGCAATCCGTCGTCGCCGGGTGTCTGCACCATGATGCTGTTGCGTGGGAAGTTGCACGACTGGCGAATGCGCGACGAGGCAGCTGTGGCTTTGCCATAGAAGCTGTCGTTGAAGCTCCAGAAGACGTTGCCGTCGGGGAGTGCCGTTGTCTGCACACCATCGCCTCCGTTCCAGCCGAGTGTACGGGTGAAGAGACCATCGTAGAGCTTGTCCTTATAGACATAGACGTTGTGGTTTGCATTGTTGTGCGGCAGGTACTCCAGCTTCCAGCTCGGGTCGGGCTGCGGCACAGGCCACCGCTCCGTATTGGCTGCCACCTCATGTGTCAGGTCGCCGTCGGCAAGCATGGTACACAAAGGTAGGAAACAGAAAAGGGCAAAAAGGAAAGCGTATCTCATGTTTTCTTGTGGGTTTGTGCTTACAAAGGTAGCTGTTTCTTCTTTTTTATTGTTCATTTGTCACGATAATTTGTACTTTGCTACCTTATTTATATAAAAAGGAGCCATAATGCTTGCAAGTTTCAGCAAATAAAGCTAACTTTGCCGTTTGAAACATAGAATTAAATGAAAAGGTTTTCAATCATCTTCTTCCTGCTTTCAGCGGCGATATGCAGCTACGGACAGGACACTCCGGCTTCAACAAAGCTTACCGGTACACCTATTGGTTCGCCCAATATCGACTATAGCACCAACCAGTCAAGCACGACGGTTAATACGCCTGCCCATGCTTTCGACGGCAATTACGACACTTTCTATGCCTCGATGGATCGCTCACGCACATGGGTTGGCCTCGACTTAGGAACAGCTCACGTCATAACGAAGGTGGGCTGGAGTCCTCGTACAAGTCAGGCAAAACGTGTTCAGCTTGGTGTCTTCGAGGGCAGCAACAATCCTGACTTCCTCGATGCCGTTCCCCTGTACCTCATTCCGGGTGAAGGCGCTGCCAAAAGAATGGACTATGCTGATGTGCCTGTGACACGCGGCTTCCGCTATGTGCGCTATGTCGGGCCCAACGATGCCCGCTGCAACATCGCTGAACTGGAGTTCTACGGCTACGAAGGCGAAGGCAAGGATTCCGTCTGGTACCAGATAACGAACTTGCCTACCGTCAGCATCCATACCGAAGCCGGTTACGACCCGAGGGACAAAGTGACTGAGATGCCCTCGTTCATCACCATCACCTACGACGGTGGCACACGCATCCAGGAATATCCCATCACAGCCCGCGGCCGTGGCAATGCTTCATGGGGCTATCCGAAGAAGCCTTGGCGCATCAAGTTCAACGACGGCAAGAGCCATCACATGCTTAAAGGCTCGGCTCAGGAGAGTCCTTCCAAGGCCAAGAAGTGGACGCTCATCAACAACTGGGGCGACAAGACGCTGATGCGCAACTGCCTTGCTTTCGAGGTGAGCAAACGCCTTAATGCCCTTTACACGCCGTGGTGTCAGCCTGTCGATGTCATTATGAATGGCGAGTACAAGGGTTGCTATCAGCTTTGCGACCAGGTATCGGTCGATAAGAACCGAGTGCCTGTCACCGAGATGGAGACATGGGACAACGAGGAGCCTGAACTGACGGGAGGCTATCTCATCGAGATTGACGCATACGCCAGCCAGGAGTCCAGTTGGTTCACCAGCAACCGAAGCAATCCCGTGACCATCAAACATCCGGGCGACGACGCTATCACCTCCCAACAGCACAACTACATCAAGAACTATTTCAACCTGATGGAATCGGCCGTCTTTGCCAGCAACTACTCTGACCCGGAGAACGGCTTCCGCAAGTACCTTGACATAGAATCCTTCCTCAAGCATTTCATCATAGGCGAGTTCTCGGGCAACATGGACACCTATTGGAGCACCTATATGTATAAGGAGCGCGAAGAGAACCAGTTCCATGTCTCTCCTTGCTGGGATTTCGACCTTGCCTTCGACAACGACCAGCGCATCTATCCTGTAAACGGCCGCAGCGACTGGGCGTTCCGTGGCGGCAGCTGCGCAGGTAATATGAGGTCATTCGTCAATCGTCTGCTCACTGATAACGGTGCCGACCAGATGCTTAATCAGCTTTGGAGAGACCATCGCAAGGAGGGCTTGCTCGACGAGAAGACACTTGTCGCATACGTTGACAGCATGGCCCAGGCGATGGAGGCATCCGCCAACCTCAACTTCATCCGCTGGCCTATCCTCAATGAGCGGGTACATCAGAATGTCTCTGCCCTCGGTTCTTTCGAGGCAGAGGTGGATGTATTGCGAAACTATATACCCACGCGCCTGACATGGATTGACAACTTCCTCGGCTACGACCCAGGTAGCATGTACACCGACTCCACTTACTACATTTCAACGCCGGAGCAACTCATCGAGTTTAGCCAGGCAGTCAATGGAGGAGCGCAGTACAGCAACGCTTATCTCGAGGCAGACCTCGACATGGCAAGCCTTAACAGCCTGTTCCGTCCCATCGGAAGCAGCTCGAAGTCCTTCCGAGGTATCTTCGACGGACAGGGTCACCGTATCCTGAACCTTCATGTGTCGGGCGGAGAGTTTAGCGGCCTCTTTGGTGCCGTCAGCGGAGGCGCAAACATCAGCAACCTTGTCCTCGACAGCTCATGCTCCATCAGTGGCAGCAATTATGTAGGACTCGTTGGCGGTTCTACAGGAGCCGGCAACGTCACACTCTCATGTGTCGGCAACGAAGCAAACGTGACGGCAACGGGTTACAATGCCGCAGGCATCATCGGCTGCAACAAAGGTTCTACCTGCACCTTCCATATTTCCGACTGCTACAACACAGGCGACATCACTGGAAACAGCGAGAGTGCTGCCATTTGCGGATGGGTTGGTTCGAACGCTACCTTGCAGAATTGCTATAGCATTGGCACAGTTACGGGCTACAACTACCGCAACGACTTCTACCGGGGCGGAGCTACGGCCTTGAACTGCTACAGCACTTCGACCACTCAGGTAACGCGTATCACGGACGAAGACGTGCAGAGCGGCAAGCTTTGCTATCAGCTCAATGGCGGCAAAACAATGGAGCCTGTCTGGTATCAAACCCTTGGGCAGGATGCTTATCCCGTCTTTGATGCTACACATTGTGTCGTCCTCAAGTCTGACGACGGCATCTACTACAATATCAGTCATTTGGCGGGCGACGTCAATGGCAATGGTGTCTTGGACGAAACCGATGCCCTCTGGATAGCAGCCTATCTCGTTGGCGAGGCTCCGGAAGAGTTCGAGGAAGTCAATGCCGATGCCAATATGGACAGCAGAATAGACGTGGCAGATGTTGTCACCGTCCGTCGTATCTTGGGTGACGTTGCTCTTGGTGAGCAGCCCATTACTGCAACCTTCTATTCGAGCAATGCATCCGTCAAGGCCGGAGGCACACGCAAGCTGACCGTATGGGTTAACATGAACCGACTTGCCACCGCTTATGAGGCTGACATTGCCCTTTCCCAAGGCTTGTCGATAAGCGAGGGCAGTCTCGCTTTCGGCACGAAAGTCAACACGGCATCACACATCACCCACATCCTTCCACGGGAAGACGGCGCACACATCATCGTCTATGCTCCGAACAATGAGGACTTGGCTTCGACCACAGGTACCGCTTTCACCTTTACACTTGCAGGTGCGGACGACTTTGCTGGCGGCACCTATCAGATAAAGAGGCAGCGCTTCGTCACAGCCGATGGTGTGGTATGCTCTCCCGATGATGTAACCTATGACGTGACCTTGGCAAAGACCTACGTCACTTCGATTTTGCTTGAACCGAGCGACATCGAGATGGTTGCCGGGAATGATACCACGTTGTCCGTCATCATTTTGCCCGAGACGGCAACCGTCAAGGAACTCAACTGGCTGACCTCCGACGAGAGTGTAGCCACCGTGGCGGATGGCATCGTCTCTGCCGTTTCAGCCGGTGAAGCCACCATCACCGCCAAGGCAACGGACGGCTCCAACAAGCAGGCCGCAGTTTCCGTCTATGTCTATAGCGATGCAGACGGCATCAGCCTCACCCCGGCCTTCTCCGAAGGCGAGGGAGCCATCTACAATCTCGCTGGACAGCGTCTCCAGAAGATGCAGAAAGGCGTTAATATCGTAAATGGGAAGAAAGTGCTCGTAAAGTAAGACCACGAATTACACGTTCCGTGCAGTTCGTGGTCCTAAAAAGCCATCCGTTAAATCCGGATAATCCGTTTTGGAAAGAATCCGTTGTTTTATTCCATTATCCCCTCAATGGTCAGGCGGACAATCTCGTTCACGGCATTGGACTTGATGGTGATTGTCTTCTGGAAGTGGCCCGGGAACTTGTCTGTGCCGTCGTAGGTTACGTCGATAGTGCCCTTCTCGCCTGGTTTGATAGGCTCCTTAGTGTAGGTTGGAATGGTACATCCGCAGCTCGCAAACGCCTGATGGATAATGAGCGGAGCCGTGCCCGTATTGGTGAATGGGAAGGTGCAGCGTACTACAGGCTCGCTCTTCGGGAAAGAGCCGAAGTTATAGCGAAGCGTGTCGAACGTGATTTCTGCATAGTTCTCGGCCTTTGTCGTGGCGACAGCCTCCACCTCGCTGACGTTTACTTTCTGCTTCAAAGTCTGCGCCTGTGCCATTGAACACCCGGCAAGGAGCAAGAGTAGAATTGACTTTTTCATCTTATCATTTGCCATTTAATCATTTGCACTGCAAAGGTACGCTTTATTTTCCAATGTGGCTATACTTGTATATCTTTTTTTACTTTTCCAGCGTGTTTTTGACAATTATTTTGTTCTTTTGCCACTGAAACAATAAGGAAATATCGGCAGTTTCTACTACGCCTATATGATGTCGGCAAAGGAGCCTCCCCAAAAAGGGAAGTCGCATCTGCATCGTTGGCGGAAAGAAGATTGCATACTGAACCACGAATCATACAAAAAGGAGGGTATGTCTGTTCTGGCATACCCTCCTTTCTTGTTCTCGGAGTTTCTACATTCCTTATTTTACGAGTGTCTTCTTGCCGTTGACGATATAGATACCCCGAGGCAATTTCCCATTTACCATTTTCCCATTGACCATTTGGCCGCTGAGGTTGTAGATGGCTTCCCCGCCTTTGGAGAGGGCAGGGGTGAGGCTCCTTATGGCATCTGCTGACTCTGGGATGATGGGCAGCTCGATAGTTTCCGGCCTCTCTTCTTCAGTGAGGCTGGTTGTGAAGTACGGTGCCATAGCGCCCACCGCTTTAAGAGACGTGACGTATTCAAAGGCCGTCCCCTCTGCATTCAGCATGTAGCAGTCCTTGAGCCTGGGTGCGTGTGTGTTGCCGTGGAACTTGTAGGCCGGCGATGTGACAAGCATCTTGTCTGTGCCAGTTTTGAAGAAGGGCACGCCAAGTGAGCGGAAGACGATGGAGCGTCCTGCCATCTCGATGTCGCCTGCAATGATGTAGGGCGTACCGCCGCGCAGCACTTTGGCCGGAGCGAAGATGACCTCACTGTCGTTGCTTTCGGCGGTAAACTCGTATATCCAGAAGTGGTTGAGCTCGTCGCCAAGCGTAACAGGTGCGTTGTCGATGAAGATGGAGTCCACCTCGAAGGGCATGGTAAAGGCGTGCCAATGCGTGCCATCCTCTGTTTCCGGGAATGTGTAGGTGAAGGAGGCGCTGTCGGCATCGAAGCTTATGGGGATATAGTAAGGCTTGTCATTGACCAGGTTAATGTGTTTGGCATGATTGCCGCTCACGATATTGGCAGTATCGGCATTGGCAGGTGTTACCATGTCGGCGGCAAAGGCATAGATGGCGTTGGGATTGGTCCTGTTGAGCGTCAGGCGTGTAATCTTGTTGCAGTTGGCGTAAAATCCCACGGCGGTGTTGCCTGGCGATACGCTTGCCGAGTATGCCTTGCCGGTTATTGTGCCGTCGGCTTTCCATATCAGTACGCCGGCTTTCATCTCCCATTTATGGTCCCAGATGCCGCCGCCGGTCAGGGTGCCGTCTTGGTTTCCGTACATTGCCTTGAAGCGATAGTAATAGCCCTCGTTGAGGCCGTCGAACTCGAATTCAACGGTGGCAGTCTTGCCTTTGACGATATCGACAAGGAAAGAGCGGGTTGAGCCGCTGTACGCGGTGTTGTTTCCAACCTTTTGGCTCCACATCTGCAGCTTGACTCTGCCATGGTAGTCCTGCGAACCATTGTTCTTGATTGTTGCCTTGCCTACGAGGCGTTTGCCGTAGGCGATTTCGCCGGAGCCGTTGCTGATGGTGTAGGAGGAGATTGCAAGGTTGGCCTTGGTGGCTTCTGCTTCCGTGATAACTTCCATTGTGCCTGTGCCCATCACATTGTTCCCCTTGTCGTCCGTGCAGAACCACAGGTTGTAAGTGCCGGTCTCTTCGGGCTTGAAGAAGTACGACACATCCACCGTCTCGCCGGAATGGACGGCAACCATCGACTTGCTATCGGTATAGGTCTTTGTGCTTGTCTTGCTGGCAAAGAAATAGACCGTCTTGAAGTACTCGGCGCCGTCGTTGCGGAACGTCACCTTCACTTCCTGTTCTGTTCCCGCGATGCGAGTGCCCGGGAAGGTGATGGTGTCGATTTTGATATCTTCATATGTGGGGTTGATGAAGTGCAGGTCAAGTGCGCCAAGGCTGTCAACTACAGCCTCGATGTAATCGTTGCGCAAATTGTACTTGAGATGCCAAACATCGCTTCTCGCTAACTTGCTGGCAGGAGAGAGCCTGTATGTGCCCTCGGTAAGCTTGTTCCTGATGGCGAATGTATTGGTCTTGGTGGCGTTGTTTTCCATGCCGGTGATTGTCTGTTTGCTTCCGACGAGAGTGAGCGAACCATCCTCGCCAACCATTACGATACCGGTATGGAAGCTGCCGGTAGCACCGGTCTTGTTTGTGAACGTGGCCTTGATGCTGCCTGTGCTCGTGATTGACACATCGCTGATGGAAAGGCTGGGGTTATCCTTGGGGGTGCCTGGCGTGCGGAGATTGAAGAGCGCACCCTGGCTCATGCTGTAGCCGTCGCTGCTGCTGCTTGCGCCCATACCGCTATTGTCGCCGGGATTGAGGATGCCGATGAGGAACCAGCCGTTGCTGCCGCCGCCCCAGCCCCAATTGACGTGGAAGAGGTTGTCGCCGTCGAAGCCGTCGATGACAAAAGCATGGCCGCCGCCCGAAGAATGACCGGCATAGAGGACAGGATAGCCAGCTTCCATTTCGTCGTAGAGCATGTCGAACCATTCATCTATCGTGTAACTTCCGCGACCTCCCCAAAAGGCACGGCTGTCATAGCCAAAGATGTTGACGAAGAAGTCGCGTGCCCTTGATGTGGAAGCGCCCGAGGAGGCTCCCCAGCCCATCTTGACACCCTGGCCGCAATAGAGCATCAGGTTGGCAACAGCTGAGTCCGGCCTGTCGTGAACGTGTTCGTTGTTGCAGCTGTAGGTGTCGCGCATGTTCTCCCAGTCAATGATGGTGTTGCGAGGTACAGCCTTGACCGAAACGGTCTTCTTTGAACCATCTTTCAAAGTATAGGTGTTGCTGTGGGCGGGAATGACAGCCTTGGTTTTCTCCGGGAACTTGTAGAAGTAAACAACCTGTGACATTGCCGTAGCCACGCAGCCAGCAGCTGGATATTGGTGCTCGTCGTTGTCCTTGTCGGTATAATAGTTTGGACAGGTGAGGTTGTAGGGATGCCCTTGGTTCCAACGGGACTTCAGCAACTCCGGCACACTGTGCTTTGTGGCCTGTATCTTGTTGCGTTTCTTGAGGACAGGCGAGTTGGGATCAATGTCGTTCTCAGCAATGTAGTTGATTTCATCGGCATAGAACTGCAGCCAGGAGCGCATGTTCTCGGGGATGTTGTCAGGGTCGAACGTGCCGTGCTCGACGTAGCCGAGGATGGGTTCCGTGCGGTCGTCGCCAGAGACAATGACATAGCCGCCGTCGCCACCAGCATTGAAGATGTAGTAGGGCTGGTCCCCCTCGGAGGAGGATGCTTTCTTGCGGGATGATTCTCCCCTCCTTTGGAGGAGTTGGGGGAGGCTGACGGGGGAGGCTTCTACTGTCTTGCCCTTAGCGAGCATATATGACTGTGCAGTATAGAGCGCAGCCTGCTTGCCGACAAATTCTGCTTTCATCGAAAGGACGAGGCAGAGAGTCAGAATAGTTAAAGTAAGTCTTTTCATATAGTTGTTGGTTTTGTTAATGGTTGGTTCTGCTTTGTTGGCGGAAAAGTTCACATAGACTTTAAGGCACTGCAAAGGTACGTTTTTTTGAAGAGAGAACAAAACAAAAAGAGAATTATTTGCTTGTCTCTGTTTATTATGTTACAACAAAAAATGATTATGATATGGCGCGATATGGGCATGATGCAGTGTGCTGTCAAAACACAACGTGGCTTCTTCATTGCTTCATCATGACAAAGCAATTGCTTGGTCATGATGAAGCAATTGCTTTGTCATGATGAAGCAACGAAGACTGCGTGTTGCATATAAAAAGGGGCGTGCCTCGTTGATGAGACACGCCTCTTTCTGTTTCCAGAAGGAAGTGAAGCAGGTGCTTACTTCAGCACCTTCTTGCCGTTCATGATGTAGATGCCCCTTGGTAATTTGCCATTTCCCTTTGACCATTTACCATTGACCATTTGGCCGTTGAGGTTGTAAATGACTCCCTCTCCTTTGGGGAGGACAGGGGTGAGGCTCCTTATGGCATCTGCTGACTCAGGAATGATGGGCAGCATGATGCTTTGTGGGCGTGTTTCCTCAGACAGGTTCGTGGTGAAGTACGGAGCCATAGCGTCCAGCGCTTTGAGGGCCGTGACATATTCAAAGGCTGTCCCTTCTTCATTCAGCATATAGCAATCCTTAAGCTTTGGAGCGTAAGTGTTGCCGTGGAACAGGTAGTCCGACGAGGTGACGACCATCTTGTCGGAGCCTGTCTTGAAGAACGGCACGTCGAGCGAACGGAAGACAATGGAGCGTCCAGCCATATAGACATCGCCTGCAATAATATAGGGCGTGTTGCCACGCAGCACTGTAGCCGGAGCGAAGATGACCTCGCCGTTGTCGCCTTGGGCAGCAAACTCGTAAATCCAGAAGTGGTTGTTCTCGTCGTCGAGCGTAACGGCGATGTCGTCCACGAAGATAGAGTCAGCCTCGAAGGGCATGGTAAAGGCGTGCCACCTCGTGCCGTCTTCTGTTTCCGGGAAGGTGTAGGTGAAGGAAGCGCTGTCGGCATCAAAGGTTGCAGGAAGATAGTAGGGCTGATTGTTGACAAGTCTGATGCGGTCGGCGTGCTTGCCAACTACGACATTGGATGTGTCAAGTCTTTCAGGCACTTCCATATCTGCACCAAAAGCATAAATGACATTGGGATTTTTGCTGTTTGGTATCATACGGTTTATCTTCTTGCTGCAATCGGCATAGACACCGCAGATATTAGCGAGTATGGACATGTTTGTGCCGTATGCCTTGCCTACAATAACGCCGTCGTTCTTCCATGTTGCTATGCCGTTGCCTATCGACCAACCGTGGTCCCAAATGCCGCCGCCGTTCAGGCTGCCACTTTGGTTGACATAGTTGACGGCGATGTAGTATTTGTCGCCCTCATTCAGGTTGTCAAATTCAAAGTCAACACTTGCAACCTTACCAGCTGCCATGCTTACACTATATGTTTGGCTTGAGCCGCTCCATGCGGAACCTGAGCCTTTCGGCTGGTGCCAAATCTGTAGGCGAACCCTTCCGTCGAATTCATTTCTTGCATTGTTTCTGATGGAAACCTTGCCCACGAGGCGTTTGCCGTATGCAATGTTGCTTGCGAGGTTGCTAATGGTCATGGAGGATACAGCAAGATTGGCCTTGACAGCCTGCGACTCTTCTACCACTTCCATCGTACCCGTGCTAACGACGTCGTTCCCATTCCAGTCAGTACAGAACCAGAGGTTGTAGGTGCCAGTCTCTTCTGGTGTGAAGAAGTACGACACTTCTACGGTCTCGCCCTTGCGTGCGGCAACAATCGAACGACTTTCAGTGTAAATCTTCTCGTTTGTCTGGCTGGCATAGAAGAGAACCTCCCTGAAGTACTCGTTGCCGTTGTTGCGATAAGTCACCTTCACCTCCTGCTCCTGGCCGGCGATGCGTGTGCCGGGGAAGACGATGGTGTCGATGCTGATGCTGTTGCCATTGCTGATATCGACGGGGGTCAGCGTGAGATTACCTTCACTATCGACTACTGCCTCAATGTAATGGTTGCGCAGGTTGAACTTCGGACGCCAAACGGTGCCTCTCGATGGCTTGCTGGCTGGGGATAGCCTGTAGGTGCCCTCGGTAAGCTTGCCCTTGATGTCGAAAGTTTTGGTCTGGGATGTGTTGGTTTCCATGCCAGAGATGCTTTGTTGGTTGCCAACGAGAGAATAGCTGCCGTCTTCTTCCTGTTTCACGATACCTGTGTTGAAACTGCCCGTAGCTCCTGTTCTGTTCTCAAATGTCGCTCTGATTTTTTTTGTTGATGTGGTGTTAGTGACAGCAACATCTTTGATGAAGAGATAGGTATCTGCATTGTTATTGTCGGGCAGGCGAAGGTTGAAGAGGGCACGCTGGCTCATGCTATAGCCGTCGCTGCTGCTGCTTGCTCCGATGCCGCTCGTGTCGCCAGGGTTGAGGATGCCTACGAGGAACCAGCCGTTGCTGCCGCCTCCCCAGCCCCAGTTGAGGTGGAAGAGGTTCTCGCCGTCGAAACCGTCGAGCACGAAGGCATGACCGCCACCGGATGAGAAGCCGGAGAAGAGGACTGGATAGCCCTGCGCAATCTCATTGTAGAGCATGTCGAACCAATCGTCGATGGTGTAGTCGTAACGCTCGCCTACATAGCAGCTGTTGTCATATCCAAAGTACTTGATGTAGGCTTCGGCACTGAAGTTTGCACCTGATGACGGTCCCCAGCCCATATGTACGGACTGGCCGCAATAGAGCATCAGGTTGGCAACAGCTGTGTCCTGTGCGTTGGCATAGGCTTCACCCTGCCAGGAATAGGTGTCGCGCATATTGTCCCAGTCAATGACGGTGTTGCGAGGCACAGCCTTGACTGTGACGGTCTTCTGCGTGCCGTTCTGAAGGGTGTAGGTGTTGCTGTGGGCAGGAATGACGGCTTTAGTCTTTTCGGGATACTTGTAGAAATACATCACCTGTGCCATAGCCGTTGCCGTACAACCTGTAGCCGGATATGCGTGCTCGTCGTTGTCCTTGTCGGTGTAATAGTGCGGGCAGGTGATGTCGTAGGGCTGTCCCTGGTTCCAACGTGTGGTCAGGAGTTCGCCCACGCTGTGCTTTGTGCCCTGTACCTTGTTGCGCTTCTTGAGAAGAGGCGAGTTGGGGTTGATGTCGTTATCGACAATGTACTTAATCTGGTCGGCATAGAGCTGAAGCCATGAGCGCATGTTCTCGGGGATGTTGTCTGGGTCGAACGTACCGTGCTCGACATAGCCGAGAATAGGCTCTGTGCGGTCGTCACCGGAGACAATGACATAGCCCCCGTCGCCGCCTGCATTGAAGACATAGAAAGCCTCACCCCAACCCTCTCCCGTGGGAGAGGGAGAATCGGATGACTGGGCTTTCTTGCGTTTCGTCCCTTCTTGGAAGGGAACAGGGGAGGCTTCTACTGTTTTGCCTTTAGCAAGCATATAGGACTGAGCTGTGTAGAGCGCAGCCTGCTTGCCGACGGGATCTGCTGTTGCCATTAGTGCAAGGCAGAGCGTCAAGGTAGATAAAGCAAGTCTTTTCATAGTTGATAGTCGTTAAATTGTTTCACCTTTTCATCTTTTTACCTTTTTATCTTTATTCGTATCCGTTTGGATTGTTCTTCTGGAAGTTCCAAGAGTCGCGGCACATCTCTTCGATGCCGAACTTGGCTTCCCATCCCAGTTCTGCCTTTGCCTTCGCTGGATTGCAGTAGCAGGTGGCAATGTCACCCGGGCGGCGGGGCTTGATGGCATACGGAACCTTGAGGCCGTTTGCCTTCTCGAATGCCTTGACAACGTCGAGAACTGAATAGCCGTGTCCTGTGCCAAGGTTATAGATGGCAAGGCCCTTGTTTTCCTGTATGGCTTTCAATGCGGCAACATGGCCGTTGGCGAGGTCAACGACGTGGATGTAGTCGCGCACGCCTGTTCCGTCGTGCGTGTCGTAGTCGTTGCCGAAAACGCCCAGCTCCTTGCGGATGCCGATGGCTGTCTGCGTGATGTAAGGCATCAGGTTGTTGGGTATGCCGTTGGGGTTCTCGCCGATGAGTCCAGACTCGTGTGCGCCGATGGGGTTGAAGTAACGCAACAGCACGACGTTCCATTTCGTGTCGGCCTTCTGCACGTCCATCAGCACTTGCTCAATCATTGACTTCGTCCAGCCGTAGGGGTTGGTGCATTGGCCTTTTGGACATTCCTCGGTGATGGGTATGATGGCAGGGTCGCCATAAACCGTTGCACTGGAGGAGAAGATGATGTTCTTGCAACCATGCTTCGCCATCACGTCAACAAGCACGAACACACCATTCATGTTGGTTTCGTAGTACATCAGAGGCTTTGCCACCGATTCGCCTACAGCCTTTAGGCCGGCAAAGTTGATGACAGCGTCTATCTTGTGCTCCGTGAAGACTTTATCCATAGCAGCACGGTCGCGGATGTCGGCTTCAATGAAGATGACCTTGTGGCCGATGATTTGCTCGACGCGCCGAATCGCTTCGGGCTGCGAATTATAGAAGTTATCTACTACAACCACGCTGTGGCCTGCTTTGTCTAACTCGATGAGGGTGTGGCTGCCGATGTAACCTGCGCCACCAGTTAAAAGAATATTCATGTTATCAAATTCAAAGTTATTAAATTCAAAATTCAAAATTATTCCCCCTATAGGGGGATAGGGGGCTATAACCCGAACAGTGTCTTCAGTCCGTTATCTACTCCGCTGAAGCCCATGAAGGCCATTGCCAAGAGGCCTGCGGTAACGAGGGCAATGCTCATGCCCTGCATGCCTTTGGGTACGTCCATCATGGCGAGTTGCTCACGGATGCCTGCAAAGACGACAAGTGCCAAAGCAAAGCCGATGGCGGTGCTGATGGCAAAGACGACGCCGGTCAACAGATTAGGCTCAAGGCCTTGCGTGGCGTAGGTGCCGTTTGCCACGAGGATGGCGACGCCGAGAATACAGCAGTTGGTCGTGATAAGCGGCAGGAAGACGCCGAGAGCCTGATAAAGGGCGGGGGCGCTCTTCTTTAGGATAATCTCTACCATCTGCACAAGGGCGGCAATCACCAGGATAAAGGCAATTGTCTGGAGGTATTCGAGGTCGAAAGCCTTGAGCACATATATCTGAATAAGGTAAGTGACAATGGTGGCAAGCGTAAGCACGAAAGCCACAGCTGCACCCATGCCGAGGGCGGAATCCACTTTCTTGCTGACGCCAAGGAAGGGACAGATGCCCAGGAACTGCGACAGGACGATGTTGTTAACAAAGACCGCTGTGATGAAAATAAGTATGTAAGCCATATCAATTTACAATTTGACGATTTACAATTTACGATTTAGCCTTGTTGATTATCGCTATTAAATAGCCGAGAGCGATGAATGCTCCGGGAGCCAGCACGAAGACAAGTGCACCGTAGTCCTCTGGGTAGAGTGTCATGTCGAACACCTTGCCTGTACCGAGCAATTCGCGAACTGCACCGAGAAGAGTGAGGGCTAAGGTGAAGCCGATGCCCATGCCGATGCCGTCGAAAATGCTTGGAACAACGCCGTTCTTGGCGGCGAAGGCTTCTGCACGGCCTAGGATGATGCAGTTCACCACGATAAGCGGAATGAAGAGGCCGAGGCTCTTGTCGACTTCGGGTGCGTATGCCTTGATGAGCATCTGCAGGATTGTCACCAAAGAGGCAATCACGACGATGAACGAAGGGATGCGCACCTTGTCGGGAATCAGGTTCTTGATGAGCGAGATGATGAGGTTGGAGAAGATGAGGACAGCCATCGTGGCGAGTCCCATCGACATGCCGTTTATGGCGCTGCTGGTCGTTCCGAGCGTCGGACACATGCCAAGCAGAAGCACAAACGTGGGGTTCTCCTTTATGATGCCGTTAAGCAGGACTTTCATATTGTTCATTTCCGTTTCCTCCTATACATTATATATTATTATAATCTGTCGAGTCGGACAGGTCAGACTTGTCCGACTGGTCTGATTTGCTCTTAGTGCTTGCGCCGCTTTGTCCGTCGGCTTTGCTTCCGGAGAGTGTCTTGTAAGCTTCGTTGATGCAACGCAGGAAGGCGCGGCTTGTGATGGTCGAAGCCGTGATGGCATCCACTTCACCGCCATCCTTGCTGACGGTCAGGTTGCCTGCCGTCTTGCCGATAATGTCGCCTTTCTGTCCTTGCTGGAACCAGTCTTGTGCCTTTGCACCAAGTCCCGGGGTCTCGCTCGACTCAAGCACCTTGTAGCCAAGTATCGTGCCGTCATTAGCAAGTCCGACCATAACGGTCAGTGCTCCGCCAAAGCCTTTCGGGTCTGTTATCTTGATGGCTGTGCCTTCCTGTCCGTTCAGAACTTGCAGCTCGGCCTCTTTCTCCTGCTGTGCCTTGATGGCATCAATGGTCGGAGCCGTAATGCTGTTGACATAGCCGAGGGCCGCACCAGCAACAACGGCAATGCCTGTCAGCACAATCGCCATGTTGTACCAAGTGGATTCAAGTTTCTTCATTTCTTTTCCTCCTTTCTGATGACTTCGCCGAAGCGTGTCGGCTTACAATAAGTGTTGATGAGAGGCGTGAAGGCATTCATGATGAGGATGGCGAAGGACATGCCTTCGGGATAGGCTCCCCAGTTACGAATGATGACGGTCAACAAGCCGATGCAAACGCCGTAGATGATTTGTCCCTTTGCCGTCATGGGCGAGGTGACATAGTCTGTTGCCATGAAGCAGGCACCGAGAATCAAGCCACCACTCATCAGCACGACGTGCGGCATTGCATAAACGGGGTTGACCGTGTGCATGATGCCAGAGAAGATGGCAACCGTGCCGAGAATGCTCACGGGAATGTGCCAGGTGATAATCTTCTTCCAAAGCATAAAGGCACAGCCTAAAAGCAGAAGCAAGGCACTGACCTCTCCGAGAGAGCCGCCTGTCTGACCGATGAGCATCTCTGTTGCATCAGGCAATTGCTCAAGCACGCGAGGGTCGCCGCTGGCGATGGCGTTCTGCATGATGAAGAGCGGTGTGGCTGCTGTCTGGGCATCCGTGTAGGCAGTGAGCTGACCAGCGACTGGCCAAGAAGTCATCTGCACAGGGAAACTGATGAGCAGGAACACACGACCAACGAGAGCGGGATTGAAGATGTTCTGCCCTAAGCCGCCGAATGTCATCTTGCCAATGCCGATGGCGACAAGGGCGCCGACAATGATAATCCAGAGTGGAAGGTTGCTTGGCAGGTTGAAGCCCAGCAGAAGACCTGTCAGGATGGCGCTTCCGTCGCAAATGGAACAGCCTTGACGCTTCAAGAGGAACTTCGTGATGGCCCATTCAAAAAAGACGCAAGCGATCACTGATGTGGCAAGCACGATGGCAGCACCAAGGCCGAAGAACCAAAGGCTGGCCAACAGAGCAGGCACCAGTGCGATGCAGACACCATACATGTTCTTCTGTACGGAGTCGCCTCCGTGAACATGCGGTGAAAGGGAAACTATAGGTTTCATATTAATTCATAATTCTTAATTCATAATTCATAATTAACTCTTAGCTGCGGCACGGCTCTTGATAATTCCCATAACGGTTGTCTTTCCGACGCGAATCATGTCAAGCAGCGGACGGTTGCTGGGGCAGGTGAACTGGCAGCTGCCGCATTCGATGCAGCTCGTGATGTCGTTCTTCTCTGCGCCTTCCCAATCTTCCTTGGCACTCATCTTGCTGAGCAGATAGGGTTCAAGTCCCATCGGGCAAGCACTGACGCACTTGGCACAGCGGATGCAGGGATTGGGTTCAGCTCGACGCGCTTCCTTGTTGTTCATGATGAGCAGACCGCTGGAGCCTTTCGTCATCGGGACATCAAGGCTCAGGAGCGCCTTTCCCATCATGGGGCCGCCGCCGATTATCTTGCCTGTGTCTTCGGGCAGACCGCCGCACTCGTCAATGAGTTGCTGGAAGGGCGTGCCAAGACGTGCCAAGAGGTTGCTTGGCTGCTTTACGCTTTTACCTGTAACGGTGATGATGCGGTCGAAAAGCGGCTTATTCTTCATGACAGCCTGATAGATGGCAAAGGCTGTGCCGACGTTCTGCACAACAGCGCCCACATTGATGGGAATGGCAGGAGGCGCAGGCACTTGGCGGCCAATAACGGCATCGATGAGCTGCTTCTCGCCGCCCTGCGGGTACTTGACCTTCAAAGGCACTATCTCAATACCTTCATAGCCCTTTGCCTTCTCTGTCATCAGCTTGATGGCATCGGGCTTGTTGTTCTCAATGCCGATGTAGCCCTTCTTCACGTCCACAGCCTTCATAATGAGCTGCAAACCGACGAGAATCTCTTCGGGATGTTCGAGCATGAGCCTGTGGTCGGCAGTCAGGTAAGGTTCGCACTCCACGGCATTGATGATGACGCACTCTGCCTTGCAGCCCGGAGGCGGCGAGAGTTTGACGTGACAGGGGAACGTGGCGCCGCCCATGCCGACGATGCCTGCATTCTTCACTTTCTCTATGATGGCTTTGCTGTCGAGTTCGGGACGGTCGCTGAGCTTTACGAGCGTCGTGCTTCTGTCGATGCTCTCTTCCCATTCGTCGCCTTCAACATCCACATAGACAGCCATGCGACGTGTGCCGCTGGCATCAAGGGCTACGTCAACTTTCGAGACTTTGCCACTGACGCTGCTGTAGATGGGGGCACTGACGAAGCCGCCAGCCTCGGCCAGCAGCGTGCCGACCTTCACCTCGTCGCCCTTCTTGACGAGAGGCTTTGCAGGCGCACCGATGTGTTGGAACATGCTGAAGACTGCCTGCTTGGGCAGAGCTGCCTCGCGGATAGGGCTTGCAGCAGACAGCTTGTTCTCTGCGGGATGAACCCCGCCTATGCTAAATGTTTTCATTCTTTTTCGGCTTTTGAGGGTTCAACATTTGGGGTCGGAGAACTCGGAGTGCTCTGAGAACTCGGAGAGCTCTGAGAGATCTGAGAACTCGGAGTCGCTGCCTCTTCCGTCTTTGGCTTGCGTGGTGGGAAGTTGAAGCCGTGGATGGCTCCCTTCGGGCAGGCCTCCTCGCACTTGCGGCACATCTTGCACTTCTCGGCATCGATGTAGGCAAGGTTGTTCTTGAGCGTGATGGCCTCGAACTTCTCGCAGGTCTTGACGCACTTGCCGCAGCCGATACAAGATGCCTTGCAAGCTTTGTTGGCGATGGCGCCCTTGTCCTTGTTGTTACAGAGGACGACGACGCGCCTTCCCTTCGGACCTTTGAGACGAATCTCGATGATGCCTCTCGGACAAGCTTTCGCGCAGGCACCGCACGCCGTGCATTTTTCTTCGTCAACTTCAGGCAGACCAGTCTCGGCATTCATGTGGAGCGCGTCGAACTGACACTTGCTCACGCAGTCGCCGCAGCCGAGACAGCCGTAGCCGCAGCCTGTCTCGCCCATGCCTGTCATCTGCTGGACGCGACAACTCCTTGCTCCATCGAACTGTGCCACGCGCGGACGGTTTTCGCAAGTGCCGTTACAGCGAACGACAGCCACCTTTGGCGCAGCCGCCTCGACAGCCAGGCCGAGGATGCCTGCCACCTGTTCCATGACAGCTTGACCGCCTACAGGACAGAGCTTGCCCTCCAGGCTTCCTTCGTCGGCAGCTTTGACGCAAGCGGCAGCAAAACCCGAACAACCGGGATAGCCGCAACCGCCGCAATTCGCCTGGGGCAGGACTTCTCCCACCTTTGCAATGCGGGGGTCTTCATGCACAGCAAACTTGTGTGAGACCACAAACAGAATCACCGCAGAGGCAAGCCCGATGAGTCCCAGCACACATACTGCAATCAGAATTACATTTACCATGTTTAGTTATTTATTTAGTCATTTGTTTTTTTATGTTTTAGGTGGTTAGGGGTTAGAGGATTGTTTTGGTTGCTGATGTTTGGTCGGATTTGTAATCCGACAGGACTTAGAACTAAGTGCAATACTATCGTCCTTTAACTTCCTCTAACTTCTTTAACTTCCATTTATTTCAAATTCAAACTCCTTTCCTATTTTGTCCTTCATTATATACAGCCCTCCATAATAGAGGGCGAGAACCAGCAAGGCAACCAGAGCACCTGTGCCTTCTCCATAGAGGCGAGTGCCTGCGAAGAGGCCAGCGAGCATGAGAATGAGCGGAACGATGTATGCAAGCACGCTTGCACGAAGCCCTTGACGGACGGAGCCAACCAATGTGACCTTGTCGCCGACGTGCAGGGTGGGGTAGAGTCCCCTGACCTCTATGACCTTTTCCTTGCTTTCGCTGCTTCGGCACAGCTGGCGTGCGCCGCAACTGCTGCAAGCAGATGCCTGCAGGATGCGCACTTGGCAGCTTTCTGGCCCGATGCTCTCCACGATGCCGTCGTGATGTATGGTTCCTATTTTGTCCATTTCACTCCAAAATCACGCAAAGATACACTTTTCTTTCCAATATACCTAATTATATATAAAAGGATTTTGTCTTTTTGCAAAAAAACTTATTTAGTGTATGCTTTTAATGCAAAAAGAGGTATCTTTATGGCACATACTTCACGAAAGAGTCCTCTGCTTTCACCATCAGGACATTATGCAGAAAGGAAACCAAAAATGCCAAATCGTCAAATAGTAAGTGTTCTTGTCGGTATGGCTTTCTTTTTGTTACTTTTATTCGTGCCTAAAAATAGGGCGAAATACGTTTGCTTTGCCAAAACTCCGGGTGACGTTTCAAATAAGTCCACGTTCTTATTGCCATAAGTCCACGTTCTTATTGCCAAAACTCCATGTCTTCTTGGGTGAAAATTCACGTCGAAAATAACAAAAATACGCGAAAAAACTGCTATTTTTGCTATGTCGAGGTTGCAATCAGGGGTGTTTTGTGTGGAACTGTATTCTGTAACCATTTGGTTTTCAGTGCAGATTCGATTTAAGCGCATCAAATTGAACAAGGGTACAAAAGTGCCACCGAGAGCGTTTGATGCGATTCTGGCGTGCTTGTCAAAAACCGAGGTGTAAGCAAAAGGCATGGTTTGGCTGGCATTTTGTCAAACGCAAAAAAAGCGAGCAAACCACATCTTTTTCATTATTTTCAACTTTCATTTTCATTTCCCAAATAATTTTCGTACCTTTGCAGCCGTTTTTCTATTATTATAATGTAACATCAATCAAAAACAAATAAAATGTTAAAGTTAAAAGTTTCTCTTTTGTTGGCTTTTGCCACATTGTTCTCTTCTGCATTTGCTGAAGAATTGAGTTGGAATTTTACGTTTTCCCCCTTCGACATCGTGTTGTCCTCCACTGGTGAATACACGGTCGTCTCTTTCACCGATGCTTCCAATCCGCGTGACGTCGTTGGTGCTCCTGCCATTCCGGCAAAGTATGCGAACATCCTTCTCCCCGATGGCGCGACCGATGTTTCCGTCACCGCTACCGGCAGTCTCATTCCTCTTGCCTCGGATGTGACGCCCTGGCCAGTCCAGAATGTTGCACCCAAGAGCAAGGCACAGCCGCCTTTCGTGGCTCCTGACCCTGCCGCATACGCCTCTGCCAGCCCTTGGCCGGCTGCCGTTGCAACCTTTGAGGGACTCCATGAGATGCAAGGCTCCACCTTCGTGTCTGTTCGTGTGAACCCCATTGTCTATATTGGTTCAGAGAAAACTCTTTACTATCGTCCCTCTGTCACGGTGAATGTGTCCTACACGGCTCCTGCCGCACCGCGCGCCAACAGGGCTTCCCACAACACACGCATCTCTGACATGGTCAACGCCCTTGTCGTTAACCCCAAATCCTCTTCCGATGCCCCGCGCAGCAAGAAGAGTGACGAGGGCACGGTCGACTATCTCATCATCACCTCCAGTAGCCTTTCCTCTGCATTCCAGAATTTGGCCAACTATCGTGCCTCTGCTATTGGTGGCGATTACAAGACACTTGTTGTTACCAAGGAGAGCATTTCATCTTCTTACCCTGGCGACGACATCCAGATGAAGATACGCAACTGCATCAAGGATTACGTCGATAACCACGGCACGACTTACGTTGTCCTTGGCGGTGATGATACCGTCGTTCCCGACCGCGACACATACGCAGAAGTCACCGATCAGTATACTTATGAATCCCGCATGCCGACAGACCTCTATTATTCCGACCTTACAGGCACTTGGAAATCTGGCAGTACTTATGGTGCTACAGGTGCCAACGTCGATATGTCCCCCGATGTGATTGTAGGGCGTATTCCTGTCCGTACGGCTGCCCAGCTCAACGGATACCTTGCTAAGGTGCGTGCCTTTGAAGCAGACCTTACCTATACGCGCAACTCCATCATCCTGGGCGGCCCTGCCGCTTGGTGTCGTTATTACAGCAACAAACGTCCCAGCGACGATGTGACAGGCGACGGACACGTAGGCTTCCGCGCTTCCACACACGGCTATGTTTCCGATTCCGAGATGTGGCTTCGCCGTCTTTATCGAGATGGCATCAAGCCT
>JAFXZK010000094.1 GCA_017541265.1 Bacteroidaceae bacterium | reverse complement strand
TGTGGCACTCCCCCAAAGGGGGAGCGGGGAGGGGGCTGTGTACCCTCCAAAGATAAACAGCGCCTTCCCTTCTGGCGCATTCTGCACAGCCATACAGGGTTGCAATCTGCCTGCGTCGGGAATCTCGCAAAGCTTCACCCATTCCTTCCCGTCAGGCCAGTCCAAAGCATATACATCCCTGTTCGGAACGCCGTCGGTCTGACCTCCCGCCACGAAGATTCTGTCCACGCCATAGCAAGCAGCGAAGTTGTCGAGGCCCTTGGGTAAAGATGGAAGCCCCCTCTCCGCTCCCCCTTTGGGGGAGTACTCCATTCCCACTAAGAGGCATTCATCATTGCTTTTTAGTTCTGCGGCATTGTGGCTCTCCCCCAAAGGGGGAGCGGGGAGGGGGCTGACTCCCCCAATATACACCGTCCCTTCCGGCACAGCGACGCTTGCACCGTAAGCCTTGGGGTAAAACACTTTCTGTCCGCCGTCGGCACAAGGCACGTCGGGGAAATTGCAGCCGCCCCATGTCGTGAACTTGCCGTCAACGATGGCAGCAAAGTGACCAGAGACAGCCCTGTCCATCTTGCCTACCGGCGTGACGACAATGTTATTCTGCCCATAGCAAAGGCAAATGAATAGGAACGAAAGGATAAAGAATATAAAGGTTTGCTTTCTCATGTGAATATGCTTTATATTTGTTTTCTGTAGGTATTAGTCCTTCACTTCTTTTTGAACCAATGCATCTCTGGGTCGGTCTGGCAGTTGAATATGTCTATCACAAGGATAGACTTGTCTCTGATTTGATATTCAATGCCGAAACGCTCCACGAAAAGGATTCTGACTCCGGGGAAGTTGGTCAAGCTGCCAATATCGGGCATAGTTGACAGCAACCTGATTTGACGGTGAATCATTTTCAAGAGCTTCTTGCTGAATACGTCGCTGCCGTTCCTCTCGTCGAAGAACATCAGGATAGATTCCAGATTGTCGGCAAACAGCGGGGAGTATGAGATTTCTAAAGCCATTTGGCAAATCGTTGCTTGAACTGTACCTCTGAGAGGCACTTGCCGTCCTCATAATCTTGTTCAGTCTTCTGCACAGCCTCCTTCATCTTCTGGCTTAGCATAATCCTCCCAAACTCGTCGGTCATGTATGGCTTGTTCTGTCCCATCAGGCCGCTTCTGCTGACGGTCTCGCCCGACATAGCTACAGCAGGCTCGGCTGCTACCAACGGCTCGTCTTCAATGAAGACGTATTTCTTGTCGTCCATAATCGTCTTTATTTTGCTTTTCTGCGTACAAAGATACAAAAAAAATGGGAATGGGAATGAAGAATGGAGAATTATTTCAGCATTCTGGGAAAGAATTGGTTCAGTCCGGAAATAATACGCCTATAAGGAAACTCCAGTACTCCCACGGTGGTACTGGAGTTTTCCCGCGGTTGTACTGGAGTAATTCCACGGTAGTACTGGCGTTGCTACTACTGTGTGTGAAAGTTTATCCTGTCTCAAACACATAGCCGAAGCCTTGGCGGCTGACGATATGGCTGGCGTAGGGGCCAAGCTTCTTGCGGAGGCGGGTGATGTGGACGTTGACGGTGTGGTCTGAAACGATGACATCTGACCAGATGTTGTCCATGAGTTGCTGGCGCGAAAGCACTTGCCAGCGGTTTGAAAGAAGCAGGCGGCCAAGACGGGTTTCAACGACGTTCATCACATAGTCGCCCAGCTTCTCGCATTCAGCAATGATGTCGCTGTAGATGGAACCAATGGCGTAGGAGTATTCATGGTTTCCTGCTTCGAGGATGCTCTGCGTCTTGAGCTGGTCGCGTAGGGCATTGATGTCGCGCTCAATTTCCTGTGAGGTGTCAATGGTCAGGTCGTCGCGCCTGCCGCTGACTTGCCGCACATCGTCACTGCTTTATCGGGATAAGGAATGTTGATGCAGGAAGCCCGTAGGCGTTGACGAGGTTGGCACGGGTGAAGGGCTGCCAGCCGTAGCGGACAGCGGTGGGGCACTTGACATCCTTTGAAGACACAACGACATTGGAACCTTTGACCTCTGCCTGGGCTGGGTGGAAGATGCCAAACTCGTCGGCAAGCTCAAAGGTACAGGGTGCTTTCCCGTCGGAAGTGGTTAGTCCATCGGCACAATCAAATGGCAATGTCAACTTTGAATTATGAATTATGAATTTTGAATTATCAATGATTACCGGTCCTTGCTTTGCCGAGGGATGCTTCTCGAAATAAGGAAGCTTATATACATCAGTCAAGGCAAGGCGGGCAAGTCGTTCGCCGACAGGCTGCTTGCAGCGGGGATGCACGTCAAGCGAGTCACCCATATCGGAAGAGACTGCCATTCCCGTATGCGGTATCTGCTGGGAAAGCAGTCGCTGGCTGTCGCGGAACCAAGGCCAGGACGGACGATTAAGTGAGCTTAGCTGGACGAAGAGAAAGGGCATTTCAGGTTGCTTCCAGTTCCTGCGCCAGCTATCGACCAGCAAGGGGAAGAGCTTTGCATGAGCGTCCTTGTTGTGGGCATTGGACTCGCCTTGATACCATATCACGCCACGGATGGGGAAGCCGTCGAGCGGCTCAATGCCTGCCTCGTACATATAGCAGGGCTGATAGGGGTGGCGCTGCAGGTTGTTGCCTGCCTTCAGAGCCAATCCGATGTTCTTTGCAGCACGAGTCCGGCACCACTCCATGATGAAGTCGTTGTGCAGCCAGTCGCTCAGGATGTTGGGGAACTCGAACTCCAATGTGCGGCGGTCAATCCAGCTCTCTATGTTTGAACCGCCCACGGCATTACAGATAAGGCCAACAGGCACTTGGAGGCTGTCCTGCAGCATACGTCCGAAGTAGTAGGCAACAGCAGAGAAGTTGGCAGCCGTCTCGGAGGTGCAGTCCTGCCATTTGGTTGGCTTCAGATACTCCAGCTCGTTGATGCGTGAGAGCGTGAGGCTGTCAAATTCAATGTCGCTCATCGGACAGATACGGGTGAAGTTGTAGAGGCGGAGAGGCACAGCCTCCCCCGCCCCCTCCAAAGGAGGGGTGAACGGTGAAGAGGCAGCATGATGGTTCTCCCCTCCTTTGGAGGGGACGGGGGAGGCTCCTCTTAGTTTGAACTCCATATTTGATTGTCCTGAGCAGAGCCACACTTCGCCCACCATTACGTCTTGGAAGGTCAGCTTCTCCTTCTTCGTAGAAACAGAGAGAGAGTAGGGGCCGCCGGCCATCAAGGGCTTCAGCTCCACTTCCCAGCGTCCGTCTTTGCCCGCAACGGCTTTCACCTTTTCCCTTTTTCCCCCTTTCACCTTTTCAATGTCAACCGTCACCTCGTCTCCCGCATTGGCGATTCCATGAATGTTGAGAGGCATGTCACGCTGAAGCACCATGCCATCAGTAAAGACCTGCGGCATTTGCAATCCACCGTAGTTGCCCGTAATGAACTGAAAGACAGCCTTCGCCATGATGGCCGCCCCGGCTTTGTTGGGATGCAAGCCGTCGGGAAAAAGGTCTGGGCGGTTGTAAAGCGGCGTGTGGAAGTCGATAAGCTCAGTGCCGCGAGCCTTTGCCACGAGAGGAATCACCTGCTGAATCTCGTCGTGCCAGTCGCGAGTGCCTGACTGGAAGCGGCTATGGCGGTTCGAGATAGGCGACAGACGTGCAATGATGATGCGGGCCTTCGGGTTGCGGCCACGCAGAGAATCAATCAGGGCGCAATAGTCCGTGATGAACTCGTCCCTGTAGTTCGGCCAGTTGCGCGGGTCGGTGTCGTTGATACCAAGGTGTATCACCACGATGTCGCCTGCAAAGTCCAGCGCCGCACGGTACTCCGGCTGCTGTGTGTAAGGCCGGTGTCCATGATTGAGCAACGTGGCACCTGGGCGTCCGAAGTTGCCCACCTCGTAGCCCTCGCCCAGCATCTTTTGCAACTGCGCCGGATAGCTATCCGCTTCGCGATTCTCTATGCCGGTGCCATAGGTGATGCTGTTGCCCACGCATGCCACTCTCACCTGCCCCGCTATCTGCAGGGACAGGAGAGATAAGCATACGGCAATCAGCGTTTTACATTTGATAGTACGTTTCATCTCTTTAGATGTTTACATTCAGAACTCGTTGCAATGCTGGAAGAAGCCAATCTCTTCGAGTTCCTTCTTGAGTTGCAGCTCTTCTTCGGCAGTGATGTTCTGGAAGGGTGTGCGGTTGGGGCCGAGGTCGAGGCCGATGAGCTTCATGATGCGCTTGCCACCCACGATGTTGCCACGGAAATGGCAGATGACGTTGATGACCTTCTGCGAGTAGTCCTGCAGGGCGCGGGCAGCCTCCAGGTCGCCTCTGTTCCAAGCGTCGATGATGCCGACGAGGTTCTTGCCGTTGTAGTTTGTTGTGCCGCCTATGCCGCCTTTTGCGCCGCCCATTGCGAGGCAGGGGAGGATGGTCTCGTCCTGTCCGTGCAGCATGTCGAACTTGCCTCCGCCGTAGAGCCGGCACTGGTTGTATTCGTAGAGGCTCTCGAAGGTATATTTGATGCCTGCGAAGTTTGGGATGCGTCCGTCAACAGCCTCAAGGAACTTCACCATAGGCAGGAAGGCACCGTTGAAGGCTGGGATGTGGTAGAAGTAGAAGGGCAGCTTCGGTGCACCTGCTGCAATCTCCTCGCAGTACTTCACCAGTTCCTCTATACGACCAATCTTGGGGAATGGCGGAGCCATAGCGCCGATGCCCCACGCACCAATCTTCTGAGCGTGCTCGGCAAGCTTTCTGCTCTCTCTGACGCAGCAGCTGCCCACATGCACGATGACCTTGAAGCCCTCTGGGGCTGCCTTAATCCAAGCCTCGGCGAGCTGCATCCGCTCTTCGGGGGTGAGCATATAGCCTTCGCCGCTGCTTCCGTTGATGAATACGCCTTTCAGTCCGTTCTTCTTCAGCATTGCTGCGTATGCAGGAATAGGTTCCAGGTTCACGTCGCCATTCTCGTGGAAAGGTGTGAACGGCGCGTCGATAAGTCCGATGATTTTCTCCATGGTAGGTTATTGTTTATGGGTTATTGGTTATTGTGTTGTTAGTTTTCGCGTACAAATATAGCCATTTATTTTCAAAATAATGTCAAGGTTGAGCCTTTTTCAATAAAAATTGCTATCTTTGTGGCGTCAAACCAATAAAACATAATGCACATGAAACATTTTACTCTTTATCTTGCAGCATTCTTGCTTGCTTTTATGCCCATGACCATTTGGGCACAGGGCGGTAACACGGAAACTCAAGTGTTCGCCTCAACCTTCACCGGAAATGTATATGGGGTTGCCCACGAGACTTATTCGGAAGGCACCTTGACCACAGTCGAGGGCAAAGACTGGAAATGGGACGGCGAAGGCGAGAACAAGAACCCCATCTTCCAAATGACAGAGGTGGACGGACAAAGCTGTCTTTCTGTCAAGCTGAAGACAACCAAATTCAAGATGAATTCCGACTTTGCCATACCTGGAATCATCAAGAAAATAATCTTCACGGTCGGAGGCAACGTGGGGTCGATTCAATTTGGCTTTGGAGAAGTGGCCTATCGCTACAACCTGAACGTGCCGGAGAGCGGGCTGGAAACCTTTCCCATCTCGTATGACGACAATGAAATAATAATGTCAAAGAACAACAATCAGGAAATCTTTGTCACGCTTTTCCCGAAAGTAGAAGGTTTCAGCGCCCCCATGTACATCCAGAGCATCACTTTCGAGACAGAGGTGGAAAAGGCGGGCGAAAACGACATCGTGTCAGTCCTGGAGCATTATGACTCGTACAGCCATACGTTGCTTGCCAACGACGAGGTACACAACTGGAAGTTCGCATTGCCCGCCGACAGCACACAGGTAGCGGTTTATGATGCTAACTACGGCGGCACTCCCTGCATCCTGATGCAGCTCACCGGCGGCACCAGCACCTATTCGAGGCTGACATTCTACTCCGACTTCCCCGTAGTGGGCAAGGTAAAGAAGATTATCGTCAGGGCGGCAGGCAATATCCCTTTCATCTTATACACAAAGGATAACGGCGAGACCGTGCAAAGCCAAATAGCCAGTTCCACAGTACCTTACTTCGACGACTATATTCTTGACTTCGGCTCAGGCATCCAGATGAACGACATCCTCCGCTTCCACCTCTATGCCGAACGCTATCTTTATCTGCAAAGCATCACCATCGTCATGGAGGGCGGACAGACGGAAGAGGTAAGCCTCACCTCCACACTCAACTACTGGGAAACCCTCGGGAAAACCGAATCCAATTTGATTGGAATGATGAATAGCTATGAGAATAACTCATGGTTCACCTACATCAGTGACGTTGACGCATCGGTATATCAGACATCCATATGGTTCGGAGCAGACGAATCGTCTGCCGAGGAATGTATGGTTATTGCCAATCCCTCCGAACTCAAAGATGTGAATATCGAGCTTCAGAACAGGTTCACCGTGTCCGGCTCAGTAAGGAAAATCATCGTCAGCTTCACCGGACAGGTGACAGAAGTAGGCGCAAGCATTGTCGAGCGCGGGACATGGGAAAACGATCAGGCTAAACGGACGAACACATTCCAACCAGGTTCTGGCTTCACGGACGTGGAACTGACCTTCAACGGCGCCATTGAATATACCGACGCAGACGTCCGCGTATTTATGGTCGGCACGGAGCCTATCTTCCTCAAGAGCATCACCATTGTGCAGGAAGAGGGCGGCGGCAATCAAGACGAGTTCAGCGGCAAGTGCGGCGACAACCTTTATTACACCATAACTCCGCTCCCCTACAATGTCTATGTCTGGGATTACGAAACATCCCAGTCCGTAGAAGCTCCTGCCTACAAGCTCACCATCACCGGCACCGGTGACATGTACGACTATGGATGGGACGAGAACAGGGCACCTTGGATGGAAGAATACCAAGAGAACATTGCAGAGATTGAACTGCCAGAAGGCTTGACCCGCGTAGGCAACGAGGCATTCGACGGATGCAACAACGCCAGGATTGACCGTCTGCCAAGCACACTGAAGAGCATTGGCTTCTATGCATTCAGCAGCATGTACTGGTTTACGTCTGACCTTCACCTGCCCGAAGGCCTCACCGCAATCGAATCCCGCGCCTTCTGCTACACCAGTGGCATCCAAAACCTCTACCTGCCCTCCACCGTTACCTACATCGGTGATGCCGCTTTATCAGGCTTGTGGGGCTTGGAGAACTTCTATGTCGATGAGGCAAACACTGCCTACAAGAGCGACGGCAACGCAGTCATCGAGACAGCCACAGGCATTCTGATTGCAGGAAACAAGAACACCGTCATTCCAAACTATGTGAAGGTCATCGGCACCGCCGCCTTCTATGGCGTCCGTGCAGACGAGATACCCATCCCCTCCAGCGTGGTGAAAATCGGCTCGGATGCCTTCGGCAACTCCTATATCACCAAGCTCGATATTCCCGTCAACGTGAAAGTCATAGGGAGCTATGCCTTCTACAGCTGTAGCAAACTGCTTAATGTCACCATTGGCAGTGGCGCAAAACAGATTGGCTCCAACCCCTTCTACTACAGCACAAACATCCTCGACATAAACTGCTATGCAAGAATAGACTCGCTGGAATGGAAGCAGGGCAGCTATGAAAACAATTCGTTCAAACCCGACAAGATGACGAAGATGCATGTCCGCGCTGCCGACCTGAATATCTACGAAGAATTGTTCAGCTTCCTCAATGTCACCTTCGTGGGCGACCTGGGCGGCACCGTAGCTCCCATCACAGAGGAGACTTCGGTAACTGCTTCGGCATTGCAGAACGAAGACCTCAACGACAACACCATCGACAACATCTACTACAACCTCGACGCAAGCACAGGCAGCGGCTACAGCGCAGAGCAGGGCTGTCTGGTCATCGGGCAGACGACTGACATGTCGCTCGTCAGCGACGGCAACCCCGGCAGCAGCGACATTCGCGACAACTTCACAGGCATCATCCTTGAGGTAGGCCCCGGCAAGGGCGTTATCACAATCAACGCAAGGTCAGTCGGCAAGGCTCGCCTGGCTGTGCGCATCGGCGACGGTACGCCCACTTACGCCGTCTGCGATGAACGCTGGGACATATACGTCAGCTATGATGTTACAGAGCCGACCTACGTCTATATCTATGCCGTTGGCGACAACGCAGCACTGGTTCGAGCTTACATCAACGAGGAATCCGAGACCGACGGCGATGCATTGTTCATCTATGGCATCAGTGTGTTGCCTGGCGATGACATTGATGCCATCGGCAATGTCAGAACAGACAGCAACGTCCAAGACCAATGGTACGATTTGAGCGGCAAGGCCGTAGCAATGCCTCGCCAGAATGGAATCTACATCCGGAACGGCAGAAAAGTCATGATTAAGTGACCTTAAGGCTGGTTCGTAACCGACAGAAAATGGGCATGTTATATCAAAATAACATGCCCATTATTTGTTTGTCTGGGAAAAGGTGCGTGGACTTATGGCAATAAGAACGTGTACTTATGGCGATAAGAACAGGGACTTATGACGATGACAGCACGGACTTGTGAATACACCGGTACGAACATGTCATTTCTAAAGGAAAAAACAGATGCCGACGAACCTCTTTCATTCATAAAGAACTTTTTTGAATTTGTTAATTTTGTATTTTGAATTTATTGTTGTACCTTTGCAGCCGTTTTCAGAATACATACATTATATATTATTATATGGAACTTGACATGCTGACAGCCGTGTCGCCCATCGACGGACGATACAGAAGCAAGACCGAGGCTCTGGCTGCGTACTTCTCGGAGTACGCGCTTATCCGCTATCGTGTTCGCGTTGAGGTGGAGTACTTCATCGCCCTCATGCATTTGCCCCTGCCGCAGCTGCAGGGCATTCCTGTCAGCGACGAACAGCTCCGCGACATCTACCGCAACTTCACGGAGCAGGATGCGCAGCGTGTCAAGGACATCGAGGCTGTCACCAACCACGACGTGAAGGCTGTGGAATACTTCATCAAGGAGAAGTTTGATGAAATTGAAAATGGAAAATTGAAAATGAAAAAAGAAGGCGAAGCTTTCAATCTTCAATCTTCAATCTTCAATCTTCAACCATACAAGGAGTTCATCCACTTCGGCCTGACCAGTCAGGACATCAACAACACCAGCGTACCCCTTAGCATCAAGGAGGCACTGGAACAGGTGTACTATCCTCTGCTTGAGGAACTCATCGCTCAGTTGCAGGAGTATGCCGAGCAATGGAAGGACGTGCCGATGCTTGCCAAGACGCATGGGCAGCCGGCCAGTCCGACACGCCTGGGAAAGGAGGTGATGGTCTTCGTCTATCGTCTGCAGCGTCAGCTCGACATGCTTCGGGCTTGTCCGCTCACAGCCAAGTTCGGCGGTGCGACGGGCAACTTCAATGCCCACCATGTTGCCTTCCCTCAATATGATTGGCGCGACTTCGGCCGTCGCTTTGTCAAAGAAAGCCTCGGGCTGGAGCGCGAGGAGTTTACGACACAGATTAGCAACTACGACTGCCTCGGTGCCGTGTTCGATGCCATGAAGCGCATCAACACCATCATCATCGACCTCGACCGTGACTTCTGGCAGTACGTCTCAATGGAGTACTTCCGCCAGAAGATAAAGGCTGGCGAGGTTGGCTCCAGTGCCATGCCGCACAAGGTCAATCCCATTGACTTCGAGAACTCGGAGGGCAACCTCGGCATTGCCAACGCCATCCTCTCGCACCTCAGCCAGAAGCTGCCCATCAGCCGTTTGCAGAGAGACCTCACCGACTCGACCGTTTTGAGGAATGTTGGCGTACCAATGGGGCACATGCTCATCAGCATACAGAGCACCCTGAAGGGCTTGCGCAAGCTCGTTCTCAACGAGGAAGCCATTCGCCGCGACCTCGAAGGCTGCTGGGCTGTCTGCGCAGAAGCCATACAGACCATCCTCCGCCGCGAAGCCTATCCGCATCCCTACGAAGCACTCAAGGCACTCACACGCACAGGCAAAGGTATCGACGAGGCAACAATCAAGAACTTTATAGAAGAACTTAGCGTCAGCGAATCCGTGAAGGAAGAACTGCGTCGCATAACACCATACACTTATACAGGAATATAATTGAAAAGTTAAAAAATTAAAGAGTTAAAAAGTTAAAGAGTTAGGAAAAACACTGTTTGTCCTGTCAGCAGGGGAAACAAATGGTAAATGGTAAATGATTAAATTGTAAATAACAAGATGTACAACGAAGGAAACTGGAGAGACAAATTCTCCGAATCAGAGAACAGCGGTCGCCGGGAGGGCTACCGTCCTCAGGGTAATAACTATGAAAGACAAGGCGGTTATGGACGTCCCATGCGTCCACGTACCAATCGCCCTTACAATAACAGTCAACGCCAGGAAGGCTATCAGCCCCGTGAGGGTGGCTACCAACCTCGCGAAGGTGGTTATCAGCCCCGCGAAGGTGGCTTTCAGCAGCGTCCGCGATATAATCGTGAAGGCGGCTACCAGCAGCGTGAAGGTGGCTATCAGCAGCGTGAAGGTGGCTACCAGCCCCGTCCACGATACAATCGCGAAGGTGGCTATCGGACTGGTTACTCCCCCTCGGGGGAGATAGAGGGGGGGCGTCGTCCTGGTTACTCTCCGAAAGGGGGAGCCAGAGGAGGCTTCCGTCCGCGCACCGCAGGCTACAACCCTCATGCCAAGTACAGCATGAAGAAGCAGATTGAGTACAAAGAGACACACATCGATCCGGATGAACCCATCCGCCTCAACAAGTACCTCGCCAATGCCGGGGTTTGCAGCCGTCGCGAAGCCGATGAGTTCATCGAGGCAGGCGTCGTAAAGGTCAACGGAGAGATTGTCACCGAGCTTGGTACAAAGGTGAAGCGCTCTGACGAAGTGCACTTCCACGACCAGCTGGTCAACATCGAGAAGAAGGTCTATGTCTTGCTTAACAAGCCGAAGGACTGCGTCACCACAAGCGACGACCCGCAGAATCGCAAGACTGTCATGGACCTCGTGAAGGGTGCCTGCCGCGAACGCATCTACCCTGTTGGCCGCCTAGACCGCAACACCACGGGCGTGCTCCTGCTCACCAACGACGGCGAACTTGCCACCAAGCTTACGCACCCGCAGTTCCTCAAGAAGAAGATTTATCATGTCTTCCTCGACAAGAACGTCACGGCAGCCGACATGAAGCAGATTGCCGACGGCATCGTGCTGGAGGACGGCGAGATACATGCAGATGCCGTGGAGTATGCCAGCGAGACCGACCGCAAGCAAGTGGGCATCGAGATACACAGTGGCAGGAACCGTATCGTGCGCCGCATCTTCGAGCACCTCGGCTACAAGGTCATCAAGCTCGACCGCGTCTATTTCGCCGGTCTGACCAAGAAGAACGTCCGTCGCGGCGACTGGCGCTTCCTCACAGAGAAGGAAGTCAACATGCTGCGGATGGGAGCGTTTGAGTAGAGGCCCCCTCCGTCTCCCCCTTGGGGGAGTGACCGTTGTTCGGGCGGATTTGCAATCCGACCGTAAAGAATATAGGGATTTGTAATCCCGACATTATGTTATCGCATTACAAATGCTTACATTCGAAGCTGGCGGATTGCAAATCCGCCAGAGCAGGTAGGGGGAACAATTGTGAATAGTAAATAGTAAAATAGTAAATACAATATGAAACGTACAAAAGTTATAGACGCCCTTAAAGCACTCCCCCAAAGTGGGAGCGGGGAGGGAGCCGACATCTGTGTGAAGGGTTGGGTGCGCTCAAAGCGTGGCAGTAAAGGCATCTTCTTCATTGCCCTGAACGATGGCTCGACCATCAAGAACGTGCAGATTGTTGGTGATGATGCCAACTTCGACGAAGAAACCTTGAAGCGCATTACGACGGGTGCTTGCCTGAGTGTCGTTGGCAAGCTCGTGGAGAGTCCAGCCGCTGGTCAGGCAAGTGAGATTCAAGCCACAGCTATTGAGATTCTTGGTGACTGCGACAACACCTATCCCCTTCAGAAGAAGGGTGCAAGCTGGGAGTACCTCCGCACTGTTGCCCATCTGCGTCCCCGCACCAACACCTTCGGAGCCATCCTGCGCATTCGCCACAACATGGCGATGGCTATTCACACCTATTTCCACGAGCACGGCTATTTCTACTTCCACACGCCGCTCATCACGGCAAGCGACTGCGAGGGCGCCGGCAACATGTTCCAGGTAACCACCAAGAATCTTTACGACCTGAAGAAGGACGAGCAGGGCAAGATTATCTACGACGACGACTTCTTCGGCGAGCAGACCAGCCTGACCGTCAGCGGTCAGCTCGAGGGCGAGCTTGGCGCAACCGCACTTGGAGCCATCTACACCTTCGG
>JAFXZK010000093.1 GCA_017541265.1 Bacteroidaceae bacterium | reverse complement strand
GCTTGGTTCGTTGCACATACATGTACATGCAATTGCAACTACATGTATGTGCAATTGCATGTACATGTATATGCAATCAACTTGACTGCAATTCTCGAGTAAAACTTTTGGTGAAAAGGAGGTTTTTCATTACCTTTGTGGGGCGAGATGTGCTGACACGTATAGCGGCTAATCATAAGAAAATTTGCATTTTAGCGACATATTTCTGTCAAACATGTGTATATAAGGGTGGCAAGAATAACTATGGCAGACCAGGAAAAGCTTCCCGACTCTACAGAGAAGTGGGAGAAGGTAATGGCCGACATTGACTCTTTAATAGAAGTGGTGAAGACCGAGGCAGACCGCAAGTACTTCCAGATGGCGCGCGACCTGCTAATGCAAATGAAAAAGAAGTAAGCGGCAACACCGGCAAGTATTTTTCTCAATTAAGTTTTAGGTAATTTTTCTTTTCATGTCCTCGACCAGCTGCGAAGCCAGTCGGGGGCTTTTTGTCTCTTTCTGTTGCTTCACCTTCTCTTTTTTAGAGGAGAACGGCTGCTATGTCCGAATAAAGTTGTATCTTTGCAGGCGATATGCACTAACTAACGACTGTTATTATGAAAAGGCTTTCTATTCTTTTTACTTCCCTGCTCTTGTGTGCAGGCTCGGCAATGGCGGCGGTCAATATCATCCCCAAGCCCACGTCGGTCGTGGAGAAGGAAGGCTCGTTCCAGCTGAAGGACGGAATGACCATCGGCTACAACGACGCGAGCCTCGAGCCGGCTGCTGTCTATTTGCAGGAGCTTCTGACACGCGCCACCGGGCTTCGCTTCAAGACGAAACAGGGCAAGGGGAAGATTCAGCTCAGCCTCACCCCTAACCCCTCTCCCGTGGGCGAGGGGGATGTGTCCGAGAGCTACGAGCTTGTTTCGGACAAGAAGGGTGTTCTCATTACGGCTGCCACCTATCGGGGCATCATCAATGGCATCGCCACGCTGCGGCAGTTAGCCCCCTCCCCGCTCCTCCTTTGGGGGAGTGCTTTGGAGCGGCGGTGCAACGGGATTGAGGCACTCCCCCAAAGGGGGAGCGGGGAGGGGGCTGTGCCTTCCGTCTCCATCAAGGACTCCCCTAACTTCCATTGGCGCGGACTGATGCTCGACCCTGTGCGCCACTTCTTCTCTGTGGAAGAGACGAAGCGCCTGCTCGACGAGATGGCGCTGTACAAGCTCAACAAGTTCCATTGGCACCTCTCTGATAACGAGGGCTTCCGCATGGAAGTGAAGGCTTATCCTGAACTGACGGGCGATTCGATGGCTTGGCGGCGCTTCAACTACCACGACCGCCAGTGCCTCGACCGTGCCGCGAAGGAGAACAACCCCGATATGCTCATCCCCAGAAAGTTCTTCAAGGAGGTTGAGGGCTTCGGCGAACTCTATGGCGGCTACTATACGCAGGACGAGATTCGCGATGTGGTGCAGTACGCTGCCGTGCGCGGTATCGACGTGATTCCCGAAATAGACATGCCCGGTCACAACGGCTCGGCTTGCTGGTGCTACCGGTGGCTCAGCTGCACACAAGACGGTCGCGAACCGCTTTGTCTTGGCCGTAACAGCACCATTGAGTTCGCCGAGAAGGTTTACGACGAGGTCTTCAAGCTCTTCCCTTACGAATACGTCAGCATCGGTGGTGACGAGGTGAACCGCCGCCGCTGGTCGGAGTGCAGCGAGTGCAAGAAGCGCATCGAGAGCGAAGGCTTGAAGGACGTCAGCGAGCTGCAGGCGTGGTTCACCAAGCGGATGGAGAAGTACTTCAACGCCCACGGCAAACGCATCCTCGGATGGGACGAGATACTCGAGGGTGGACTCTCCAAAACGGCTACCGTCCACTGGTGGCGCGGCGACCATCCCGACGTGACGCAGAAGTCAACCTCGATGGGTAACGAGGTGGTGCTCTGCCCCTTCACGTTCCTCTATTTCGACTATGCACAGGACGACAACACCCTTCGCCACATCTACGACGGCGACATCGTGCCCGTTGACCTCACTCCCGAGCAGCTGAAGCTCATCAAGGGTATGCAGGGCAACATCTGGTGCGAACGCATCCCCTCTGAGGCACGCCTGCAATGGATGGTCTTCCCAAGGGCACTGGCACTTGCCGAGAAAGCCTGGACACCAAAAGCCGACCAAAACTGGGACGACTTCCTGCCTCGCTTGCAGGCACACCTGAAACGCCTCGACGCAATGGGCATCCAGTATCGTCCCTTGCAGACCAAACGTCCGTAACAATTATTCACAAGATAACACAATCATCATGCAAACCAAATCCTATCTCTTCTGCCTGCTTTCTTTTCTCTGTGCTATTACCGGCAGGGCACAGGTATCTTTCGAGTTCTCCACCTCGCAGCGCGGTCCGCTGCTCAGCCCGTTGCAGTATGGCATCTTCTATGAGGAAATCAACCACGGCGGCGACGGCGGCCTTTATGCCGAGCTGGTTCGCAACCGTTCCTTCGAGGACAATGCCTCCAACGCGGAGGGTTGGCAAGGATTGGGTAGCGCGGCCTTTGATGTCGTCACTACCAATCTGCTCAATAGTGCCCAGGCTCATGCTCTCAAGTTGAGTGTAAATGCTGCTGGTGCGGGTATTCGCAACGAAGGCTTCTGGGGCATGAACGTCGTAAAGGACGAGACCTATACCCTGACATTCTGGGCAAGGACAGACGGCACATACGAGGGCAGGATGTGCGCCGAACTGCAGAACGACGCCAAGCAAAACCTTGGCAGCACGGAATTCGACGTCAGCCTGACCGACGAGTGGCAGAAGTTCACCGTGCAGCTGACGGCCACCTCTTCCGCTACGAAAGGCTGGCTGGCTCTGAAAGGACTGGAGCCTATGGTCGTCTATCTGGATGTGGTGTCGCTGATGCCGCCCACATATAAAGACCGTCCGAACGGCTGCCGCCGCGACCTCGCCGAGATGCTGGCTGCGCTTCATCCCACCTTTGTCCGTTTCCCCGGCGGCTGCTACATCGAGGGCACTTGGCGGGACGGCCAGACCAATCGCTTCGAGTGGAAGAAGACCGTCGGCCCCATCGAGGAACGTCCGTGACACTGGAACATAAACTGGGGCTATCGTGTGAGCGACGGCTTGAGACTGCACGAGCTGCTGCAACTGACCGAAGACATTGGGGCAGAGCCGCTCTTCGTCAGCAACATCGGATTGGGTCACGGCTGGATGCAGGACTATCAGGACCTCGGCGGCTACATTCAGGAGACGCTCGACCTGATTGAGTATTGCAGAGGAGACGTGACTACTACCTACGGCGCGATGCGAGCTGCCAACGGGCATCCCGAACCCTTCGGCATCAGGCTCATAGAGATAGGAAACGAGAACTACAACTACTCCTTCAACAACAACAACGACCAGAGCGACCACTACGCCGAGCGCTACCGCATGTTCTATGATGCCATCAAGGCCAAGTACCCCGATATGATACTGATAGGCAATGTCGAGTCGTGGGGAACTGATAACCCCGGGTGGCGTAACGGCAATCCTGTGGATGCTGTGGACGAGCATTACTACCGCAGCACCTCATGGTTCAGCCAGCAATATAACAAATACGACGGCTTCAACCGCGACGGCTATCGTGTCTATGCAGGCGAATATGCCGTGACGAGCGACTTCGGCACCGTGGGCAACCTCAATGCAGCCCTTGCGGAAGCCATCTATATGGAAGGTATGGAGCGGAACTCCGACGTTTGCATCATGGCCTCCTACGCTCCCATCTTCTGCCACGAGAGCCATCCATCGCCCTGGATGCCTGATATGATACGCTTCAATGCCTCTGCCTCCTTCGGTACGCCCTCTTATTGGGTGCAGCAGATGATGGCCTCGAACGTGGGCTACCAGAACATCACATGGAAGGAGCAGGACAACTCCTACTTCGCAAGCAACAAGGCCATTGCCCTCAGTTCTTGGTCCACATCCGTGACTTACGACAACATCAAGGTGACCGATGCTGATGAACAAATCCTCTATTCCACGGACTTCAGCAATATACAGGATTACAGGAGTCACTGGAAGGCTACAGGCGGCTCATGGAGCGTCACTGCCGGTGAACTGAGACAAACAAGCACCACGATGCAGGGCGAGTGCAATGTGTGCCAAGTGCAGTGCGGCGAGAGCTATACCGTCGAGCTGGATGCCAAGAAGGTTTCTGGCAACGAAGGCTTCCTTGTGGCTTTCTATTATGGAGGGCAAGACGAATTCATCTGGTGGAACCTGGGCGGCTGGAACAACACGCAGCACGCCATCGAGCTTTGCACGGGAGGCTCCAAGCGCACACTCACCACACTCGCCGGCTCGCTCCAGCAGGGCAAAACCTACCATTTGCGCATCACGAAGACAGGCGACGAGGTGTACTGCTACGTCGACAACACCCTCTATCACCACATCACGTTGCCCAGCTCCCGCAAGATTTATGCCTGTGCAGCCCTGAACCAAGCCGAGGACACGCTTATCGTGAAGCTCGTCAATATGGGACCAGCCAGTGAGGCAGCACTTCGCTTCAAGGATTTCCAATGGACGGGAGAGGATATAGAGCAACAGGTGCTTTGCAGCGCCAGCGGCTTGGACGAGAACTCAATGACGGAACGGGAAAAGGTGAAACCCGTTCAATCAACTCTCAACCCTGAACTCTCAACTCTCAACTATGAGTGTCCGGCTCACTCTCTCTGCATCCTTCACATACCTGTCAGCAATGTTACAGCCGAGTTGAAGCCCGAACCTTCGGAAGACGATTGGACAGACATCACCGACCAGCTTCAGAACCCGACCTTTGCCGAGGGCAGGGACGGATGGTCTGGCACGTCGTTCCTCGCTGCACCCGGAACGGTGGCCGAGTTCTTCAACCAGAACTTTGATGCTTACCAGGTCCTTACAGGTATGCCTGCCGGCGAATACCGCTTCACCATCAACGGCTTCTACCGCTACGGCAATAGGGGGGATGCGTGGACGGCACATACGGGCGGCACAGAGGGACTTAATGCCAGCCTTTATATCCAGGCCGACGAGGAAACGCAGCAGGTTCCCTTTATGTCCATTTTCGACGAGACAGCCCCCTTCACCTATTCGCCTTATACCTATCCCGATAACGTGACAGGCGCTAATGTGGCATTCAACATGAAGGGAGCCTATAAGGGCAATGCCGTCGAGATTGAACTGAAGGCCGAAGGCGGACAGCTGACCGTCGGAATGAGGAAGTCTCAGGCCATCACCAACGACTGGACGTGCTTCGATAATGCCCGACTCTATTATCGCAAGGCACTTGACCCCGACGGCATCCGCAAAGTTGAAGTTGAGGAAGAGCGTGTAAACGGTAAATGGTCGAACGGTAAATGGTATAACCTTCAGGGGCAGCAGCTCAAGGCACTGAACGAAGGCCGCCCCGGTTTGTACATCGTGAATGGCAGGAAAGCCATTATAAAGTAATCCCATAATCTGGACAAAGAACAAGAAAGGCGGTCTGAACAGGAAACATGACGGCAAAGGACATCATCGCTTACATGGAGTCGCAGCGCGACGGCCAGCAGCGGCAGGTGCTCATGCGGTTCTTCAAGACCGGCGAGGGTGAGTACGGCGAAGGCGACGAGTTCCTCGGGCTGAAGGTGCCGCAGACAAGGGAAGTGGTGCGTGCCGCATGGAAAGACTTCCCCTTGGACGAAGTGCCGGAACTGCTGATGTCCCGATGGCACGAGGTGAGGCTCTGCGGCTTGCTTATTCTCGTCGAGAAGTTCGAGCAGCTGACGGCAAAGAAACTTCTTGCCGACGAGGCAGCCATCCTCGCACGCGACAACATACTGACGATGTATCTCCGCTATGCCGGGCAGGCCAACAACTGGGACCTCGTTGACCTCTCCGTCCACAAGATACTCGGGCACTGGCTGCTTCTGCCTTCTTTCCTTGGCGACAGGGACTATAAGATAGCAACACTCGATGTTCTCGCCGGGAGCGACAACCTCTGGAAACAGCGCATGAGCATGGTCTGCACTTGGAAGACGACCCAAATGGGCGACGCATCGTGGTGTCTGCGCTACGCCAAGGTGCACCTCCACCATCCGCACGACCTCATGCACAAAGCGGTCGGCTGGATGCTCCGCGAAGTGGGAAAGCGCATAAGCATGGATTTGCTGAGGGACTTTCTCACGGAGCACGTCCGCGAGATGCCTCGTACGGCGCTCCGCTATGCCATCGAGAAGATGTCGCCCGACGAGCGGCAATACTGGATGAAGCTTTATTGAATTTATTAATTTTGAATTTTGAATTAATAGCCGTACCTTTGTTGCCGGCAAAACAAGAAACCCAACGGAACATGAAGCGAATCATCATCAGCCTGCTTTTCACTCTTTCCTCTTTTCACCTTCTACTGGCACAGGGCTGGCTCTCTGTGCAAAGTGTCGGTGTGCTGCCAAGTAACACACCTCGGGAAAACCGTCAGCACTTGCAGGATGCCATCGACAAGATGAGTTCATTAGGCGGCGTGCTGTATGTTGAGCCTGCAGAGGGCGGCTATCCTATGGAAGGCGGTCTCGTCCTGCGCCGGAACGTCACGCTCCTCGGTGCTCATGGCCCCACAGGACGCGGCACAGCTCTTCCCGACCGCTCGGGGCCGACAGGCTCCCTCTTCGTCATCACCGACCGCGAACATCCTTTCCTTACCGTTGAGTCCGCTACGCAGGTCAAGGGCATACAGTTCTATTATCCCGAGCAGACGTGGCAGAACGCTGACAGCATCATCGCCTATCCGCCCACCATACGTGCCGCGCAGGACCAGCGGGTGCTCGGTGTCACGCTCAGCTGCCTGTCGTTCTACGGCGAGTACATGGCGATGGACTTCCGCGCGAAGGCTCCTTACTATGTGGAGCAGACGCTCTTCGAGCATTGCTACGGCTATCCGTTGAGCGGAGAGTTTATCGCCATCAACCGCTGCTACGACGTGCCGCGCATCCTGCATTGCCACGTCAACCCCGCCAACATGAGGGAGTTCAAGAGGGAGTTCAAACCCAGTGTCATCGATGCGGTGGTTCGCAAGAAAGCTTATTCCTATTGGATAGACTACACGGACAATGCCGTGCTCATGGATATCTTCACCTTCGGTAATTATGGCGGTATCTTTCTGGGGAACGAGTCGTACGGACAGCTCACCAGCTTCAACTTCGATTGCGTCTGCATCGGCATCCACAAGCTCGGCATTAATTGGAAGAACCGCAACTGGCAGATAGCGCAGGGCAGCATCATTGCCAACGTCGGCGAACGCATAGAGGACATCCATCCCATCCTTATCGAAGGCATCGGGCATACCTCCATCTCGAATGTCGAGTGCTTCAGCGGCAACAATCCTGTCCTGACGACACTCGGCGCTTCGTGGGACTACATGACCGTCCGCGGCGAGGCTACCGTCTTTCTCACGGGCTGCCGCATGCAAGGCTACAAAGCCGACACGCCCATCAACGTCGCCCCTGGTGCCAAGCTTCGTGCCGTCGGATGTTTCGACAAAGACAACAAGCTGCTGGAGATTGCTCCTTGATACTAAAGCGCCCAAAAAAGGGGCGATAAAACACCGGTTGGAAGTGCCTGATTCCCAGATTTCTGGCAGAAAGCAGAAAAAGTCCCTGTACTTATGACGATAAGTACGGGGACTTATAGCAATAAGTACAGGGACTTATGACGATAAGTACAGGGACTTATTTTGGGGACTATAGCGGATAATCATTAAAAAGATGGCAAAACCTTTGGCTATGTGAAGGAAATGTTGTACCTTTGCATACAGATAACATTTAGTTAGTTTCTATAATGAAAAGGGTAGATACAGATAATATGTTGTCTGTTCTTGATGGCTTCATGCTTGAGTCGGCAGAGGACATTGCTTTAAGCTTGGCAGAGGATTTTCGACACAGGCGTATAGAGAAGAACTTGACACGGGAACAGGTGGCAGAGACGGCAAATGTCGCCGTCAGTAACGTCATCAGATTCGAACAGAAAGGACTTATATCGCTGAAGAACCTGATAGCTCTTGCTATGGCTTTGGGCTATACATCAGAAATAAAGAATCTGTTTGCAACGCCCAAGTATGCCACAATGGAGGAACTGACACAAATACGCAAGAATGCAGGCAAGAAGAAAGCTTATAGGAAACCATGAAACAGATTGATCGTCTCATCGTAAAGTATCATGACAGGAATGTAGGCACGCTTTCACTGACTCCTGACGACAAGCTTTGTGCCTTTGAATATGATAAGGGTTGGCTGGCTGATGGTTTCAGCATCTCGCCTTTGGAGCTTCCTCTTCGCAGCGGGCTGTTCATTGCCAAGCCTCGTCCATTTTATGGCAACTTCGGCATATTCGAGGACAGTCTGCCCGACGGTTACGGACGGTATCTGCTGCATAAGGCATTGTTGCGAGAAGGCGTTAATGATTCCAATCTGTCATCATTGGACCGATTGGGCCTCGTGGGAAGCGGAGGCATGGGAGCGTTGACCTATCATCCCGAGACGCATCTTCTGCCCAAAAACGACACCAATGATTTGGATATCCTTCAGCAGAAAGCCCTCGAAGTCTTGAAGGAACAGCAGGACACAGATGCAGGACTGCTCTTGTACAACAGTGGCAATAGCGGCGGCGCACGTCCAAAAGCTATCTTCCATGATGAAGAGGGCCATTGGCTGGTGAAGTTCCGACACACCTACGACCCAAAGGACATCGGGCAGCAAGAGTATCATTATAATGAAGTGGCAAGGAAGTGTGGCATCTGTGTGCCTGACTTCAAACTGATGAACGGACGTTACTTTGCTTCCCGACGTTTCGATATTGATGCCGATGGCCAGCGCATCCATACGGCGACAGCAGGCGGACTGCTCTGCCTCTCTCTCTCGAATCCTGTGCTTGACTACAGCAACCTGCTTGCCCTGACGGGATATCTTACCCAAAACGAGAAGGAAGTGGAAGAAATGTACCGTCGCATGGTATTCAACTATTTGACAGAGAACAAGGACGACCATTGCAAGAACTTCAGCTTCTATGTCAAGGAAGAGCGACCTGGGCACTATGTCTGGCATCTTGCTCCTGCTTACGACCTGACGCTCTGCACAGAAGGCTACAATGGAGAGCACGCCACATCAGTAAACAATACGGGTAATCCAACCTTGAAGGACATAATCGCTGTCGGCACCAAAATCAAGATGAAAGAGCAACGATGCCTTGAACTCTTCGAAGAGGTTGAGTCCGCATGTGATGACCTTTTGCTGCACAAAATAGCAAAAACACTACACACAGATAACAAATAAAAAACACCCCCTTGGGGAAGGTTCTCAACAACCTATGCCATCGAAGCCCACAACCTATGCCGCGTGAGCCTCAATCCTATAGGTTGTTGGAGTACGACGCCTTTATGTCACCCTTCAAGCTCTCTAATCGGATTGATGTAGAAGAGGACTTGCCGAGGTTCCCAACGCCAATCGCCTTGTGGTATGATGCTTGATATGCTGTAGTGCAAGTGGTGAGGCTTGCCTGCCGCATTACCTGTGTTGCCTACCTTACCAATCACTGAGTTCTTCGTGACAATAGCACCGATGTGAGCATCAATCTCATTTAGATGGGCATAGTAATGGAGCCGCCAACCAGAACTGAGTATCAGTATGCAGTTGCCGCCTCTGCCTAAGTTGTGTCCCGTAAGAAGAACTATTCCACCGATTGCAGGGTGTACCTTCGTTCCCTTCTTTGCGAAGATATCAATTCCTAAATGCATGTGGTCGCCCCAAGGATGCCAGAACGACTTCTGATTATAGCTTTCCCGGCCACAACCTTCTACAGGATTCTGGATTTTCGTTGGCAGCATCATATTGATTATCAAGAGTGCCACTATGCAATAGAGAGCTATCTTTAGTTTCTTCATCATTCTTGTTGATTTTCCTTTTGTATCAAGTTGCCCAGTAATATGTTCCCGATAGTCGTTACAAGGAATAATATTATGAAGATTGCATAGTTCACATTGTAATAGGTCGTATGATAGTCCTTTGACAACTGTATTTTTGACTTGGCAGTAGATTTACGGCTTTTTTGTGATTACTGCGAAAAACTTTTAGCGCAAAGGAGGAAGTTTCATTATGTCCAAAGCTCCTTGATATAGCACTCGGTCTATTCAAATTATCCTCCTTGCAAGGTGGCATTAATATGTAAGTGTTGCATGTCTTATATATCCATAAATTGTTTCAATGATGCTATAAGACCTTCTGCATTCATGTTTCTTAACCCAATAGATTTCATAAAATCTTTATTTGGGAGATTGTCCCGTACTAAATTGCAGAAATCTGAAATGTCTTTTTGTAATGGTCCTGGAATCTCGAATACGGAATCTCCCGGAAGCATTGCTGCTAAACGTATCACATCCTTTTTTTGTTTTTCTATCTTGTCGCTGTCTATCTCCTCGCCTCCATTCTTCCGATTTAGCAAGTCAATATACGCTTTAGCTTTCAAACAGATTAGCGCTTCAACATTTGCCAGATGGATGCCCTCAAAAACCTTGCTGTGTTCTATAGTAAAATGGTAATAGTCATCATCCATTAGTATGGCGGAAAGACTCGATATTCCATCCTCAATATGAATGGGTTCTAACCGCGCAGACTCTGGAAGATGCAATCTACCTGTTTGACGTGAAAACAATTCTACTTGTTGAGGGAATCTTTCATCTTCTGGATTCATAAAACGGAAATACTCATGCTTATCTTCACCTTTTTGTCTTGATGAATACTTCCCCGCTATTATGAAATCCCAAAACTTCATTCCAAACTCAACGGATAGAGCTTCAACCACAAGTATCAAATCCAAATCCTTCGTGGCTCTTGGGGTTTGGGCATACTCTTCTTCGTAACAATAGCAGGCAGCACCTCCTATCAATACATAATTATCTGTATATTCAGAGAAATAATCTTTCCAAATATCTAATCCTTTAACCATTTTACCTTACTGATTAATTGCTTCATTTCTATACGTACTCGCTCATCTTCGTTTGAAAGTAAACTAAGATATAGTGATAGTGGATCAACAACATTACTCTTTGCCAACGACATGGGATCGTAACGCCATACCTCTATCATACATTCACCATAGCTTTTGTTGAGCATATCTTTTGGTTGTTCTGCTACCCATTCTTTTGAGACAGCAATGCATGGGAACTCAGGTGTTGCCAGCATAGTATAAGTTTCAAGAGCGCTTTCCCCTGCCAATAGTTTATCAGCAAATTGTCCATTCGTATATAATTTACGCTCTACGGGCGACTGCATCAACGGCAAAGCCTTTTCCCATAGGGCTTTGCCATTAGCAATCATCTTTAGTGTCTTCTCTTTTATGCCCTCTAATTCTATCAAGCCTTTAATGTTTAGCCATCTCAACGCCCTGTTCATGCTTGAATACGACACATCAAACTTTTCAGCAAGTTCCTTGGTTGTCCTGCCATTCAGGCTACTGCATTGCATGTGGTATAGCAAGATGCATTGCGCAATACCAGGAATTACCTCGTCATCTATTTTTCGGGTATCTTTTATCTCTCTCAAGTTGATGAGCAACGTGGGAATATACATTAGTTTATCTGGAATGATGAAATTAACTGCATAATCAATCATTCGTGTGATATGATAAGATACTGCTTTTCCTATTGCATACACCACATGGCAATGTGTGAGTCCCATCACTATCATCTGGTGTTTCTGCAATTGCTTGGGGGTGTAATCATCATGACGCACTTCGAGCAAAATAACAGGAATACCCATTATCTCAGATTCATAACAACCGTATGTACTTGTAATGATAAGTGGTAGTTTGCCTAATTGTCCCTTATTAAGGGCTTTTACAGACATGTCCTGTCCACTTGTCTTTCTGTAATAAGTTGCGATGTGTTCTATCAGTTTACTCATAATTGCACATTTTAAGCTGCCTGTTATTTTGTGCAAAATTAGTGATTATTTCCTATTAAACAATGGTTTGTGCAAGATATTTTGTCTTTTTTGCAAATAAACCTTATTATTGTTTGCCCAGTACGCGCTCTATTCTGTATTTCCCTCCCTGTAAGGTGGTGTTAGGTTGTAGGTGTTGCATATTTTTCTCTTTATTTGCTCTGGGGAGAGGATTCGAACCTCTCGAGCTTTTAACCCTTCCAAACCCAGAGAACCCCATTTGGAGTTTAATCTCACAACTCACTTTTTTCTAACTATTTCTTTATATCCTCAGTATCAAGATAAGCACCCAATAAATCTGTATAAAAACTAATAAAATCTATTTGCCTATCGAACTAATGATAATAATTCATAGTTATACAATGCAAGTCGAGAACTAGAAGGTACACAAAAAGTACTTTCTTTAAAGTAGATTGAGACATCCCTCTCAATCTACTAAACTAAGAATAAAATATATTCATAATTATGTAAATTTTTGTATCCGGGGCACATCAGGCTAAGCCCCAGAGGGGTTACATGCCTGTTAGGTTAAGACTATAGATAATTGATAATTATAGTATCTTTTAAGGATTCTTTTTCAATTATAGAAGGATTCCTCAATCGAAGTTCATAAACAATCGATTTAGCGCTTGGAGCCCAAAAGAGTTGTGTATCTGCTTGACCAGCAAACTCAAGATATAATTTTTGCCATATTAAAAAGCCGCTGCAGTAATATGCAACTAAGTCTGATATTGGGACTTCAACTTTTTCTATATGTCCGAAATGCGGGAACCATTTCATCGGTTTCCATAAAAATTTTGAATCTGAAAAAATGAAATGACCTGGCATCTTGTTAAAATCGCAATATAGGTCTGCTCTAAATTTAATCTCACTCATAATAAATTTTATTTAGTTATACATACTTTTTCACTAACTGGTCTGATTTGTAAATACAATTCTGTGTAGGATTTATCAAGATCTCTTCCTGTCAACAATCGCCATTTTAAATCATTTTGTTGACATCCCCATACGAAAAGCGTTATATAACCAAATGGCTTTTCGCCCGTCCAATGAATATTACCATCTAACAATATCGAATTCCCATTGGGTCCCGTAAGTTTTACATGATCAGAATCTTCTATCTCCCAAGTACATTTCTCCGCAAGCTCTTGGAATTCCCTCCCAGTTGGCATACGCCAATTACTTCCCCACAAATTGGTGGCTGTATCGAATTGAGGATTACCACATATTTTATTCATACTAGGAGGGCCACTAGTCCAGCGCAGCCAAGAAGATTTTTTCACCTTCTGTGTTTTCCCACCATTAGAATCTCCCCAAAGGAATCCATCGCCTGAATCCTTTTCAGATGACGCTCCAATATCCATTGTTGCCCAAAGAACACTTAATCCTAAATCCACAGCTTCGTGATTATTTATCAAAAATCTTTGGGAGGTAATTGGATTTTCTACAATTGTTTTTTCATTATATGTTTCGCTTATTATATTCCATACACTTTGAGGTCGATCTTCCCAATTGAGTTTCATCATCATATAAATCATTTCTTGCGTTGATGATGAGACATTATCTGGGAACACAAATGCATTGCGACCTTCTTTCTCAAGTCTACGTTTTGACGGCGGAATACTATCGGTTAATAGGTTGTACATTGTAGCCCCCAGTGCATAAATGTCTGTCCATGGGCCGATGTCCTTAATCGCAAGCATATAGTATTCAGGAGTCTCATTAGACAAATCCAACAGTTCTGGTGGGCAATATCCTGGAGTATAGGCTAACGCCAATGAAGTGGTTAGCGTGCTATTGGGTTCCACATGTTTACTAGCTCCAAAGTCTATCAAGTACGCACGACCATTTCTGTCAACCATGATATTCTCTGGCTTGATATCCAAATGCCAAATGCTTTGCTTATGAGCAACGTCAAGAGCTGGGAGAATTTGGTGAATATAATTCAGGACAAGACTTTCAGACAAAGCGCCCTCTCTGTTCAGCTTTGAGCGTAATGACTCACCTTCTATATAGTCCATCACATAGTATGCAGTTCCGTTTTCTTCAAAGAACTCATGAACCTTTACCAGATTGGGGTGATTAAGGTTTGCAAGACGTAAGGCTTCTTTCTTGAACTTCTCCTTCTGTTGATTGAAACTTGCCTGATTAGCAGAGTTTGTCACTACAACCAGATTACCTCTACGCTCATTGATAGCCTGACCTTTAGTTCCAATAAACAACTCTTTTATGGCCACATATCTATCCAGAGAGACCTGTACAGCCAAGTAAGTAATGCCAAAGCCTCCTTGTCCTAGCACTTTCTCTATTCTATATTTGCCCCCTTGAAGGGTGGTGTTATGTTGTAGCTCTTGCATATCTTCTTATTTCTTTTTGTTCGTAGTAAAGTAACACCAATTCTTTAATCGCTGGAGGAATGATGGCTTTGGAGGAGCTTCTTTTACAATAATCACATCGCTGTCATTCTCGGCAACTGCTTGGGGAATGATGTTGATAGCATTGCTACGAGCTGTGGGTTCTTCATTGGCAAGTTGTGCATCACCATCCTCTTTGATAACGTCTTTGATACGAATGAGCCAAGCACTGTGATTGTCTTGGTTATTGGCTGTAGCACCAGTGAGTTGCTGCCGCTTTTCCTCGTCAGTTGCATTTGAAGAAAACAATGTCATCAGTTCGTCGTTGGTCATCTTTTCCAACATTCCATCAGAGCACATATAGAAGTAATCGCCCGGCTGTATATCTGTGATATGAATGATGTCTGGGCGGTGACGATTCTCCTCACCAGGAGACATAGCACGAGTTATTATGTTCTTCTGTGGGAAGGTTGCTATTTCCTCATAACTGATTTCTCCTGCTTGAAAAAGATCGAATACAAGTGAATGGTCTCGTGACTGATAAAGCACTCCATTATCAGGACGGATATGGTAAATTCGACTATCTCCAATATGCGCAGCAGTTATGCCATTCCTACATATATATAATAATGTAAGAGTTGTACCCATCGGCTTGGGGCTATCGTCGGCAAACCTGTCAAGCTGTTGGTAGGAATATTCCAATGCGTCACGCAGTTGGTTATCAGTGAATGGATCATTAGGATTGACGTTCCTCTCAAACCAAAGGGTTAACGACTGGCAAACCGTTTGACTTGCAACTTCTCCCTTTTCGTGACCGCCCATGCCATCACATAGGACAAAAAGTTGGTCATTCCATTGTGCAATGGCATCTTCCTGATTGGCACGCTGACCCAGCTCATAAATCGCTAACGGCGAATATATGCTAATCTTCATAATCTGCTAAAGCTTAAACACGACGGTGGTATGTCCCATCGTGATATGGTTGCCATCCACAAGACGGATAGCATCACCCGTCTCTATCTCTAGACCATCAACCGTGGTCTGGTTCTTGTTCTGATAGTTGCTTAATACTGCTTTCTTCGTACCATCGGGCAAAGTGGTGACAGTGATGGCACAATGCTGGCGGCTCATGTAGCGGTCATCAGTCTCTATTTGGATAGTCGCTTTGGATGTGGTCGCTTTTCTTCCCACTATGTTCTGTCCTTCTTCCAAAGGGTAAGATTTCACGTCAAACACAAGACAGGCGTTGCTCTCCTTTGGCATTTCCTTCAGAGAGACCAATTGGGTGGCACCATCGCTGCTACCTGTCAGCTGGGTAGCCCCACTATCGGCAGAAGGCTGTATTTGAGGTGCATAATAAGTTTGTGCCTCTAATGGGGCTTGCTTTGGAGGGAACTTCACTTGGAGGACAGCCTTACAGTTTGGGCAAGTAATCTGCTTCACCTCCTCTTCCTTTGAGTTTGTCACATCAAGGATGACTTGGCAGTTGGGGCATTTAACTCTTTTTGTCTGCATATCACCTTATACGTCTATCATCATTGCATCGTCCATGTTGTCAACAACAGCGTCCAAATCTTCCATCGTAGAAGAAACAGATGGTCCGGGGTCGTTATTCAATTCACCCAAGGTTGCCATGTTGCCCTCCCTATCCATAATGACATCGGCATCACTTGGCTGGAAATTGTCGTCAACATCAATGATGGCTACATCTGCCTGATTGTCGCCTGTGGTGTCATAGCCAACAACCAAATGGCCTTCTGCATTTGCATAACCCACAATGTGAACATCATCGCCCATGTCGAAGTTCTCTGCTATCTGCTGTTCAACGACTCTAACATCTTCGGATGCGACAGCCTCCTGTTGCGTTTCTGGTGCAGTTGGAGTCGCCTCATGGTGATAAACATGATGAACAACTACCACCTGTGTATTTGCATCCGTTGGGGTTGACAGCTCGTCGGGATGTATCTCTGGCTGTACCTGCTGGGCAAAATCATGTTTCTGCTCAATCGTCATGGCGTTCCATTCTGCTGCGGTATAGGTGTTGTAGATGCCTCCATGCCAATGGAACACGCCACCAGACCCAACTTCTGCACGCGCTTGTGCGAATGCCTCGCCAAATGAAAGGTCATCGCTTACCGCTGCCACTTGCAGCCCATTCTCTAAGGTGTGGCTGGTTTCTCCCTGCTCTGGAATCGCGACATCTTCTGGTTTCTCTTCTGTCACTTCGTTCTTACCAAGTTCTTGTGCAACTACCTGACCCGCATACAAGAGGCCAGCTCCCATAAGAATGCCTGAAACACCACCAAGTGAAACTTGCTTCCAAGCAACACCCTTTTCCATTGTCTCTTGTTGTCCGTTAGTTGTTGTTGGACGCTTCTCTGCAATCGTTGTCTCGTTCATGTTGTAACAGTTTTTAATTGTTTGCTGCTGCAAAGATAGTGGTTTTTGTTATATTCTATGGCTTCCCAAATGGAACTTGTACGAAATGGTAGGATTTCTTTACGAAATTACTTCTTGAACTTCGTTTTGCAATATGGGCAGGCATCACTCTGAGTCAAGATATTATAACCTTGATAGCCCATAAAGTGATGGCATCGGGGACAAAGATAGTTGCTTTCAAAATGTTGTTTAATCTCTCGTCGCTTAAGAGGGATTTCCCCCGCCTTACTATGGGCGATAACAAAGAAAACGATTGATGCGCCGATAGCAAGTCCATAAAGAATCATTTGCAGCGTACTTCCCTGCCCAAAGACGAAAGCACATGCTATAGCAGACATACTAATAATGCCCGTGGCAGAACGTATAACATTGAACTTGCGCTCTGCTATATCCAATTCAAGGTTCGATTTGTCATATTCATCCCAGACCTGTTTAAGTGGACGTATGTCTGCTGTCTCTGCTTTTGGCTCTTGCAGAGCGACCCATTGAAATAAATAGTGAGAGTTACCCAACTCTATCTTGTCGCTTTCAGAAATGGTCTTACTCTCAACAGCAAGACCATTCACAAAAGTGACATTGCGCTCATTCAGGTTCTTAACCAGCCACTTTCCTGTACCTACAGACTGCAAGGATATATGATGTCGACTTACATCCATAGGCACACTGCCAGTCTGACCATAGAGTTTTGGACAGCCATCCTTGATGATGCAGAGTTTGCGGGTCTGCTGGTCTCTACCTATAATAATTTCCATAAACGTGTTAGATTTTAGTTTGTATCATAAGTTCCTTCACGACCTTCAAAGCTTCCTTGGATATGCGCATCTGGAACAAGAAGTGTTCACAATCGGAAAGCATCAAGGTTTGTTTCAGAATGTCTATCTGATAAATATAGTTCATGTTGACAATAAATCGCTTTCCAATACGCATGAACTGCTTGGCTTGCTCTCCCAATTGCAAGGCCAAAGCTTCTTCCGTATGTGACAAATTAAGCGTTACACAAACTTTCTGCTTGTTCGCAGTAACAATGTAGGTGTAGTTCCCATCTCCCTCAAAAAAAACAATCTTTTGAATGTCCAGGCGAACAAGTTTGTCACGCGAGTTGAAATAAATTCTCTGTTGTGTCATAGGTGATTTGTTTTATAGGAAGCCAAAGTAAAAAACATGTCTTTTATGGTGCAAAGATAGTGATTTTTTGTCAAGTGGAACACAAGTCAACATTATTTCTTTCATTATATAGGTAAAAGGCGGCTTATAAATCGCCACACGTTTTGAAGGCAAACTAAACGTGCTTAGTTTGTCAACTACTCGTTTAGGGTCGGTCGGCATTGAGAGGAAGTCCCAGAACGTCTCTCTATTGATGACTTGGTAACTGCCTTGATAGACATTGCGCATATAAGCGATGCTATGCAGGAAGTCTGCGACAGTCCGGGGCTTTGTCGTTTCCCTATTACTACGAATAAGTGTTCAATTACTACGAATAAATGTTAAATATCGTGGAATATCGAAACTTTTCGATATCTAAACATTGCGAGATTGAACAAAACTCCCTTACTTTGCCATCAGAAACATCCCAAACGACTAGCAATATGAAACGCAATGACAACACGCTGACCAAGGTTGAGTTCGAGGTAATGAACATCCTGTGGGACATCGAGGGTAGTGCCTGTGCCTGGGACATCCTGGAGCATCTGGACGAACCCCGACCTGCCTATACGACGATTGCCACCTACCTGAAGGTGCTCTACGAGAAGGGTTATCTCGACTTCCACAAGGTGGACGGGCAGGGTAAGACGCACCGCTATGTGCCGCTCGTCACACGAGCCGAATACACACGCCGTACCATGCAGGAGGTGAAGCGGAACTTCTTCGGCGGCAGCACCGGACACATGCTCCGCTACTTCGTCAAGGAAGAGAATCTCTCGCCCGAAGACATAAAGGAACTGCTTGAGTTAATTCATAATTGAATAGTAAATCGTCAAATAGTAAATAGCCATGGTTTCTGCTCTGCTTTTATATTCCATCAAGTCGGCAGTAGTGCTGGCGATGCTGTACCTGCCGTACATGCTGATGCTCAGGCGCGAGAGTTTCTTCCGCTTCAACCGTATGATGTTGCTCGGCATCCTTGTGCTGTCGCTCGTACTGCCCTTGTGCAACGTGCCCTGGATGTCGCTCGACCGTCAGCCCGTTGTGCAGGCGGCTCAGTTGCAGATGCTGGAGCTGGGCATTCCTATTCACGTCCTGCCCGAGGTGCAGGTGTTGGCGGAAGCGCAGGAATCAAGCCCCTTCACCTTCCCGCTTTTTAACTTCTCACTCTTTCACCTTTTCACCTTTATATATATAGTTGGTATGGTGGCGCTGCTCTTGACGAGGCTATGGCAGATAGGCCGCTTGCAGTTCGGACTGAAGCGTGGAGCCCTTTGGCATCACGACGAACAGGGCATTCGCATCTACTGTCACTCGGGCGATGTGGCTCCCTTCAGTTGGATGCAGAACATTGTGATTAATGAGAAGGATTACGACGAGGCTGGACGCGAGATTGTCCTGCACGAGATGGGACACATCCAGGCCCGTCACTCATGGGACGTCGTGCTGCTCACTCTTGTTCAGATGCTCCAGTGGTGGAATCCGCTGGTCTATGTGCTGGGCATCAGCCTACGGGATGTTCACGAATACGAGGCCGACGACTTTGTCCTGAGGCAAGGTGTATCGGCACAAGGTTATCAGTTATTGCTCATAAGGAAAGCCGTTGGATCCGGAGCCTACGCTTTCGCTAATAGTTTCAACCACAGTTTAACCAAAAAACGCATTACAATGATGAAGAAGATTAAGTCAAATCCGTGGATGCGGAGTAAGGCTCTCTATGTCATCCCGGTCGCAGCTTTGGCGCTCAGCGCCTTCGCTACGCCTAAGTTTGTAGCTCCTGTTGAGGACGCAGTCGCTAAGCTCGAAGGCAAGAGCACAGAGATATCTCCAAACTTGCAAGCTCCAGAGGAAAAAAGAAAGGTTGTTGAAGTTAAGAGTGTTCCCAGAATCGTTGTCGATGGTAAAGAGATGTCTCCGCACGAGGCTCTAAAAGCCGTGCAAGGCAAAGAGATTAAAAACAGTCTTGCCTCTCAGCCTGATGGCTCGACGGTACTCTCGATTAACACAACAAAGTCCACAGACATTACTGAAGAAAATTTACTTCAGACATTGGACCTTAATGCGGAAGACATTGTCTCTGTGACTGTCGTCAATAAGGAAAATACTATCTATATTGAGACCGACAGCATCTACAATGTCGTGGCCGAGAATGCCCAGTTCCCTGGTGGTGACGGAGCGTGCTTCAAGTTCTTAGCCGAACATATCCGTTATCCTAAGCTCTGTCAGGAGTTTGGCGTTGAGGGCCGAGTCATTGTACGCTTCGTCATTGAAAAGGACGGCAGTATCTCGAACATCAGTAAGATGCGTGGTCCTGGCATGAAACTTTCAGAAATGGAAGTGACGGCATACCAAAAGGACCACCCCGACAGCAAGGAAAAGCTTGAGGCAGGACAGGACCTGGGCGACTTGCTCTTTGAGGAAGGTGAGCGCGTTCTGAAACTGATGCCCAAGTGGAAACCCGCCAAGGAAGAGAAAGGTAACATCGTCCGCAGTCACTACTTGCTTCCCATCATGTTCCGCCTGAACAAACCTCAGGAAGGAAATGGCCAGAAGTAAAAGCTTACAGGTTTTTGGTAGTTAATAAATTAGCGCACACATGGCTCCTGCGTCGAGAGAGATGCTGGAGCTTTTTTTATTCTCTTATTTCCATATTTTCATAAATTGTCGTATCTTTGCAGACGGATAAAAGCAAACAAAACATGGGACTCTTTAATTTCTTTACCAAAGAGAAGAAGGAAACGCTCGACCAAGGGCTTGAGAAGACAAAGGAAAGTTTCTTCGGGAAGCTGACGCGTGCCGTCGCCGGCAAGTCGAAAGTCGATGACGAGGTGCTTGACAACCTTGAGGAAGTGCTGGTGACGAGCGATGTAGGTGTCGATACGACACTCAACATCATCAAGCGCATCGAGGCGCGGGTGGCAAAAGACAAGTACGTCACAACCAGCGAACTCAACAACCTGCTGCGCGACGAGATTGCCCAACTATTGACGGAAAACAACACCGACGACACTGAAGGCTTCCAGATTCCTGCGGACAAGCGTCCGTACGTTATCCTCGTAGTGGGCGTTAACGGCGTGGGCAAGACGACCACCATCGGCAAGCTGGCCTACCAGTTCAAGCAGGCTGGGTTGAAGGTCGTGCTTGGCGCTGCCGACACGTTCCGCGCCGCCGCAGTGGAGCAAATCGTCATCTGGGGCGAAAGGGTAGGGGTGCCTGTTGTGAAGCAGAAGATGGGCAGCGACCCTGCAAGCGTGGCTTACGATACGCTCAGCAGCGCCATCGCCAACGGAGCGGATGTGGTGCTCATCGACACGGCGGGCCGTCTGCACAACAAGAAAGGGCTGATGGACGAGCTTTCGAAGATAAAGCGCGTGATGCAAAAGCTCATGCCCGACGCTCCGCACGATGTGATGCTTGTCTTGGATGGCAGCACGGGTCAGAACGCCTTCGAGCAGGCTAAACAGTTCACTTCCGCAACGGATGTGACGAGCATGGCCATCACGAAACTCGACGGCAGCGCGAAGGGCGGCGTCGTCATCGGCATCAGCGACCAGTTCAAGATTCCTGTGCGCTACATCGGCTTGGGTGAGCGTGCCGAAGACTTGCAGCCGTTCAACAGAAGGGAGTTCGTGGACTCGCTGTTCAAGACCCCCTGACCCCCTTTAGGGGAAATAACTATTATCCTGCCCGTTCTGGCGGATTTGCAATCCGCCAGCATCGAATATAAGCATTTGAAATGCGATAAAACAAGTGTTGCGGGATTGCAAATCCCTATACTCACTACGGGCGGATTGCAAATCCGCCCGAACAAACAACTTATAAATTGAAAACTATCGACATAATAACCCTCGGTTGCAGCAAGAACCTCGTTGACAGCGAGAAGCTCATCCGCCAGTTGGAGCTTAACGGCTTCAGCGTGACGCACGATGCCGAGGAGCCGACGGGGGACATTGCCATCGTGAACACTTGCGGTTTCATCGGCGACGCGAAGGAGGAAAGCATCAACATGATTCTCGGGCTTGCCCAAAGGAAGCAAGAGGGCAAACTGGGGCAGCTCATCGTGATGGGTTGCCTTTCGCAACGCTACTTCGAGGAACTGAAGACGGAACTGCCCGAGGTGGACAAGTTTTATGGGAAGTTCGACTGGGAGCAAATAGTCACCGACCTCGGAGGAACCTATCACAAGGAAGCCTCCTGTGAACGTCGGCTCACCACACCCGCCCATTATGCCTACCTCAAAATAAGCGAGGGCTGCAACCGCCACTGTGCCTATTGCGCCATCCCCATTATTACAGGCAAGCAAAAGAGCCGCAGCATCGAGGACATTGTGGCGGAAGTGGAGAGCTTGGTGGCAAAGGGCGTCAAGGAATTTCAGGTCATTGCCCAGGAGCTGACGGGCTACGGCACTGACCTCTACGGCAAACAGATGATTGCTCCGCTCATCGAACGTGTTGCAGAAGTGCCGGGCGTGGAATGGATAAGGCTTCACTATGGCTACCCCGCCAACTTCCCGTGGGAACTCCTGCAAGTGATGAAGCGTCACCAGAATGTCTGTAAGTACCTCGACATTGCCCTCCAGCACATCAGCGACAGCCAGCTCAAGGCCATGCGCCGCCACATTACGAAGGAAGAAACCTACGATTTCATCGAGACAATCCGCAAGGAAGTGCCTGGCATACATCTCCGCACGACGCTCATGGTAGGCTTCCCCGGCGAGACGGACGAGGACTTCCAACAGCTCATCGACTTCGTGAAGTGGGCGAAGTTTGAGCGCATGGGTGCTTTCGCCTATAGCGAGGAGGAAGGCACATACGCCGCAGAGCATTACAAGGACGATGTCCCCGATGAAGTGAAGCAGGCACGCCTCAGCAAGCTCATGCGTGTGCAGCAACAGATAAGTGCCGACGTGCAGGAGAGCAAGGTAGGGCAGACGTTAAAGGTCATCATTGACCGCGAGGAAGGAGATTATTTCATCGGTCGCACAGAATATGACTCTCCAGAGGTTGACCCCGAGGTGCTCATCAAGAAAAGCCCCTCTCCGAGGAAAGAGGCAAACCTTCGCCCTGGTATGTTCGTCAAGGCAAGGATAGAGAGTGCCGACGACTTCGACCTGTTTGGCGAAGTTGTCAAATGGTAAATGATTAAATAGTAAATGTCAAGATGAATAACAAGGAATTAGTTTCCGAATTGGCGAACCGCACGAAGTGGAGCAGCAAGGACGTGTCCTCGCTGGTCAGTGCCACCGTCTCTGTCATCATCGGCGAACTGACGGAAGAGAACTCGGTTGCCATCCCAAGCTTTGGTACCTTCGAGGTCAAGAAGAAACTGGAGCGCGTGCTGGTCAATCCCATCACCAAACAGCGTATGCTCGTACCGCCCAAGATGGTCGTCAGTTTCAAACCAAACACATCTTTGAAATCAAGAATCAAGAGTTAGGCATGGACGCTAAGACAAACCTCCAGCAGCTGGCAAAAGCACTGGCGCAGAAGAAAGGAATTTCGCAGAAGGATGCCGAGACATTCCTCCGCGAGTTCTTCGATACCATTATCCAGAATGTGACCACAGACAAGATTGTCAAGGTCAGAGGCCTGGGCACGTTCAAGCTTATTGAGGTACTTGAACGTGGAAGTGTTGACATAACGACCGGTGAGCGCATCGTCATACCCGGGCACTCGAAGCTGTCTTTTACGCCCGACACGTCACTCAAGGACATGGTCAACAAGCCCTTTGCCGACTTTCAGACCGTTGTCATCAACGAGGGCACGAACATTGAGGATATGGAGAGGATTTCAGCTTCGCTGCCAGCGGACGATAGTCCAGAGGAGGAGGAAGAGGAGATTGAAGTCCCGGAAACAGAGGCGGAACCTGTCTCGGAAGATGTCTCTGAACTTGTCTCTGACATAGAGCCTGAAGTAGAGCCAGAAACGGAGCAATACACAGAGCCAAACACAGAACCTGATACGGAAGTCGTGGCTCTACAAAGCCAACCCCAAGAAGAGGAATTTCCTCAAATACCGACGGAGGAGCCAACGGATGTTCGGGCTAAGACCTCTGCGAAGAAATGGGTATTGGCTCTGGGCGTTGTATTGCTTTGTGTGTTAAGCTATTTCGTCGGCTACTATCATGTCTTCGACGCATTGACCACAGTTGCGCAAAAGAAGGAAATCAGAAAAGAGGTAAAGAGGGAAGTTCCCACAGCCCCTGCTCCAAAGAAGCAAAGCGCGACGGTCAATGGGGAAGTTGAGGCTCCTGCGAAGACACCTGTCGTGAAGAAGGACACAACCCCCAAAACGCTTGATGCCAGCAAGAAGTATCGGATAACCGGCACTCGCAAGACACACGTCATGAAGCCGGGTGACTATCTGACCAGGATTGCCGTGCTGGAGTACGGCGACAAGGACTTTACCCGATACATCATCGCCCACAACCGCTTCCCTGACCCCGACAACGTGCCTGTCGGCATGGAGATAGAGCTTCCCGAACTCGAAGAGGCAGGGGAGTGATTATATTGCGTACTCTTGTGTGATTCTTCTTGTACGCAGGCGGACAATGGCTATCACCATCGCCCCATAGATGAGGGCTACAACCGTTTTGCTCGGATAGATGCCTGTCAGCGTTGCAAAGGGGATGCTGACTGTCAGCTCAATTACCTGCTGTTGCAGGGCTTCGACGTGGTTCAACAGCCAGCCTATCGGCGCTATGGGCAAGAGCATTGCCGCAAGCGTCAGATAGATGATGAATGTTGTCAGCGGAATCAGCAAAAGGCTTAGCAATGGACCAAACAAAGGCAATTGATGGAAGTAATAGAGCGTGAGCGGCATTGTGCCTAATGTTGCTACGCATGAAACGGCCAGCAGTCTTACTGCCCAGTGCAGGGTGGGAAACCTGTTGCTGATAGGCTCCCATAGTGCCAGAAGGAAGAAAACTGCAGCAAAGGACAGCTGGAAGCTGATGCTCACCAGGTCGGTGGGTGCTGCCAGAAGGATGATGATGGCGCTCAGAGCCAGCGGATGCAGCGGGTCTGTGTTGTATTGCATCAAAGAGAGAATCGTGAGAATGGAGAGCATCAATGCCGCCCTCACCAGCGAGACGGGCATCCCTGCCACCAAAGCATAGCCCCACAGACAGAGCATAATGAGCGGCAGGGCGTGCCACCGCCATTTGCTATGACGTACCCAGCGGATGAAGACGAGGTACAGGAAGCCGTAGATGATACCGAGGTGCATGCCGCTCAGTGCCAGCAGATGGGCAGCCCCGACCTTTCTGTAGGCTTGGCGCGTCTCGTGCTTCAAATCGTTCTTCTGTCCGACCACCAATGCCGAGCAGAGTGCTTGCGTCCGAGGCGACAGGCCAGCCGTCTTGAGCCTCGTCACCAGCAAGGTCTGCACATTCTTGGCTCTGCGCTCAACACTCTGCTGCCATCTGGGCTTCTCATCGTAGGGCGAAACAACGGCAGCCCTGCTGCAACCAAGAAGAAACCATACAAGAAGTGTCAGCACTTCGTGCCAATGCTCCGTCTTTCTTGTCAAGGTACATGCAATTACCGCCACCGCCAGCAGCGGTAGATAATAGGGGAGCGGAAACTGCAGGCCAATGGCAATGCCGGCCATCAGGAAGGCTGCGCACCATAGCATCGGGTGCTGGACAATCATCGGGAATCTGGATTATTACTGCAAAGGTATGAAATATAATTGATAAATGCTAATGGATCATAAGTCCCTGTACCTATCGTCATAAGTCCCTGTACTTATTGCCATAAGTACACGTTCTTATTGCCATAAGTACAGGGACTTTTTTTGACAAGTGCGGGGACTTGTGGCGGCACCTTATGGGGAAAGGGGAACAAACCCTTTTGGTGAAGGGTGTTTTAAAGCTTCGCGAGGGTTTCGCAAGCCTTGGCGGGGTCGGGGGCGTGGAAGATGAAGCTGCCGGAGACGAGCACGTCGGCACCTGCCTGCCTCAACAGACGGCCGGTCTCAAGGTTCACGCCGCCATCCACCTCGATGAGGGCTTTGCTGCCTTTACGGTCGAGCAGGCGACGCAAGGCTTTGATTTTCTCTAAGGTGTTGGGAATGAACTCCTGTCCGCCGAAGCCCGGATTGACGCTCATCAGCAGGATAAGGTCAACGTCGGAAGCAATGTCCTCAAGAACGGATACCGGTGTGGCCGGGTTGAGCGTCACGCCAGCTTTCATACCGGCCTCGTGTATCTGCCACACGACGCGGTGCAGATGCGTGCAGGCCTCGTAGTGGACGTTCATCATGTATGCTCCGAGTGCCTTGACCTCGCTCACGAACTTCTCGGGTTGCACTATCATCAGGTGTACGTCGAGCGGCTTCTTGCAGATGCGGGCCACATGCTGCAGCACAGGGAAGCCGAAGGAGATGTTCGGGACGAACACGCCATCCATGATATCAAGATGCAGCCAATCGGCGACACTGCGGTTGAACCATTCCATCTCCGCCTCAAGGTTGGCGAAGTTGGCAGCAAGCAGGGAAGGAGCGACCATGTTATAATTTGACAATTTTACGATTTGACGATTTCACAATTTGACAACATCACAGGCGGCACTCTTAAATTGTCCAATTGTTCAAATGTCCAATTGTCAAATAACAGGGTTGCGGCCGGAATGTGCGGGCAAACTGGCGTATCTTTGCCAGGACTGCAATGTTTGGCTGAAAATAGGGTAGAGGTAGAGCTTGTTCCATAGGCGGAGGGTGATTGGAGTCTGATGGTCGGTATTTGACAAACGTCTACATTAAAAACGTATGAAGGTGTCATTTTATTGTGAGAAAGGAGAAGGATTTTCCAGGTAATGCCATCTTCTTCCTTATTTAGACTTTTACGAAATAGCATGGATGCAACACAATCTCTGACGCGCGAATAGTAACTCTATAAAAATAGGGGGATTAGGAATAAGTAATTGGCGATTGGAGGTTGGTTGCTGGAAGGGTAAAGGCGTTGTGTATCATGGTATTATATATTTGCAAGAGGCACAAACGGTGTCTTTGAAGGCTTTTTGTGGCGTTTGTTGAAACACAGGGCTTTAGCGTTTTGAGCACTTCTCGGGGCAGAGGAAAAAGTTTGGCATTTCGGAGAAAATGTAGTACCTTTGCAGTCGATTACGCTCCCTCAAAACGAGGTCGGCATTTCCCCCTCGGAGAGATGGGCGAGGATATACATTATTTATATATATAGGTGACAGATAGTGTGCAGATATTGTGGCGGCGTTGCATGGATATGTTCCGCAGCAACGTGAGCGAACAGCAGTTCCAGACTTGGTTCTCGCCGATGAGAATCAAGTCGTACGATGCTGCCCGGAAGGAGCTGGCGGTCTTCATACCGTCCCAGTTCTTCTTCGAGTATCTGGAGGAGCACTTCCGTCGCCTCATTCATATTACCATCAGCCGTTTCTTCGGCGAGGACGTGACGCTCTCGTACGAGGTGGAGGTGGCAGGCAATGTGACTGTTAACCAGGAGAGCGACAGCACCATGGTGCCTGCGGCTGCTCCGAGCAGCTTTGCGGCAAACAAGTCACCTCAGTTGGCACAGGCAGTGGGCCTTGCAGAGGACTTGGACTCGCAGCTCAATGTGCATCAAAGCTTCAGCAACTTCATCGAGGGCACGAGCAACAAGTTGCCTCGCAGCGTGGGCCAGGCCATTGCCGAGCATCCAGAGCAGATGACCTTCAACCCCCTCTTCATCTACGGTCCGAGCGGTGTGGGCAAGACGCATCTTGTGAATGCCATCGGCATGCGCACCAAGGAACTGCACCCGAGCAAGCGCGTCCTCTACCTGAGTGCCCACCTCTTCATGGTACAGTTCACCGATGCCCGCAAGAACAATGTCTTCAACGACTTCATGCACTTCTACCAGAGTATCGATATGCTCATCGTGGACGACATTCAGGAGCTGGCAGGCATGACGGCTACGCAGAACGCCTTCTTCCATATCTTCAACCACCTGCGCCAGAACGGAAAACAGATCATCATGACCTGCGACCGCCCGCCAGTGTCGCTGCAAGGCATGGAGGACAGGCTCATCACCCGCTTCAAGAGCGGACTGATGGCAGAGATGGAGAAGCCGGAGGAGCAGTTGCGCCGCAGCATCCTGCACAGCATTGTGAAGCATGACGGCCTGAGCATTCCCGACGAAGTGGTAAACTATATCTCTCACAACGTCACTGGCAGTGTCCGTGAGCTGGAGGGCATCGTCCACAGCCTGCTGGCATACTCCGTGGTCTATGGCAAGGACATTGACCTGGAGTTTGCGCAGCGCATCCTGGCAGGGCGCATCAAGGTGGAGAAGAAGGATGTCACCATTGACCAGATTATCACTTGCACCTGCGAACACTTCAATGTCAGGGAGGAAGAAGTCTTCGGCAAGAGCCGCAAGGCAAATATCGTCACTGTCCGCCAGGTGAGCATGTATCTGGCGCACAAGCACACAAAACTCACTGCCAGCAAGATTGGCATCTACGTTGGCAACCGCGACCACGCAACCGTCCTTCACGGCATCAAAACAATAGACGGACGGCTGAAGGTGGAGAAGGAGCTACGCCAAGCTCTCGAAGAGCTGGAAAGTAAATTAATAGGAAAGGCATTATGAACATCAAGGAAAGGAGAACCATCCGCAAATACACTCAGCAGCCCGTCAGCGACGAGCTGCTGAATCGGTTAATAGAAGACGCTTCGCGCACACAGACAATGGGCAACCTGCAGCTCTACAGCGTCGTTGTGACACGTTCTGAAGCCATGAAGCAAATGCTGGCACCAGCGCACTTCTGTCAGCCTATGGTGACGCAGGCACCGGTGGTGCTGACCGTCTGTGCCGATTTCCGCAGGACGACCGACTGGTGCCTGCAGCGTCGGGCAACTCCGGGCTACGACAATGCCCTGAGCTTCCTCAATGCCGCTACCGATGCCCTGCTCTTCACGCAGACCTTCTGTTGTCTGGCAGAGGAGGAAGGCCTCGGCGTCTGTTTCCTCGGCACTACCGTCTATCAGCCGCAGAGCATCATTGACGCTTTGGAGCTGCCCGAACTCGTCTTCCCCGTCGCCACGCTCACCCTGGGCTGGCCTGCAGAGATACCACCACAAACCGACCGCCTGCCGCTCAAAGCCATCGTGCATCAGGAGACTTACGGCGCCTTTACCCCCGAACGCATCGATGCCTGCTATGCCGGACGTGAGGCTCTGCCGGAGAACAAGCACTTCGTCGAGATTAACAACAAAGAGACTTTGGCGCAAGTGTTCACCGATATCCGTTACACACGCAAGGACAACGAGGCTATGTCCGAAGGGCTTCTGACGACGCTTGCCCGCCAGAAGTTTCTGCGAGCAGACAGCCTGCCGGGTGTCATTCCAACGGTCGTGGAGCGTCGCCCGGAGGTGTTGGAGTGCGATGTGGTGCGCTTCCAGAATAAGAAAGAGAAGTGGGTGGCCTTCGTCGGCTTGCTCGACGGCGCTCCCTATGAGATATTCACCGGTTTGCAGGACGATGAGGAAGGCATTGCCATACCGAAGAGCGTCTCGAAGGGCTTCATCATCAAGCACTACGACCGCGACGGGCAGAAGCGCTATGACTTCCAGTTCGTCACGGGGCGCGGCTACAAGACCACCATCGAAGGCTTGAGCGAACGCTTCAACCCGGAGTACTGGGACTATGCAAAGCTCATCAGCGGCGTGCTCCGCTACCGCATGCCCATCGACCACGTCGTCCGCCTCATCACCTCCCTCCAGCTGGAGAACGACACCATCAACTCCTGGACGGCCGGGGTGGCCCGTGTGCTGAAGAAGTACCTGCCCGATGCTCAGCAGACGCTTGAGGAAGAAGAAGACACCCCCTAAGCAAGGCTCGACGGCCGAAGGGAAAGTCAACCCCCTTTAGAGGGAATAAATTGTGAAATTGTGAATTTGTCAAATCGTCAAATAGAGATTGCTGTCAACCGCATCAAGGTGTATGCCTATCACGGCTGCCACCCGCAGGAGCGCACTGTGGGCGGTGACTTCTATGTCACAGTCTCGGCCTTAGTTGATGTGGAGCCTTCCGCTTGGCGCGATGACCAACTGGAAGGCACAGCCGACTATTCCCGCTTCGTCAGCATCACCCGCAGGGAGATGGCCGTCCCCTCCAAACTCCTTGAGCACGTCGCCGCTCGTATCGCCTCTTCAGTCCTCGATGAATGTCCTTCCGTCCAGAAGGTCTGTGTCACCATAGAGAAGGAGAACCCGCCCCTTGGTGTCCTTTGCGATGGTGTCAGCGTCAAAATTGAGCAAACAAGATAAAATAGTTCATAGTTCATAGTTCATAGTTCATAGTTATTTCTTATCTTTGTGGCAAGAAAACTATAAGAAGATATGAAAAAGAAAGTAAGATTCAGTCTCGTGTATAGAGACATGTGGCAGAGCAGCGGCAAGTTCCAGCCGCGCAAGGATCAGCTGGCACGCATCGCGCCCGTCATCATCGAGATGGGTTGCTTCGACCGCGTGGAGACCAACGGCGGTGCATTCGAGCAGGTGAACCTGCTGGCAGGCGAGAACCCCAACGAGGCAGTCCGCGCCTTCTGCAAACCGTTCAACGAAGTGGGCATCAAGACGCACATGCTCGACCGTGGCCTCAATGCCCTTCGCATGTACCCCGTGCCCGACGACGTGCGCCAGCTCATGTACAAGGTGAAGGCGAAGCAGGGCACGAACATCACCCGCATCTTCTGCGGCCTGAACGACGTGCGCAACATCATCCCCAGCATCAAGTGGGCGAAGGAGGGCGGCATGATACCGCAAGCCACGCTTTGCATCACCACTAGCCCCATCCATACTGCCGAATACTATTCTGCCATTGCTGACCAGCTGATTGAAGCCGGAGCCGCCGAGATATGCCTGAAGGACATGGCGGGCATCGGACAGCCTGCCATGCTCGGCAAGCTGACGGGTATGATAAAGAAGAACCATCCCGACATCATCATCCAGTACCACGGCCATAGCGGACCGGGCCTCTCGATGGCAAGCATCCTCGAGGTCTGCAACAACGGAGCCGACATCATCGACACCGCCATCGAACCCCTCTCTTGGGGCAAGGTGCATCCGGACGTCATCTCCGTGCAGTCGATGCTGAAGAACGAGGGCTTCGACGTGCCCGAAATCAACATGTCGGCCTATATGAAAGCCCGCTCACTCACGCAAGAGTTCATCGACGACTGGCTGGGCTACTTCATCAATCCTGGCAATAAACACATGTCGAGCCTCCTGCTGGGATGCGGTCTGCCCGGCGGCATGATGGGTTCCATGATGGCAGACTTGGGCGGCATACAGAGTGTC
>JAFXZK010000092.1 GCA_017541265.1 Bacteroidaceae bacterium | reverse complement strand
AAATGAAGAATGGAACTCGCACGATTGCTATCGGAAATGCGAAGCCTATCGTTTGCAGCCCCATTACGGGAGCAGTCTTGCCCGACTATCCGATGAAAGACACTCGTACAGGTTTCGTTGACAATGGCTACGACCCTACCGGCAGCGTGACAATTGTAGGCTGGCTGAAGGACATGCCCGAAGGGGCTTGGGCGAACGGTAAGGAGTTTGATGTTGCTTTTGAGAACATCATCTCAGACCGTCAGGAGAATGCTTATGCCGTAATGGACTCGCTGGGGCGTTTCTCTTTCAGGATGTCGCTGATGAACTCGACGGAGGTGTTCATCGATTGGGGACGCTCCACCGTGCAAACCTTCTTGGAGCCGGGTAAGACCTATTTCTTCCTCAACGACTTCAAGACGGGGCAACGGCTTTGGATGGGCGATGACGTGCGGGTGCAGAACGAGCTGTTGGCACATAAGCGTTTGCGTGCCGAAGCAGAGGTTCCTCAAAGGCCTGATATCGACCTTATGGCCTATTTAGTCCAGGCCGACAGCGCCCGACAGGTGCAGATGGACTACCATCAGACCTTGCAACAGAACTATCCCACGCTGTCGCAACGCTATCTTGATTATGTGGCCGACTACTACCGCCTTGATCAGGCAATGAAAATGTTGGAGGCTCAATTCTTTGCAGAAGGTTTCAAAGCTCCCCAAGAATATAAAGACTATATGAACCGCGAGTTCTGGCAGAAGCCTCCCAAGCCTTACACGATTTATCGCGACTTCGGATCGATCATGCACTCTTACCTCCACTTCACGTCAATAACAAGGGTTCAAGAGAATTTCATCACTTCCGTCAAACGCTTTAGTAAAGAAGGGAAAGTGTCTCTGACACCTGAAGAACAGCGCGCTCTGGACGACTATCCCGAGAAAGTGAAGCGGTTGGAGGCTGAAACAACGGCTGTACAAACGGAAGAGGAACGGATAGCCATCGTGGAGGCGTTCAACAGTTCGGAGACTGTTACCACTATGAATGCGCTTCTGAAAAGGTGTTCATCGCTGGTAGGCCTCTATGCCATCCAGCAGATTATGGATGTGGCCGACTCTTTGGGTTGCGAACAGTCGATGCGTGACATCATTGTGGCTCATAATCTCTATCAACTGATAGACGGCAACCGGGAGCCGGAAGACAGTACGGTTATGATGTTTGCCCAGCAGCAAATCAAGATGCCCGCTGCCCTTAATGCTGTCAAGGAATTGAACAACAAGTACCTCGCCCTGCAGCAGCGCGACATCTCACAGTCAGCATCCCTGAAATCATCAGACGATGTGGCAAACATGAGCGACGGAGAGAAGATTTTGCGCAAACTCATCGAACCGTATAAGGGCCGTCTGATTCTGCTTGATATTTGGGGCACTTGGTGTGGCCCTTGCAGGGAGGCACTGTCTCACTCTGCCGAAGAATACGAGCGGCTGAAGGACTTCGATATCGTGTTTCTCTATCTTGCCAACAACTCAAGCGACGAGACATGGAAGGGTGTCATCGATGACTACAACGTCACGGGCGACAACGTAGTCCACTATAACCTGCCTGTCGACCAGCAGAGTGCCATTGAGCACTTCCTAGGAGTCTCAGCTTGGCCACATTACCGTCTCATCGACCGTGATGGCAATGTGCTCGATGTGAATGCCGACCCGCGCGACCTCGAAGGATTGGCACGTTTGCTGAGGCAGATGCAATAGCTATGAAACGATAAAAATTATTAATTATCGTGCGGAAACGGAAGAAAAACTTCTTTTTCTGTACGATAATTATTATATTCGCTGACCGATATTTATGTTTGTAGTTGTCCTTTAAATAGATAGTGTCATGGCAAATATCAACGAACGACTGGAACTACTCCGCGAGGTGATGCGCCGCGAGCATCTCGCAGCATTCCTCTTTCCCAGCACCGACCCTCATCAGAGCGAATATGTGGCCGACCATTGGAAATGCAGACAATGGATTAGCGGTTTTGACGGCTCGGCTGGCACGGCTGTTGTGACGATGACAAATGCTGCCTTGTGGACCGACTCCCGCTATTTCTTAGCTGCCGAGGAGCAATTACGCGGCACGGAGTTCCAGCTGATGAAACTCAAGATGGAAGGAACGCCCACCATCGCACAATGGATAGGCGAGGAGATCAGAAATGCACGCCATCCGTATGAAGACTGGACGGAAGTGGGCATCGACGGAATGGTGAGTTCCGTCAACCAAGTGCGACAGTTCATTGCCGACCTGCGGCAACAGGGCGGTATCACCCTCCGCACCAATCTGGACGCGCTCCAGCAGATATGGACCGACCGTCCGCCTGTGCCGCAAAAACCTGTGGAAATCCATCCTTTGGAATATGCAGGCGAGACAACTGCCTCGAAGCTCAGCCGTATACGAAAAACTTTGCACGAGCGGCATGCTGACGGAATGCTTATGGCTTCGCTCGACGACATTGCCTGGACGCTTAACCTGCGTGGCAGCGACGTGCATTGCAATCCTGTCTTTGTCAGCTATTTGCTCATCGCATCGAAGAGCGCCACCCTGTTT
>JAFXZK010000091.1 GCA_017541265.1 Bacteroidaceae bacterium | reverse complement strand
TGGGCGACTTTGATGCCAGCCTTGTCGAGTTGCAGCAATTCTATCTGTTCTTCTCCTCCCTCTGTGCAAAGCAACAAGCCCAAGGGCGACTCTTCGCCAGGCTCCATCTCGTTTTGCTCTAACCAGCGAAGATAAAGTTCCATCTGACCTTTGTACTGTGCTTTGAAGCGACCAAGCTTGAGGTCAATGGCAATCAGACGATGCAGCCGGCGATGATAGAAAAGCAAATCAAGATAGAAGTCTTCGCCATCGATAATCATCCGCTTCTGTCGTGCAACAAATGTGAAGCCATTGCCCAACTCGACGATGAACTGTTCTAAATGCGCCACAAGACTATCCTCCAATGTCCTCTCGCTATACATCCCTTTAAGACCTGTGAACTCCAAGAAGTAGGGACTTTTGAAAACCAAGTCGGGCGAGAGCACATTGTCGTCCCGCAGGGTTGAAAGCTCTTTCTTGATGAGTTCGTCGGGCTTGTTGGCAATTGCAGTCCGCTCAAAAAGCATCCCGTCAATCTCCTTGCGAAGATGGTCGCGGCTCCATCTTTCGGATGCAGCCATAGTGATATAAAACACTCGTTGAAGGTCATCTTTAAGGGGTAGAACCTCTACAAAATGCGACCAAGATAATTGTTGCGCCGCCCGCGCAACAATTTGTTCATCTGGAAAAAGCATTGCGAATTTCATCATTCTTGTGATGGAACTCTTTTCAAATCCCTTCGTTCCAAAGTCTTCTTGCAATTGTCGCGCCACTGATGCGACAATTTGCTTGCCGTATTCGGCGCGTTGATTGCCAAGAACTTCACGGTTGATGCGTTCGCCTATATGCCAATACATCATGGTGAGTTCTGCATTGGCTGTTGAGGCGACGCGACAACGTGCCTGATTGATTATCTGACGCAAATCCTTTATCAATGTCTGCGTCGATGCAGCAGATGTTTTCTCTATTTCGTTTGCCATATCATCATGTTTCGTTTGCAAAGATACAACTATTATCTTTTGTCCTTTTTCTCAGTCAGTTTCTTCTGCTCCCTTTCAAACTGCTCAAGAAAGTGAATTTCGACAGCCGACAGTTCATTCTTTGTCCTTTCTTTGAACTTGTCGTACTCTGCATCTGCTTTCGCTTTTGCCAATTGTGCAGAGACACGTCCTGCATGGGTCAAGATGTCTTTTCGAGAGATGAGCAGGAAGTCATCAAGGATGGCAATCCAATCCTTCATATACATCGGGCGATGCTCCTCCGCCTGTAATTCGGCGAAATCGAGATACAGGCTGACGATACGATTAAGCGTCGTAACCTCTTCCTGCGACAGATAGTTCTTCGCTATCTCCGCGTCAGTTCTCTTGGGCATCGCGCCTGTCCAGGTGGTCAGCCCCATGAAGTCCTTCTGTGCATCAGCCCTTTCGTAGATAATCTCAGCCGCTGTATGCCCATGCACGGAATAGTGCATCTTGTTCTGCACCGTCTTGAAGAACTCCTGTGTCATTTCTACGCGAGGGTCATAGTCGATGCTGAGGGCGTAGATTTCGAGCACCTTCCTGTAGAACACCTTTTCTGAAGAACGTATGTCACGGATGCGGGCTAACAACTCGTTGAAGTAATTGCCACCGCCAGCGCGTTTCAGCAGGTCGTCGTTCAGAGCAAAGCCTTTCACGATGTATTCCTTCAGCACTCTTGTCGCCCACATGCGGAACTGCACACCTCGATAGGAATGCACGCGATAACCGACGCTGATAATCATGTCAAGGTTGTAGAAAACGATTCTGTCTTCCACCTCGCCTCTTATTCCTCTATTTACGACAGTTGCAAAATTTGCAACTGTCGCTTCTTTCTGCAGTTCTCCCTCCTCAAACACATTCTTGATGTGTCGGGAGATGGTGGATTTGTTGCGCTGAAACAGCTCTGCCATTTGGTCAAGGCTCAGCCACACGGTCTCATCCTGCAGCCTCACCTCAATGCGTGACTCTCCATCTGGAGTCTGATATAATAGTATTTGTCCTTTATCGTTTGCCATATCATCATGTTTCGTTTGCAAAGGTACGACTTTTATTTATCATTTATGACGTGGCATCGACTGATTGTTGCAAATTTGCAACGACTTCAATGTGCGACTCACCATCGGTAGTCTGATATAATAGATTTGTCCTTTATTGTTTTTCATAAATTGTATAGTCTTGTGGCTGTTGCTATTACTTTTCTTTACATTATTATGAAACATGTTACCTTAGAATGTCTGCCACCTTATTTTAATGGACATCTATTTCAATTCCTGATATTGTAAAGATTCCTTCGTTAAACACCCGATGGGTTTGTGATTCGTATTTCATCCCAACATCTTTGTGAATAGGTATCACACCAATTGACGGGCTTACTGCCTGGCAAACTTCACGAAGAGTTGCAATATCTGCATGACCGCTTGTATGGAAGCCTTTTTCTACACCATCGAGGATGTGGTTTTCAAAGAGGCGACGGATAGCGATAACATTCTCGTTGGCATTTTCTCCACCCTCTTCTGCATAACCGTTCCACATGGAATACAGTAGCCACGGCGCTTCATCATTGAAGACCTGCACCATATCCTCTATTAGCCACAGACTATTCATCCGCACAGGCATCAAGAAACCTTTGTCCCGAAGATAATTGGTTATCTTTTCTATCCGATAAGATTTATGGTCACGCAATTCAAAGACATTGTCAAATTTATAAAGTGAACTTTTGCTACCGCTATATTCCGAGAACACATCAAGCACGCGGCGTTGATAGGCATCCACGAGGAAAAGCCTTCCTGTCTTTTTGCATGCTGCGTGGAAAGAGGCAAGACGGTCAATATCCGTAGAGGAACAGAGGGCAAAAACGTATTTATGTTTATGTTTACGCTCACTGATGGCTTGAATAGTGTTTAGTTGTATCTGATGCTCTGTGACTACTTGTTCTTGGCTCCGTCCAAGCATTGTTCCCTCTGTGATGAGTATGTCAACCTTGCCTATGAATTTTTCCAATGTAGGGAACAGCCCCTTGCCGAGATACCCGTGACGACGGAAATCACCAGTATGAAGAATCCTCTTGCCTTCGCACTCAATCAGAAACATATAGGCATCAAAAGCGGAATGACTGACAAAGAAGGGAGTGACAAAGATGTTGTTCTTTACGGCAATGCGCTCTCGTTCTTTGAAGGGAATCATTCTTTTAATGGCTGTCAACTGCTGGCTGAAATCCTGATGAGCATTCAATGTTTCGTACTTGCAGCGCATGACATCAATAGCCCCAGCCCCCATGTATTGGGCTGTATGTTCGGGGATAAGGTGGTGCAGCCCGACATGGTCGCCATGATAATGAGAGTAGAAAATGGCATCAGCATCTCCAGCTATTTCATCCACCTCCTTGGCTGTTAGTTCTTCCTTCTTTGAACCAGGCAGATTGCAGCCGAAGTCGATAAAGACCTTTGCTCCATCGGTGGCAATTTCCGTAATACAGCCTCCAATCTGATTGGCTCCGCGATGAATGGTAATCTTCATGTGCTTTAGATTATAGTTCAACTTTTTGCATAGAATATCTAATCCGACAATATTTTAGGCGAGCAGAATCATTGATAAAGTCAAGGAGAGGTAATTGAATCAATGGATGTACATTTTGAGAAAGAATGATAGCATTAATGTTCTGGATATTCCCACTTTTATATAACCGATATAAATCACCAAACCCTCTAAAATTGTTTTCTATTGCAACTTGCATTTTTGTGTCAAGCCGATATTGTATCCTGTGAGACAAAATATCTTGTAGAATATTTGTGTAGAACATCAACTCTGATATGACACCTAAAACTTTATTGTTTGGTTTTTTTAGTTCAAAAATAAAGAGTTCTTGATTCCTAATTGCCCAGATGTCTATAGCACTTTTCTGTCCCGTTGTGTAATGGGTATCACGACTTACCTTATTGTAAAATATTCCTACTGGCAATTGATGATCCATTACTTCATAATCATATCTATACTTCTCAACATACTTGCATTCTATCCAACCTTCGCTTCCTTCACTATGTTTATCATATTTAGCAGCACCTCCAATGGGGAAGTTGCATACGAGTACAGAAGGTATTGGGGGGATGGGGCGTGCTGCGGATGCCCATTCATATGTTTGAATAAATTTTGTGAGACGATAAACAAATCTGTTAAAATGGAGATTAACCCCATCATCGTAGTGTAAATCCTCCCAATCAATGGTGACAGTAGTTATAACATCACTCAAATAAAATTTTAATATAATTGCCCAACTCTCAAAAGCACTTCCATTATCTTGCATATTAGCCTTCAAACCCTTTTCCGAAAGCTTTATCACCAAGGTCTTTTTTTGTTTTTCAAATTTGTAATTATAGTCTTGAGGTAAATCAGAAACACCAGTTTTCTGATTTAACATCTCCTTTATGATATCGAAATCATCAGTTCTGTCTTTCATGTCTTGTTTTTCATTTAATATTTCCTGTTCTAATTTTTGTAGATACTCTTTAACTTTGTCACTATACTGATAGCTTTTCTTTATTTTCAGTTTGTGTTCAACGGGCGGAGGAGTACTCATATCAATAGATTCATATTCATGCTTATAGCACCAAAGTAGGCCATCTTCTCCGTGTTGAATGCTTAGTTTTTTCCTTTGCTTGACCGCCAATACTTTTAGTATGGTTGCCTCCAATGGAGTGAGGAGCACGGCGTATTCGTCGCTTATCCATTCGCCGTTATCATTGCGAATCAAGTGCCACTGCTTATTCTTTTCCTTTGTTTCCATCATGCATATTCAAAATGTGGTACATCTATAGTTACATCCTCTGTTTCATCGCCATCGTCAAGTGTGGGAACTGCCAGCCTGACCTCATTGTCTCTCATCGTTTTGTCTATAAGAAGCGTTAGTGGAAAAATGTCACCATCTTCATCAAGTATGGGGTAACCATCTTTGTCAAACTCTGTCATAAATGCAGAGTCTATACCATAAACATATATATTCTTACTGCGTTTATCTATTTCGTGGTTAATATAAGGGTCATGTTCTGCATCAAAAGCCGTTCCTTGAGTCAAGTCCATTCCATATGTAAGAAATGGTGCAGCATCGCAAGACTTTTCCAAAAGTCTCATTGTTTTGGAATTGCCATAGAAATTCAAGGCATACTCCGTCGAGTGCCGTGCGTGGAAGTCTCTTTCAAATTCGCGCACAACATCTCGAAATGAAAGTCCATCTTTGCGTCTTCGTCCTTTTTCGTTAAAGTCATGCAAGTTAAAAAAATATCTTTCACTTATTTCACGTTCAATCATATATATAGAGATTAATTACATAACTTTTTTGTCAGGCACGTTGGCATACGCTTTCTCACCAGCTGTTTGTTCAGCGGGCAGGGTGGTGAGGTGCTTCTTGATGATGTCCTTTTGGAATAGCATAGGAGATGTATTTGCCTACAAAGGTACAAAGAAAAGGAATACATCAAAAGCTTTTGAAGGAAAAATATCAGTAATCTATTGCCTTTAAGAGGAAAGAATAATTATTTCCTCTTTTTGAAAGCCTCCTTCATAAATCCCTATTCTCTCCCTCTTTTAATGTCCCCTCTGCTGTCGCATAAAGTTGGACATCCTTATGAATACATAATGAACAAAACCTTTTTCGGAAGTAAAACTCGACGAATGTCAACATGAAAGTTTTCTTTACGAAAGATTAGTGATTTACCTATTCACCTATTCACTTTTGCAAATAACATTATGAAATTCAAAAAGTAACAAGGTGAATAGAGAGTTCGCTTTTGCATACAGCTATTCACTTTTGTGGATGAAAACATGATGTGATAGCGTTCGCAGCGTAGCTTATCAATTGAAATACACTGTGTTCACGATGAAAAGTTAATGCTGAAGCAAACTGTTTCACTCGTTGAAACAAAGTGTTTCACATGTGAAACAAATCGTTTCAGCATGTGAAACAGAATCAAACTCCATTGATTGAAGACCTTTCCTGGCTTTTGTTAGGTGCAGAAAAAGGTGTTTTTGGACAATCAATGCAAGGTGAATAGCCAAGCGAAGACTTCATCCATCTATTCACCTATCTATACATCTTATCTACAATGGCTTAACACAGAAAAGTGAATAGGTGAATAGATAAATGCAAAATTTTTATTTTAAGAGTTAGAGGAACATTGTTAGGAAGACAGGCACCATCTGTATGTCTGCGTCTTTTCTCATGTCCTTAGTATATACAAGGTAGCGGTGTGAGATTCTGTCAGGGAACTTTCTGAAGAAGGCATCGAGCGAGGCATGGCTTTTGTACCCGGAGGACTTGACCTCTATCGGACATATCTTGCTTCCTCGCGAAAGCAGGAAGTCTATCTCGTAGTTGTGCTTGCCGCTTTCCGTGGGCCAGGTGTGATAATAGAGTTCATTGCCGGCAGCCTTCAGCATCTGTGCCACAACGTTCTCATAGACATAGCCGAGGTCTGCCGACAGCTTGTCGGTTAGCAGTTTTTGGTAGATGACGTTCTCTGTGATGTCTTTGTCTCTGAAGGCGAGTGTGACGAACAGTCCTGTATCGTTCAGGAACATCTTGTATCTGTTGGAGTCCGCGTGCAGCGACATCCCCACATTAGGGTCGTTGGCATGATGAGACAGAAGCACGACCTGCGAATCCTCCATGTCCTGTACCAGTTCGTCCAGCCGTTCTTGTCTTCCTTGCTCAATGACACTCGAAATCTGGTATCTCGAAGCGTTCTTGCCAAGTTGTCCGGGTATTGCATAGAACATCCTTGTTGCTTTTCCCGTCGGGTCAATCTTTCGGAAGTCATCGGCATAGAGTTCTATGATTTCCCTCTTCACGTCATCCACGACACTTAGGTTATTGGCATCAAGATATGCACTCACAGCCTGCGGCATACCACCTATCAGCATGTAAAGCCTGAAATCGCGCTGTAGCTTCCTTGTCAAGGCATCGCCAAAATGCCGTCTGGTATCAAAAGCCTCACGCAACATCGGTATTGTGACCTCATCGCCCAAAGCCCATTTGAACTCTTCGTAGTCCATTGGATAAAGTGTCAGTCGCGTTTCCTCGCTTGGGATGCGGATGCCCTGTGTGTGCTTCTTGATGGAGATTAGAGAGCCTGTTTCGATATAGTCATAGCGTCCGTCTTTCACCAGTTTCTTGATTGCCTGCCGTGCCATCGGGCAGTTCTGCACTTCATCAAAGATGATGACAGACTTTCGGGGCGTGAGCCTTTTCTGGAAACGGAATTGCAACTGGAAGAGCAAATCGTCAAGGTTTGATATGTCGTCGAACAAGTTCCTTACTTCCTTGGATGTTTCTGTAAAGTCAATGAGGAGATACGACTCGTATTCATGCTTGGCAAATTCCTCAGCAAGCGTGGATTTTCCTACACGTCTGGCTCCCTTGATGAGCAGCGCAGTACTGCCCTGCCGTTCCTGCTTCCATCGAAGCATCTTGTCGTACAGTTTACGCTTAAAGATTCTTTCTCCCATTTCCTTAAAGTTTGGTTTCGTATTTCTTTGCGGCAAAGATACATGTTTTTGCCGAAACCTCACTATTCAAACAAAGGAAAATGCCGAAAATCTCACAAAGTTGCCTGCTTTTGCCGAAAATCTCGCTGTTCAAACATAAGAAAATGCCGAAAATCTCATTTTTGTTGCTTTCCCGTATTGGGGTGTCTCCAATCGACGCACGAGTAGTTTGTAATTTATTCAAGAGTAATATGCGATTTTTCTCTCGTGTCGTTTGCGATTTACTTTAGAGTAGTTTGTCAATGAGATGTGTGACGTCTGCGGATGATACGTGGAAGATTGTTTTGCATCACTCTTCCAAAGGCAGCTCTGGCGTGTTGTTGTCTTCTGTGTTGTCGAGCATGGACGGCGAGTTGAGGGATTTCTTCTTTTTGTTCTCTTGGGCGCCGAATTTGAGGAGGTTGCGGGCGGCGGTGGTGATGCTGGGGCCGGAGGGGGCGGTGACGACGGTGAGGTCGTCGAACCCGCGGCGGGTCTTGTCGAGGAGGTCGCCGACGCGCTCGAAGCGTTCGGCAAAGAGCTGGACACGCTCAACAAGGGTGTTGGCGCACTGCATCATCTTCTCCTGGTTCTCCACCTGGCGCGTCTGCTTCCAGGTGAGTTCGAGCACGCGCAAGGTCATGTAGAGTGACTGGCTGCCGGAAATGATGACGCCTTGGTCGTAGGCTTCCTTCCAGAGCGTCGTATCGCTTTGCAAAGCAAGTTGCAGGGCGCTCTCCTGGAAGACGTACATCAGCACGAAGTCGAGGCGGCCCTTGTCGCTCTTGGCATAGCGGAAGTACTGCTTCTGTGCCAGTTCGCGGACGTGCTGCCTCATGCTGGCGAGGTGGCGGCGAAGGGCCTCGTTCCTGGTCGCTTCGTCCTCGGCGTTCATGTAATCGACGAAGGCGGTGAAGGACATCTTGCTGTCGATGATGACGTCGCGACCGTCGGGGAAGTGCAGCACGGCATCGGGAATCATGCGGCGGCCTTCCTCGCTTGTGATGGGACGGCCTTGAGCGTCTCGCATCGTCTCCTGCGTGTCGTACTGCAAGCCGCGCTCCAACTCCATCTGCTCCAGTATCTGGCTCAGCTTGAGTTCGCCGAAGTTGCCCTGCACCTTGTTCTGCCCCGTGAGTGCCTGCGCCAAGCGTTCCGTCTGCTCACCCATCGCCCGTTCGCGCTCCATGTTTGTCTGTATGGCGGCCTTCAGTTCGCGCAGGGAGTCGTCGTGGTCCTTCTGCATCTTCTCCGTCTGGGAGCGCATGAGCTGAAGGTTCTGTTGAAGCGGAGAAAGTATCTTCGAGAGCTGTTCGCTGTTGACAGCAGAGAGTTCCTCGGCACGCTCCTTGAGGACGCGCTCGGAAGTGGTACTCATCTGTTCGCGCAGGAGTGCCATCTGCTGCGCCATCTGCTGTTGCTGGGCTTCCTGCTGCGAACGCATTTGCTGTTGAAGGGACTCCCGTTGCTCACGCACCTGCTGTTGCTGGGCTTCTTGCTGCGCCTGCATCTGCTGGCGGAATGTCTCCTGCTGTTCGCGCATCTGCTGCCGAAGCGAGTCTCCTTCCTGCTGTTTCTGCTGTTCTGCAAGGCTTGTCCTTTCCTTTGCCGCCTGCACCTGCGACCGCATCGCGAAATACACAGCAACCGCTCCCAAGGCGATGCCGATGATGAGATATAAAAGATAGATGAGTTCCATATATAATAAAAAGGTAAAAAGGTAAAAAAGTAAAAGGGTTAAAAGGGGTTGATGATTAACGATTTCTTGATTATCCAGTGCAAAGATACAATTTTAAAACATCTTTGCCAAAGTTTCTTCAAGTTCACACAATAATTCAAAGAAAATACATATATTTACCCTTGCAAACACCCTCCCTCAAGGGAGGGTTTGGGAGGGTCTTCACTCTTCCATTTCCTCATCCAGGCGGTTGGCCCAGAGATATTGCTTTGTCTCTTGGGCCGCCACTTTGCTCAGAAGAAGCAGGGCGACGAGGTTGGGAATCGTCATCAGAGCATTCATGCTGTCGGCAATGTTCCAGATGATGTCGAGGTTGATGATGCTGCCGAAGAACAGCGCCACAATGTAGAGAATACGGTAGAAGCGCGAACCACGCCTCACCTCTCCTTTCTTGCCTCTCGCATCTAAGTAGCTCACAGCACTCTCGCCGTAGTAACTCCAGCCGAGGATGGTGCTGAAGGCAAAGGTGAGGATGCCGAAAGCAAGCAGCGGCGCACCGATGTAGGGAATTTTGGAGAAGGCAACCTTGGTGAGGGCTGCGCCGTCGTCGAAGGTGATGTCAGGGTAGGCAATGATGCTGCTGACAAGCACCAGTCCTGTGAGGGCACAGATGACGACCGTGTCCCAGAAGGTGCCCGTACTGCTCACCAAAGCTTGACGGACGGGATTGCGTGTCTGAGCGGCAGCAGCCACAATCGGAGCCGAACCCATGCCGCTCTCGTTGGAGAAGAGTCCGCGGGCAATACCGTAGCGGGCAGCAATCATCACCGTAGCTCCCACAAAGCCGCCTCCTGCTGCCGAGGGGTTGAAGGCAGAATGCACGATGAGCCGGATGGCGGGCCAAACGTATGGGCCGTTCATGCAAAGGATGACGATGCAGCCGATGACATAGAGCAACGCCATGAAAGGCACGAAGATGGAGCAGACGCGGGCGATGGCTTTCACGCCTCCCAGGATAACCGAAGCCGTAAGCAGACACACCAGCACTCCGACAAGCGAGGTGGAGATGCCAAAGGTCTCGTTCGCCAACAAGGCGATACTGTTGGCTTGTACCGTACAGCCGATGCCAAAGGAAGCCAGAGCCGTGAAGGAGGCAAAGAGTACAGCCAGCCACTTCATGCCAAGTCCGTATTCAAGGGCATACATCGGGCCACCGTAGGTTCGTCCGCTTGCATCCCGCACACGATACTTCACGGCCAACAGCCCTTCGGCATATTTCGTAGCCATACCGAACACACCCGTCAGCCAGCACCACAGCACGGCACCAGGTCCACCAAGAGCAACGGCTGTGGCAACGCCCACGATGTTGCCCGTTCCGATTGTGGCGGCAAGGGCAGTGGTCAAGGCCCCGAACTGACTGACCTCGCCCTTGGCGCCCTTGTCTTTCTGTACCGACAAACGGATGCCCGTCAGCAGTTTGCGTTGCGGCACACGCAGGCGAATCGTCAAGAATATATGCGTGCCAAGCAGCAGCACAATCATGGGCCACCCCCACAGGAAAGAACTCAAAAGCTGGAAAAACTCGTTAATCGTTGCCATACTCTGATAATTTGTTTGCAAAAGTACAATAAAACTCCCGCCTGTTTTTCGTCACAGCTTGTACCTCCCCACGTCGCCCTCCTGTCGAAGTTGGGGGCTGCGGTAGCCAGGAGCGATGTTGAACTCGCGCTTGTACGTCAGGTAGAGGTTGTTGGCCGAGCCGAACCCCGCACGTTTCGAGACCTCGGCGATGGTCATGTCCGTGAAGCGCAGCAGTTGGTCGGCCATGAGCACCTGATACTTCATGCGGAAATCTACGCCCCTCATGCCCGTCAGCACGAACACCAGCGAGTCGATGTCGTCGCGTCGCAGCCCGAGCCGCTTGGCGAACTCCTGCAGGTCCGAGCCGCCGTCGGTCAGGTAGTTCAGGTATGCGTCGAAAATGCGGATGCCCGTCGGCGACGTGTTGCGGTTCATCACCACATAGCTGACGTACCCGTCCTCCGCGTAAGTGCCGCTTCTGCCGCAGCGGAGTGATGTAGATGTCCTTGAACTTGAACTGCGGCTCTTCCTTCAGCTCTCTTGGAGCCAATTCCCTCGGCCTACTGCTTTTCTTTATCCACTGCCTGTCCCTCCAGGCGTGTCCGAATCCGTCTCTTCCCATGTCTTTCTCCGATTTTTCTGCAAAATTACAGAGAAATATCGAAACCGCCAAGAAAAACACCTTCAAACAGCACCGAGATATAATCTACTTCCCGAATTAGATTATATCCCGCCATTCCGAAGCCTTGTCAGCGTTCCCGTTTGCTGTTTTCTAGCACTCCGCAATGATGAAGCAGCTCAGTTTCTGCCCCTATAACCATCAAAGTCGATGGCTGCAAGAAAGAAGCGGTCGTCCTTGCAGAAGTGAAAAGATAAAAGTGAAAATTTTATTAATTCACATTCTCCTCAAAAACATCCGTAAGTTTAACACCATCTTCAGAGAAGAAAGAGTGCAAAGTAGCGGATACTTGTATATCCCGCATTAGATCATCATTTATTATCAGATCCACGACATGATCTTTCATCCATTCGTCTATCCATCTTGGACTGCAAATAGAAATATCTTTATCGTGTTTGAAAGGTAAGTCTTTGAGAGGCGAATCTTGTCGATTCAACTTGTTTATCAAAGTATTTTCCAGGTCTGCTATTGAGCACAATTTACCTTCGAAGGGTATTATCTCATTTCCTACTATATTGTATATCCTATTGTGGTCTTGATATTGTATAATTTTTGTCCTAACGACCTGTTTAGATAATTGCTTCCATTTTATTCTTTCTTCTTCATCAAACCCGATGTATTTGAAAGAACATGTAACCTCTCCTTGATTGTAGATTCCTTTCATGATATATTTTATTTGCATGTGTTCTTTTACAAATTGCGGACGAATTGCAAGATTGTGTTTTCCTCCCTCTAACATGACACTGGGGTATAGTATTGCATCAATATCCCTTAAGGAGTCCTTATATGGTACTTTAATATGACGGATATTATTTGCCAGACCTCCAGTCAGATAATATATGTATTTATGTAATGCGTCTTTTTCGTTATGGGGAATAGACATTATCTCTGTCAATTTGTCATACCAAGCTTCTAATTCTGGAGATGATTTAATAAAGTTTGCAAATTGTGCAAAAGGAGCATAAGTCTCTTTTGATTGTAATGCTTTTGATATGACTCCCAATGGTATGCATGGGAACATTAACATCTTTGCATCATCTTTCATTTCCCATGCACTGACATAAAAAACTTGGTTCTCTTTTATGCCTGTTTCATGTAAGGCTGTTTTTATATCAGATGCTCCATAAAAGACAGAATCATTCTTAATATTCATCCGTTGTGGATTACTCACCTTATCTTCTGGAGGGTATGAATAACGATTGGCGCATGTCAAATCTTCTGGCACATTAAAACATGAGCTACACCTAAACAGCAGGTCGTCAGCTTTGGACTCCGCATATACTACCCCGACAGACATATTGATAGCCTCCTCTTGGACCTTTCTTGCATCTTCTTCGTCCTTGGCCGAGGAAAGATTGTTTTTCAAAGATTCAAGTTCTTTTACAATCTGTTTCAAGTTCTCTGGGTTAATATTTTCTGCTTTCATAGATTGAATTATAGAAATGAAACTTCATAGATTCTTTACACTCAAATGCTAATTAACCCACGCTTTCTTGTATAACATGCGAATCTTGAATTATTGTTATAATCACTTTTTCATTAATGCTAGGATGACTAGAATTGCGATTATCCAATTCCATACTTCAGAAGGTATCTGGACCAAGAGAATCACTATAGGCACACATACAATTACTCCAATAATAATTTTAATTATGGTATTGTTGCGTTCTTTTCTATACTCTTCCTCCTGTCGGATTTTCTCTTCATCTTTCTTTTGCCTTTCCTTTTCTATTTGATTATCTTTCTGTATTTTGACTTGTTCATCCCTTTTCCGAATTTCTTCTCTATCTATCTCGCTATAGTATGATTTTTCCCAAGGCAACAATCTCCAATTGAATTGTTTCAAATAATCGAAATCGTCTTCCACCACTTGTTTGGCAGCAGCATAGCCATTCATTCCCTCTTTGAACCCTTTGAATTCATTCCAATGTGTTCTAAAACCTTCATAACGTTTCGCTATTGTCTCTAATAACCCAGATACATCAATATTGCCTCTTTCTTTGGCTTCATGGCTAATCAAATCCTTGTATTTCGAGTACTTAGAGCAAAATGATAGGTTGATAAAACACTCACCACAGATGTCGGTCGTTATTGTTTTACTTTCCTTAAAAAGACGGAATAGATTTTCATCGTAACAAGAATTGACATCGGCTCTTAAGTTATCTTTAAGTCTATTAAAACTGATGTTGTTCCAACCTAAAACTTTAGAAACACACTCTGAAAGCTCCTTGCTTATATCATCTGGCAGTTTTTCTACAGATGATTGGCTAATCTTAGTTATCTTTTCTTTTACAAATTCACGTACTGATAACAAATCATCAATTGATAAACAAGTATTCATTGACAACAACACTTCGGCATAATGAACATCTTCAACATCGTAAGGATAGTACGCATCAAAAAATCTAAGTGTTCTTGCGTATGAAAAGTTATCTAAATTTTCCATCATTTCACTTATGATCTCTATATTCTGCGGCGAAAGCAATTCTTCCAATTCTATATCATTAGGAAGAGTTGCCTCCTCTGTTGCTGTACTATGTGCATTTACAGAATACGAACTATATCCATACGCTAATCCACTACGATAATGACCTTTTACATAGCCACCACTGACCCATTTCCCATTACGGAAATGACCTTTTCTATAATGTCCCGATATATAGCTCATTTTCTTCTTTTTGAATGAAAAGCGTGAGCAATCTACTTCACTTACGTTTCAGAGGTTTTGGGGATAACCTTTATGCCTTAAACGAGTAAATGCCCACACCAAACGGCGTGAACAATCTACTTCAGTTCTTGCTACTTTTTCTTTCAATCCCCCAATTGTCGGAAAACAAGAATCAAAAGTGGACGTTCAGTCTTATGTCCTATTGTCTTTTATCTGTTCATTGGCATACCATTTTTCGTTAAACATGATGCAAAGGTAATCATTCTTTGGCACATAGCCAAATCATTTCTATTAAATAAGGTATTTTTGCCTTATTATTCTTTGCTCTTTGCGAGAAAATGCTTAATTTTGCAAGCAAAACGACACAACTACTATTATGAGGATTAAAGATTTTGAAATAGAGAATCTCTATGGTAAATACTCCTTCAAATCTCGGATTGATGAGAAGGTGAATATCATTATTGGCAACAATGGTACGTTTAAGTCAACCATATTGGGTTTTATTCGATTCTTGGCATTCAATGGTGTAGAGCCTACATTTACATACGAGAGTGCTGCTATTTCGTTGAAAGATGGCATTACTGTAATTAGTAGTCCAACGACTACCCATTCAAAGAATAGTGATGAAAAAGCGAGGGTTTCCTTGACTCTTTCTTCAAGGGAGGTTGCGAAAAATGGCAAAGAGTTGCCATTGGAAGAATTTGCCAAGTGTCTGAAGTTAGACTTTATCTCCACCTTCGACATTAAGGATAAGGATGTAAACACGCAACAGACATTGCTTGACAAACGGCTTGTGCAGTTGCAGAGCGACTATGGTTACTACCTGAATGGCCTTTTAAAAAAGTTTACAGAAAACCTAAGTGCTCAAGGAAATGTGACAAAAGAAGACTATAATAAAATTTATGCTCGTAAAATTCTTTTTGAGATTCTTGTTAATGAGGCTTTCAAAGAGACAGGAAAGGTGTTAGACAACAATTCCGACAAGCTGCGTTTTATCATAGACGAAAAGACCGCTATTGATGCTGACAAATTATCTTCTGGCGAGAAACAACTGCTCATCATTCTATTGACAGTATTGTTGGAGGACGGTCAGGAGTATGTGCTGATGATGGACGAGCCAGAGATTTCCATGCACATCAGCTGGCAGTATAAGTTAATTGACATGATTCTGCAGTTGAATCCTAATGTGCAGATTATCCTCACAACACATTCGCCGATGATATTCTCGGACGGTTGGGGGGACAAGGCTATATATATGGAAAACATCACCACTAACACTCGAAAATAATGGCAGACGTTTATCTGGAGCAAGCGCGGTACTTTGCTAATGTGCCGCTTATGCAGAGTGGTGTGGTAGCCAGCGTCCATTTGGAGAATGGTGATGATAAATTGTTCTGGAATATGGTGCTGCAAAACCGAAAGCCTGGGCATTATTACTTCATCACACAAAGCCGTAGTCCCAAAGGATTTGACACTTCTGGCTGTGAGCAATGTCTGAAATACCGTCCTTACCTGTCGAAGCGATTCTTCATCTGCATTGACAGTGATATGCGCTATCTGTTGCAAGAGACGGGTCTCAATGCTGACAACTTCATATGTCAAACCTATACGTATTCTTGGGAGAATCACTATTGCGAAGCCTCTGCTTTGAATGAGCGATTTGAAGCACAATGTCCTGAGAAAGCAACGACTTTTGATTTCTCAGCCTTCCTTTCAACTCTTTCAAAGACAGTGTATAAGCCAATGTTGCTTTTGCTCTACTGCCTCAAGAATGACAAGCCCGATTTTAATCTGAATATGTTCTCTGCCTGTTTGCCAAAGCAATGCAAACGTGTAGAACTGGCCGACAACGGCAAACTGCTAATTGAGAGAATCGCCAAGAACTTCAAGAAGCATTTGAATACTCCGTTTGCAAAGTCCGTTGATTTCGAGGCCGAAAGCAATTATTGTCACTCTCTCAATGTGAACGAGCAGAATGCTTATCTCCACATACGAGGGCACAATCTTTTTGAACTTGTCGCCTACATCGGCAACTTACTTTGTCGCGGTACTTCAGTTTCGTTCAAAGAAGATGTTATGATGAACAAGCTGCCACCACAGACGTATTGGCAAATCAAGAAAGTTGCTGAGGATATTGCTGAAATAATAGTGTGAATTCTACTTCTGTTCTCTTAGAATACCGCAGCAATGCGGCGAATCTTTTTCAGCTTCTCCATGAATGACTTATTGTGTTCGGCCATCAACATGTCGTACTCGTTCTGCATGGCCAGCAGAGGGGCGGCATCTACACCGAGGGCGGCTTCCATCATCATAGCCAACTCCGGATTAAGGGCACGCTTGGCATTAAGCACTTCGTTGAGGGCTGAATAGGAAATCCCCATTTCCTTGGCCAGTCCGCGCTGTGAAATGCCTCGGTACTCCAACTCGTCCTTCAGCACCTCACCTGGATGTGTGGGTTTGTAGGGCTTTAGATTGTTGGCAATCATCTTTGGCTCTATTCCTTCAATAGTTATCATCTCTGGTTCCTCCCTATTTATAATGGTTCGACAATTCTGTGATGTTACAAATCGTGGCAATCTGCTTACCTTTTTCGAGAGACTCCTCGAACTCAATGCGGTACTGGTCGTTGACGCGGACGGAACAGAGTCCTTCCTTGTCGCCGTGCAGCTTTTCGTAGTGCAGCGAACCGAAGCGGGTGAGTCCGAGTACGTTCTCCTGCTGCTTCATCAGGTTCACCACCTTCACATACTTGCTGACTATCTGGGGCTGGAAGCGATGATGTTTGTCGCTGGCCTGCCCGTTTGTATAGAGTTCTTGCAGATATGTCTGGTCGAAAGTAACTATCATACGGCTGCAAAATTAATACATTATTCGATTGTTCGCAAATTTAAGAACAATAATTTATGGGAAAAAGGAGAAAAACAAAACAAAAACATTCCCCAAAGACCTGAAATACTCTTCCATGAGATTACTGTCCTTGCATAGAAAAGTTAGTCAAAATCTGTGAAACTCAAGCAGGGAACCGCTTCTTTTTAACAAAAGATTCTATAAAAAGAACGTGTAGAGTCAACCCGCAAGTGCAGGAAGACAAACTCTTCACCTAAACAGTTCCGAGTGAGTGCCGAGGCGGACAAGCTCAATAATGTCGTGCTCCGGGTCGAACCAAATCAGCAGAAAGTCACCTTGGATATGGCATTCCATGCAGCCCTTGTATTGTCCCAAAAGTATATGGGGCTTATATTCCGCAGGGATGGGCTGTTCGTTCTGAAGCATCCTAAGAACCTCTTTCAAGGCATCCAACTTCTTGGGTTGGTTCTTATATCTTTTGAGGTCTTTTCGATATTGAGTGGTAGGTTGGAGATCCTTCATTCTTCCTCATTAAGAATATCATTGAACATCTCATCAACACTACTATAAACTTTGTTGTAGTTGCGCCTCGACATAGCCTCATGTATGGCGGCCTTGGTCACTTCATTAGGCTCGTCGTAAACGATGTCAAGCAGCACGCTTTCTACATAGTTGTTGAGCGTGCGGTTCTCGCGGGCTGCCTTGCGCTTCAGTCCCTCCAGAAGGTCTGTCCTAAGCCGGAAAGAGGTGGGTCTTCTTGTGATTGTTGTTTCCATAAACGACTGCATTTGTATTGCTTCTGTGTGCAAATGTAATACATTCCCTCGACACTTCCAAAAATACGCAAATAAATTTGGTATTTCTCTCACTTATTCGTACCTTTGACTGCGTCTTAGGTACTCTCGCTCGGAAAAACAAAGAAAAACAAGCTTTTCTTTTGCTTTTCTCTCACTTATTCGTACCTTTGTCCAACAAATAAGGAAAAACCTGGACCGAATGACAATAACGAAACAATCTATTAAAACACAAAACATAAGACAATGAAGACAATCTTTCTCGTAGTTTTTGCTTCCCTCTCTTTGACGGTCGCAGCTGCACCCAAGACAACAGCAAAGCCTTACTGGCTGGATGCTAACGTGAACCGTGTGAACACAGAAACGCCCCGCGCTTCGTTCTTCGCCTTCGAGACGAAGGACAAGGCCCGCACGTCCGACAAGACAAAGTCCGGGCGCTACCTCTCGATGGAGGGGCAGTGGCGCTTCCGTTTCGTAGTGAACCATCAGGATGCCCCCGCAGGCTTTGAGGCTGTGGGCTTCGACGACTCCAGCTGGGAGATGTTCCCTGTGCCAGGCCTGTTCGAGCTGAACGGTCACGGCGACCGCATCTACAAGAACGTGGGCTACAGCTGGGCTACACAGTTCCGCAGCCAACCCGGCTTCGTGGAGGAGAAAAACAACTACACGGGGTCGTACCGCCGCTCGTTCCTAGTGCCAGACGACTGGAAGGGACAGGACATCTTCATTCACGTTGGCTCTGCCACCTCTAACCTGCGCCTGTGGGTCAACGGCAAGGAGGTGGGGTACAGCGAAGACTCGAAGATTGAGGCCGAGTTCAACGTCACCAAGTTCATGCGCCCCGGCCAGCAGAACCTCGTAGCCATGCAGGTTATGCGCTGGTGCGACGGAAGCTACGGCGAGGACCAGGACTTCTGGCGCTTCACGGGCATTGCTCGCGAGGTATATATGTATGCACGTCCGAAGGCTCATCTGCAGGACATCAGCATCGTGCCCGACCTCGTTGACAATTACCGGAACGGTCGCCTTGCCATCACTGCCGACGTGGTGAACGCCAAGGGCAACATGATACAGTTCCGCCTGGAGGATGCTAACGGCACGCTGGTCTATGAGTCTGCGGCACCCGAAAAGATTGCGGCAGGCAAGCAGACAGCCACCATCGACGTGAAGGCTTGCCGCCAGTGGACTGCCGAGACGCCCTACCTCTACACCCTCTACACCACCATCACGGATGCCAAGGGCGGCGTAGTGGAGTGCATCCCGCAGAAGGTGGGCTTCCGCAAGATTGAAATCAAGGACGGCCAGGTGCTGGTGAATGGCAAGGCAGTCCTCTTCAAGGGTGCCGACCGTCACGAGCTTGACCCCGATAACGGCTATGTCGTCAGCGTGGAGCGCATGATTCAGGACATCCGCATCATGAAGGAGCTGAACATGAATGCCGTGCGCACCTGCCACTATCCCGACGACCCGCGTTGGTACGACCTCTGCGACCAGTACGGCATCTACGTCGTAGCCGAGGCTAACTTCGAGAGTCACGGCATGGGCTACGGAAGCCGTCGCCTGGCACAGGATCCGCTCTACAAGCAGACCATCGTGGAGCGCAACGAGGCAAACGTCAGGGTGCAGAAGAACCACCCCTCCATCATCTTCTGGAGCTTAGGCAACGAGAGCGGCTATGGCGACAACTTCAAGGCTGCCTACAAGCGCGTCAAGGAGCTTGACCCCTCGCGCCCCTGCCAGTATGAGCAGGCCGGACAGGACGGCGACACCGACATCTTCTGCCCCATGTACTACGGCTACGAAGGTTGCGAGAAGTACGCGCAGGGCAACAACCCCCGTCCGCTCATCCAGTGCGAATATGCCCACGCTATGGGCAGCTCGCTGGGCGGCTTCAAGGAGTACTGGGACCTCATCCGCAAGTACCCGAAGTATCAGGGCGGCTTCATCTGGGACTTCGTGGACCAGGGCCTTCGCGGCACCTCGAAGGTGACCGGCAAGCCGATATGGATGTATGGCGGCGACGAAGGCCGCTATCCTGCCTCCGACCATAACTTCAACAACAACGGCGTCATCGCCCCTGACCGCTCGTTCAACCCCCATGCCTACGAGGTGCAGTATGTCCATCAGAACATCTGGCTCAAGAACTTCAACCTCGACAAAGGCACGGTGGAAATCTACAACGAGAACTTCTTCACCGACCTGAGCAACGTGGAGGTCAAGGTCACGCTGCTGGTCGATGGCAAAGAGACGATAAAGAACGAGACGATTGACTACGACTTCAACGTCCAGCCACAGGAGACAAAGGTATTCAACTTCGCACCCTACCTTCCGCATGTTCAAGATCTGCTCAGCCGCTATCCCGGCAAGGAGGTGCTGGCAAACATCGCCTTCACCCTGAAGCATCAGGACGGACTGCTCAAGGCCGGTACTGTCGTGGCACGCGAGCAACTGACCCTGCAAGGATACCAGTTCCCCAACGTAGAGGAGAGACTGGCGGCTGCCACCGACGGCAGCGTCAAGGCCGACTCCATGCTGGCCTGCTACACCATCTCGGCAAGCGGTGTCGATGTCACCGTGAACCGCTGGACGGGCGAACTGGACTATCTCGACATCGACGGAAAGCCCATGCTGCAGGATGGTTTCAGCGTCGTGCCTAACTTCTGGCGCGCACCGACCGACAACGACTACGGCGCAAACTTGCAAAACCACTTCGCCCTCTGGAAGGATGCCGAGCGCAAGCTGCAGGGTATCACCCTGACGGGCACCGACAAGGCACGCACCATCACCGCCGTCTATAAGATGGAGAAGCTCGACGCTATGCTCACCGTGGCCTATACCCTCGATGCCGCAGGCGAACTCTTCGTCAACCAGAAGCTTGACGTCAACGAAGAGGCCAAGGAGAAGCCCCAGATGTTCCGCTTCGGTATGCAGTGGGTGATGCCAAAGGACTATCAGACGGTCAACTACTACGGACGCGGCCCGATTGAGAACTACATCGACCGCAACTTCAGCCAGAAGCTGGGCACCTTCACCCAGAAGGTTTCCGACCAGTACTGGGGCTACATCCGTCCGCAGGAGAGCGGCAACAAGACCGACATCCGCTACTGGCGGGTGCTCGACGGCGCTGGCCACGGACTGCAGTTCACAGCCGTAGGGCCTATGGAGGCCTCTGCCCTGAACTACCTGCCCGCAGACCTCGACGACGGACCGCGCAAGGACATCCACCAAAGTCACTCGGGCGACCTCACCCCACACGACTTCACCGTCGTGCAGATTCAGCAGCGCCAGTTCGGTGTGGGCTGCGTCAATAGCTGGGGTGCATGGCCCCGTGGCGAATACCAGATGCCCTGGCAGGACTATGACTTCACCTATATCGTAACAGCAGTAAAGTAAATAACCATGAAAAGATTTCTGACGATTTCCCTGTTTGCCTTGGCCGCGCTGACGTCTGCCTGGGCACAAGAGAGCTACAGCGGCTCCGTCGTGACCGACGAAGGAGCCTGGTGCTGGTTTGCCGACCCGCGCGCCCTCCACTACGAGAACGCCGCCGGCACCATCAACGCCACCTATCTCGGCTACATCGACGTGCATGGCAACGTGAAGGCTGCACAGTACGACTGGCTGACGGGTCGCAAGACGGAGGTACTCATCCGCAGCTACTTCCAGCCCGACGACCACAACAACCCGACGTTCATCGTGCTGCCGGACGAGCGCGTGATGATCTTCTACACGCGCCACACCGACGAGGCCAAGATATGGTACCGCATCTCCCGCAAGCCCGGCGACATCACCGCCCTGGGCGAGGAGAAATACCTCGCCACGGCCAACAACACGACCTATCCGTCGCCCTTCATCCTGAGCGATGACCCGACGCACATTTACCTCTGCTGGCGCGGCATCAACTGGCACCCGACGATTGCACGTCTGACGATGCCTGACGAGAACGACAACTGCGCGTTCGACTTCGGACCCAAGCAGATTGTCCAGAGCACTGGCGCACGGCCTTACGCCAAGTACCAGAGCAACGGCAAGGACAAAATCTACCTCACCTATACCACCGGACATCCTGACAACGAGATGCCCGATTGGCTCTACCTCAACGTCATCGACATCAATGGCGGCAGCCCCCTCCTGCGCGACATCAGCGGTAACCAGCTCAGCATCATCGCGAACGGCCCTCACAACGTCAACAAGCAGAGCAGCTATGCCTCAGCCCACCCAACAGCCATCGTGGACAACAGCTCGAGCGTTCGCAACTGGGTGTGGCAGATTGCCCTGGATGCCGACGGGAACCCAGTCATCGCCTATCCCCACATCGACAACGACAAGACGGGTCACGAGTACTGGTATGCCCGCTGGACGGGGTCGGCCTGGAAGACCACGCGCGTCTGCGATGCCGGTCACGCCTTCCACCAGAACTGGAACCAGACAGAGCGCTGCTACAGCGGCGGCATGGCCCTCGACCCGGACAACGTGGGCGACCTCTACCTCTCCATCCCAACCAAGAACGGCACCTACAACAGAGACGGCGTCTATGAGATATGGAAATACACCATCGGCGACGATGGCACCGTCGTTGGTAGCCAGCAAATCACCGTGAACTCCGCGAAGAACAACTCGCGGCCCTTCATCATCCCCGGCTCCAAGGACTCACAGATGCGGCTTGCCTGGATGAACGGAGACTACTACTACTGGATGGTCAACAAGAACTACCCCAAGGGCTATCCCACAGACATACGCTGCCACTACGCCTGGCAGGAGGAGCTGACACCCGAGGAGGACGAGAGCGTGAACCCGCGCATAAGATGCTTCTGCCTCGGCAAGAACAAGACGCTCAACCTGGCCTTTGTCATGAACCAGGACAGCTACGGCGGGCCGCTCTTCACCATCGGGGACATGAAGTACAGCCTGGATGCTGACTATTATCCCGTCATCAGCGTCGGCGGGAACACCTACCGCAGCCAGAACCGCCTGCTCACCAGCGACAACTGGGCCACAGGCTCCACCGGCACGAACGGCGACAACCACCCGACAATGCTGTCCATGTGGATTCTCTCCCTCACCTACGACGGGCAGGTGCTCACCACCTACCGCAACGGACTCGTGGACCAGGTGATAGCCATCGAGGGACTGGAAAACGCTTCAGCCAACACCGATGGCGACGAATACAAGCACACGCTCGTGTACCAGTCTGTCTATTACGCCTGTGCCTCGCCCATGACCGTGCAGGCACTCGCTCAGCAGGCACTCATCCAGGCCGAAGCTGAACGCAAGAACCAGTTGCCCACAGAGCTGCAGAACGGCGACTTCGAGGGCAGCTACAAGGCAATGGAGAACAGCGGCGTGAGCACCGACCGCGCCATCTATGTACCTGATGGATGGAGCATCAGCTACTCCTCGCGCGACGAGAACGACCTCTCTGCACTCAAAACGGGTGACCTGTATTTCGACCAGTTCTTCGGCAACCTTGCCAAGCCCTCCACACATGGCGACAAGACCTATTGGGTGCGCCAGAAATGGGGAACATCGACCATCACGCTTAGTCAGGAGCTGATGTTGCCCGAAGGGAACTACACCCTCAGCATGGATCTGTGGAAGAGCGGTCTGGGCGGCGATGCCGTAATCAGCGTCATCACCGAAGGCGGTGCCACCGTCACAGCACCGTCGATGGAGAACAAGGAGGCCTGGCAAGAGGTCAGCCTTAGCTTCAAGAGCGACGGCAAGGCCACCACGACAGTCTCTCTCTCGGCGTACCACAACAATAACGGCAGCGAGAAAATCATTGGATGGGACAACATCGTCATCACCAAGAAGGAAGACACCGACCCCATAACTTCCGAGACGTTCACCTTCCGCCTGCGCAACAGCCTCGGCTTCGACCGCACGGGCGAGACTGTCGAGGTGGCTGTGCCCGAAGGCACCAACCCAGCTGCCTGCACCCTCACCGACGAGGACGGCAATGTGATTCCCTTCGAGCCTGTAGGCACCACAGCCATCCGCTTCCAGGCTACAGTGGCAGCTGGCAAGACCCGAGGCTACACCCTCGCCGAAGGCACGCCCACGACACCGACGAAGCTCACCTATGCCGCCATCAAATCTACTTCCCGCGAGGATATGGCTTGGGAGAATGACCTCTCGGCCTACCGTATGTACGCCGCCAAGCTCCTGGCCTCGGAACCCAACACGGCACAAGGCGTCGATGTGTGGTCGAAGAAGAAGGCCACGCCCATCATCGACGACATGTACAACCTCTCGAACTATCACAACGAGAGCGAGTACGGCGTGGATGCCTACTCCGTCAACGGCAAGCGCCTCGGCTGCGGCGGCGTGGCAGTTGTGGAGGACGGACACCTCGTCATGCACGACCCCTACAACACCTACAGCATTACCGCCAACGATGCACTCGCTTCCTCCTTCACCCTTAAATATAATAATGTAATGGCAGGCGGGCAAAGCTACACCGAGACGCTGAGCGTGGAGGCAGAGGCCGGAAGGCTTCTCAACCGTGCCAAGGTGCGCTTGGACGGTCCCGCTGCCACGATACGGCTTGCCATTGCCCTCTACCAGCACACCGACATGTCTCATAACGCCGAAGGTGTAGCCTACACCGAAAGGAACGGCATCATCGGATGGGCCGACAACAAGAGCGAAGGCTCTGTGACCAGCCCCGGCGCACGCTTCTATCAGGGAGCATACCTCCCCCAAGGGGGAGGCCAGGAGGGGGCTACCACCGAGGTCATCGACAATCACCTCTGCCTCGTCGTGGACTATGAGGTAGGTACTGACCTCACCTTCTACTTCGGAGCAGGATGGAACATCTTCCCCGCAGGAAGGTACTCGCAGGACGATGAGTGGTTCGAGGCTTTGTATAAGTTCAGCCAGACCGTGGAGAGTCCGCTGACAGCTACTTCCATGAGGAATCTCCCCGTCCGCGAAGATGTGCTGGACATCATCAATACCGTGAACGAGACCTGGCAGCAGCGTTTCCCCAACCACGGCGACTACTTCTGGAACCGTGCCGTCTATCACATCGGCAACATGGAGGCATACGCCGCTACGGGGATGCAGCAGTATCGCGACTTCTCGACGGCTTGGGCCACGAAGAACAACTGGTGGGGAGCCACCAGCACCGACAAGGCCAACTGGAAGTACGCCAACTATGGCGAAGGGGCAGACTATGTGCTCTTCGGCGACAACCAAGTCTGCTTCCAGACCTATATCGACCTCTACAACCTCGACGAGGTGAAGGACGAGACAAAGATTGCCCGCGCACTCGAGGTGATGGGCTACGAGATTTCCACCTCCAACGTCGATTACCTCTGGTGGGTGGACGGCCTCTTCATGGTGATGCCCATCATGACAAAGCTCTACAACATCACGGGCGACCAGACTTACCTCGACAAGATGTATGCCTATTGGCAGTACGCCAACGGCATCATGTACGACAACGAGACTGGCCTCTACTTCCGCGATGCCAAGTACGTCTATCCCGCACATACCACCAATTCCGGCAAGAAGGACTTCTGGGCACGCGGCGACGGCTGGATATTCGCCTGCTTTGCCAAAGTGCTGGCCGACCTGCCCGCTACGGACAGCCATCGCAGCGAATACATCCAATACTACCGCCGCCTCGCTGCTGCGCTCAAGAAGTGCCAGCAGGAGGAAGGCTACTGGACACGCTCGTTGCTCGACCCCGCACAGGCTCCTGGCTACGAGACATCGGGAACTGCGCTCAACACCTTCGCCTTTGCCTGGGGCGTGCGCAACGGGATTCTCGACGAGCTGGAATACGGTCAGACCATCGAGCGAGCCTGGAACTACCTCACCACCGTCGCCTTGCAACCCGACGGCACGGTGGGCTACATCCAGCCCATTGGCGAGAATGCCAGCCCGAATACTACCGTCAAGGCAACCGACTATCACGACTTCGGCGTGGGAGCCTACCTCCTCGCTGCCTCCGAGATGAGTCGTCTGGCTGCAAACGGCACCGAGCTGCCCAAGCTCCGTATGACAGGTGCTACGCTTTCCACCGATGCCACCCGCCTCGACGTGACGTTCAACCTTCCTCCCAATGCCACGGAAGCGGCTGAAGCCTCGCACTATCTCCTCGACGGACAGCCCCTCAGCGTGGAGAGCGCCAGCATTCAGGGCAGCGTCGTCACGCTTGTCCTCACTCAAGCCATCGACTACGGACTCTACACCTTCTCCGTCGACGGACTGCACAGCAGCGAAGGCGGTGCGCTTGCCGCCAACCAGCAGCGCACCCTCCTCCGCACCGTGCCGCTCGACGCTCCGCAGACGAATATCGGCATCACTGCCATCGGTTCTCAGTCCGGCAACCCTCACACAAACGTCAACGACGGGTCGCTCGACACGCGCTGGAGCCAGGAAGGCACCAACCAGTGGATACGCTTCGACCTCAGGGGCAAGAAGTACATCTGGGCAGTCGATGTAGCGTTCTATAACGGCAATTCGCGCGTCTTCTACTTCAAGGTGCAGACCTCCGACAACAGTTCCACATGGACGGATGCCACAGGCGACCTCACCTCCTCCGGCCTCACCAACGAGATGGAGCGCTATCGCATCAACCCCGTCACAGCGCGCTTCGTGCGACTTCTCTGCTCCGGCAACAGCACGAACATGTGGAACAGCCCCACCGAGATACGCATACGCTTCGATGACGACGAAACTGGCATAAGGCCCCCTTTCGTGTCCCCTGAGGGCGAGGAAACAGGAGCCTCCCCTCAGGGAACTTCGGAGGGAGCCGTCTATGACCTCAACGGCAAGTTAATCACCAGCGGCGGACGCTCGACGGCAGGTAGTCAATCGCAAGGCATTTACATCAAAGGCGGAAAGAAACAGTTGATGACCCAAACCAAATAAAGGCCAGCGAATACTATCTCTTTCACTCATGCTTTAGCCCAACGAAGCACGTTGCGTTATCCAACGAAGCACGTTGCGTTATCCAACGAGGCATGTTTAGTTCTGCTACTAAGCGTGCCTCGTTGCCCATTTAGGCTAACCTAATTCTTGGACGCAGGCGGAGGGTGCTAAAGCATCCAGGAGAACGCCCGAAAGGAAGTGCCTGATTCCCAGATGTCTGGTAGAGAGCCTAACAAGTCCCTGTACTTATGGCGATAAGTACAGGGACTTATGGCAATAAGAACGTGTACTTATGACGACAAGAACAGGGACTTATGACGCTGGTAAGCGCCACATCTGTCGCGCTGACTGCGTGGAACTGAACAATATGGCCGAAGAGTTTTGCAAAAGACGCAACATTTTAGGTTTTCGCACGCTTATTTGAAAAATAAATCGTACCTTTGCCCTACAAACAGGTAAAATCATGGATGTAAAGATAGAATCTTCGTGGAAGGCGCAGTTGCAAGAGGAGTTCGACAAGCCGTACTTTGAGCAGCTGACGCAGTTCGTGCGGCAGGAGTACGCGGCTGGCACTTGCTATCCGCCGGGACGGCTCATCTTCAATGCCTTCGACACGACGCCGTTCGACCAGGTGCGCGTGGTCATCCTCGGGCAAGACCCTTATCACGGCCCCGGGCAGGCGCACGGACTTTGCTTTAGCGTGAACGACGGGATTCCCTTCCCGCCGTCGCTCCAAAACATTTTCAAGGAGATACACGATGAAACGGGAGCGCCCATTCCACAGAGCGGCAACCTGACACGATGGGCGAAGCAGGGCGTGTTCCTGCTCAACACTTGCCTCACGGTCAGGCAGCATCAGGCGTTCAGCCACAGCGGTAAGGGTTGGGAGACCTTTACCGATGCTGCCATCGCTGCCCTCAACAGGGGGCGCAACAACCTTGTCTTCATGCTTTGGGGCGCTCCGGCAGGCAGGAAGGCTGCCTTCATCGACCCGTTCCGCCATCTTGTCCTGCAAAGCGCACACCCCAGCCCCCTGAGCGCTATGCGTGGCTTCATGGGCAACGGACATTTCCTCAAGTGCAACGAATACCTCACGCAACATGGGCAGCCACCAATCGTTTGGTAACCTCATCGAGGTGGGCGACGTCATCCTGCACTCGGACATCCTGACGGAGTACTTCTGCTGCGACATCGAGAGCTGCCACGGCCGTTGCTGCGAGGAGGGGGATGCCGGTGCGCCGGTCACGCTCGACGAGATTGCAGACATCGAGGCGAACCTCGATGCACTTTGGCCGCAGCTCTCGGCAGGCGCGCAGGCAGTCATCGACCGCCAGGGTGTTGCCTATCCCGACCGCGAGGGCGAGCTTGTGACGAGCATCATCTGTGGCGGCAACTGTGTCTTCCGAGGCTCGAACGGCTGCCTCCTGAAACAGAAGCCCATCAGCTGCCACCTCTATCCAATCCGCGAGAAGAAGCTTGGGCCGCTCACAGGCCTTAATTACCATCGCTGGAACATCTGCCAGGACGCCATCCGCCTCGGCACAGAACGCGGCATCCGCCTCTACGAGTTCCTGCGCGAACCGCTCATCCGCCGCTTCGGCAAAGAATGGTACGACGAGCTCTGCAACACCGCCAACGAACTTAAAAGACAGGGAATGCTATAAACAAGAATATACTATGAAACGATTCATTTTTGTCCATTTCATCGCGATTTTTGGCCTTTGCGCCAATGCACAAGTAACGCTTGGCTGGGGCAGTATCGATGTGCGCTACAACAAGAACGAAGTGCCACAGACGACACAGAAGTCGCCGCTGTTGCGTGCGTGGAGAGGAGAAAGAGTGGCAGCACAAGCTGTTTTCGCTACAACGAAAGAACTGAAGGACGTCTCGTTCACGGTCAGCGACCTCAAGAGCGGCAAGGATATCATTCCGGCTTCTGCCATAAAGAAGTACTTCGTTCGCGAGGTCCTGGCTGCGCCGTTCTATAATAAGAAGGACTCCATGATGGTCAGCGACCGCCTCGATCCAGTGGAGACGCTAAAGGTTGAAGCAGGCACGACGCAAGCCATCTGGCTCGACATCCATGTGCCTGCCGATGCAAAGCCAGGGACATATAAAGGCACCCTAACAATAGGCAGACCCACCCCCGCCCCCTCCCTTGTAGGGAGGGGAGTAAATAGTTCTGCATCTGAAACAGTATCTGCTCCTCTCCCTACAAGGGAGAGGTTGGGAGAGGGTCTTCCTATTGTCCTGCAAGTGGCTGACCGCGTGCTGCCCGAACCCAGCCAGTGGGCTTTCCACCTCGACCTCTGGCAAAACCCATACGCAGTGGCCCGTTACTTTGATGTGCCGCTCTGGAGCCAGCAGCACTTCGACGTGATGCGCCCGCTGATGCAGATGCTTGCGGCAGCCGGGCAGAAGGTCATCACCTGCTCCATCATCAGCCGCCCTTGGAACGGACAGACCTACGACCCCTTCGAGAGCATGATTGCCAAGATGAAGCAGCTCGACGGCACTTGGCGGTACGACTACACCGTCTTCGACCGCTGGGTGGAGTTCATGATGTCGTGCGGCATCACGGAGCAAATCGACTGCTACACCCTCGTGCCGTGGCACTATCGCTTCGACTATTACGACTGCGCCACGAACAGCGTGAAGCAGCTCGCCTGCCGTCCCGGAGAAGCAAAATACCGCGATTTCATCGTGCCTTTCTTGAAAGACTTCAGCCGTCATCTTCGCCAAAAAGGATGGTTCGAGCGTACCCATATCGCGATGGACGAGCGCCCGAAGGACCAGATGGAAGCCGCTTGGCAGACTATTCAGGACGCCGACCCAGAGTTCAAGATAGAAGGAGCAGCGAACTACAGCGTGGATAGCGAGGCGGCAGACCGCGTGGACGACATCAGCGTTGGCTTCGAGTACAACCTCATCAAGGGCGAAGGCTTGAAGCGTCGTGCCGCCAAGGGGCAGAAGATAACCTTCTATACTTGCTGCGGCCCGGAGCGTCCCAATACCTTCACCTTCTCGCCCCCGGCAGAGTCGGCCTACCTCGGCCTGCACGCCCTGGCTTGTGGCTACGACGGCTATCTGCGCTGGGCGTACAACAGCTGGCCAAAGCAACCCAACGAGGACAGCCGCTTCGGTAACTGGCCTGCGGGAGACACCTACCTTGTCTATCCCGGCGGCAGCAGCATCCGCTTCGAGCGCCTCGTAGAAGGCATCCAAGCCTACGAGAAGGTGCGTCTGCTACGCCCCACGCTCAGCCTCAAGGAAGCCAAGGACCTCGATGAAATGCTCCGATACTTCGCACCTAACACCTACGAGAAAGACAAAGACCCCGCCGCACTGCTCCAACGATTCAACGACCTGCTTTGGAAGCTTGGGAAATAAACAAGCGTTGCTGTCATGCGCAGAACATTTAACTTCAAACATCTATGAAAAGAGCTATTTATGTATTGGTAATACTTTGTCTGGGCAGCCTATGTACAATGGCACAGACAGAACGGGATGCCTGCACCAGCATCATGGTGGGCAAGAAGGCTTCCGTGGACGGCTCCGTGATGACGAGCCACACCTGCGACTCCTGGTATCGCACTTGGATGAGCATTGAGCCAGCCAAGGACTATCCTCGCGACACCATCATGAGCATCTACGAGGGGCTGATGCACACCGAGCACCAGAAGGACATGACTGGCGTGAAGGAAAAAGGAACCATCCCGCAGGCACGCCACACCTACCGCTTCCTCAACACGGCCTACCCCTGCCTCAACGAGAGGCAGCTGGCGATGGGCGAGACGACCATCAGCGGTCGCGACACCCTGCAGAACAAGGAGGGACTCTTCCTCATCGAGGAGCTGCAACGCGTCGCCCTGCAACGTTGCACGACGGCACGCGAAGCCATTCGCCTCATGGGCAGTCTCATCAAACAATACGGCTACGGCGACAGTGGCGAGTGCCTCACCATTGCCGACCCCGCCGAGGTGTGGATATTCGAGGTGTTCGGCGAAGGGCCGAAGCAAAAAGGCGGCGTGTGGGCAGCCCAGCGCATCCCGGACGACGAGGTTGCGGTCAGCGCAAACATCTCGCGCATCGGCAGGCTCGACCTCTCCGACACCGACCACTTCATGGCTTCGGACAACGTCTTCTCCGTCGCCAGGCAGCTCAACCTGTGGGACGGCAAGGGCGAGTTCTCCTTCTGGAAAGCCTACTCGGGCGGCAATTACTTCGACGAGCCGAAGAACTACAGCGTGCGCGAACTATTCATCATGTAGCAGCTGGCTCCCGATGCCGGGTTTACCAACGACCTCGAAGAGCTTCCACTTTCGGTAAAGCCGAAAGAGAAGCTTTCCGTCCAGACTGTTTCCAAGCTCCTCGGCTCCTACTACGAAGGCACGGAGCAAAGCCTGTCCTGCCGCATCGACTCCCTCGCGAAGGATGGCGATGGGGTGAAGCTCAAGGGAGGCAAGCCCTCGATTAGCAACCCGTGGATGCGTCCCGACGAGATACGCCGCTATGCCGGTTTGCTGAACGACTCGACGATGGCGAACATCCGCACCGTCAGCGTGTCGTGGTGCGCCTACAGCACCGTCATCCAGCTGCGCTCGTGGATGCCCGACGCGATTGGCGGCGTGGCTTGGATAGCGCTCGACAATCCGGGACAGTCGCCCCGCTTCCCAGTCTTCGCAGGCAACACCGAACTGCCCATGATGCTCGGCATCTGCGGTCAGCACCGCAAACGCGACGATGCCGCCCTCTGGCATTACCGCGAAGCCAACCGCATCTCCTCGTTGAAATGGGGACAAACGCGCCAATCCTTGCAGGCGGCACAACAATACTTCCTCGAAAAAGCAGAGCGTGAACAGCCCTTCGTGGAACGAACCTGGTGGAGCACCGACGAGAAGGAGCGGACAGCTTTCCTCAATGGCTACACCGCCGATTTCTTCAATGCCACCGTCGGTCGTTGGGACGAACTCGCCCGTAAGTACTGGCGTCAGTTCTGGTCAGGGTTCTGATTCGAGGAATCCTTCATGCCATTTGCACATAAACTCTTTCGGGGAGCCTCGTTCGAGGAGCGATTGAACAAATGGTATGCGATTTTTTCAATACAAGTAAAGAATAAACAAAATAATTCGTATCTTTGTAGGCGAAAAGTCATCAAACCTACATGAGCAAGTATCTTCTGTCACTGATTCTTTTCTTTGCGGGTGTCGCAAAGGCTGCCACCGTCAGCTATACGGTAGATGCCAGACAGGTGCGGCAGCACTGGGACGGCTGGGGCGTGTCGCTCTGCTGGTGGGCCGGGCAATGCGGCAAGTGGGATGATGAGAAGATTGACGAAATCATCGAGTGGCTCGTCAGCCCCGAGGGTCTCAACTACAGCCACTTCCGCTACAACATCGGGGGCGGCGACGACCCGGAGAACCGCCACTGCACCCTTCACCACATGGGGAAGGGCAAGGGACTACGCGCCGAGATGGAGGGCTTCAAGGACTTCAGCGGCGACCAGTATCACTGGGAGCGCGACGCAGCACAGCGCAAGATAATGCTCAAAATCAGGGAGAAGCGGCCTGATGCCGTGTTCGAGGCATTCAGCAACTCTGCGCCCTACTACATGACTTGGAGCGGCTGCGTGGGCGGCAATGCCGATGGCAGCAAGGACAACCTGAAGCCTGAGTTCTACGAGGAGTTCGCCCACTATCTTGTGGACGTGTGCAAACATTATAAAGATGTGTATGGCATCGAGTTCAAGACGCTGGAACCTTTCAACGAATCGGCAACCAACTATTGGTATCAGGGCGGCTCACAGGAGGGTTGCCACTTCGACTACCAGTCGCAGATTGCCTTCCTGCGCGTGCTGGCTCCCGTTCTCAAGGAGTCAGGCCTCAGCACCATCATCTCTGCCTCCGACGAGACAAGCGTGGCCCACTCCGTGAAAGCGTTCGAGGCATATCGCAAGGCCGGCGTACTGCCACTCGTGGGACAATGGAACACCCACACTTATCAAGCGGACAATGACCTTCGCGACCGCCTGCACCAACTGACACGACAGGCCGCAATACCCCTCTGGATGAGCGAGACAGGCTCTGGCGGGAGGGGGCTTCACGGCAACCTGAGGATGGCTCAACGCTTGATGGATGATGTCCGTCACCTACAGCCCGAGGCTTGGTGCGACTGGCAGTACATGGAAGAATGGGGCGACCAATGGTGTACCATAAACGGCAGCTTCCGGAACCAAACCTATGCAAAAGTGAAGAACTACTACGTCAGGCAGCAGTGCAGCCGCTTCATCAAAAGGGGCTACGACATCCTTGCCACAGAATGTCCGCAGGCGTTGGCAGCCATCAGCGCCAGTCGCGACACGTTGACATTGGTACTATTGAACGAAGGAAAAGAGGCCGTCCACAACATTACATTCGACAATTTCACGATTTCACGAATTGATGATTGCAAGGCATACCGTACCTCGGCCAATGAGAACATGGCTGTCGTTGAGGATGGCATCAGCATAAAGGGGAACACCTTAAGTGTCGCCCTGCCCAAACAGTCAATCACCACACTCGTCATTTTGCAGACAAACAACAACTATAAACCCTAATACCTATGACCTACAAAACCTTTTTCACGGGGCTTGCCTTGCTGGTTTCCCTGTCGGCAAGCGCCCAGGAGTTTGACTCCGAGCTGCAATTGAGCAATGAAGAGGAGACGTGCTGGTACCGCATCTGCTGCGCCCTGCCCGGAATGGAGGACCACGCCATGACGGATTGCAACGGCATGACGCCTCTTTGTGTGTATTATAGCACAATCTTCCTGCTGCCGACAGAAACAGAAGAGCTTCACTCCCAATGGAAGCTGACGGCAGGCGAGGACGGCAAGGTCGTCATCACCAACCGTGCCACAGGACAGCAAATCAACAGTGCATCTGTCAGCACCGACGACATCAACGCCACTCAGCTCACTTATCTTGCTACGCCAGGGTTCACCGCTACGTCCCTCGGCGACAATGCCTTCAAGCTGGAGAGCGTGGAGGACGACGGCGTGAACCGTTGCCTGATCCTGACAGGAGAAGAAGAGTTTGCCTACCCCGAATCGGGCGAGAGCAAGTCCATCATCGGCTGGAAGTTCTTCCCCGTCGAGATTGAGACAGGCATCGGCTCCGCCCCCAAGACAGACAATGCCGTTATCCGCATAAAGGGCAGGCGCATCTCTGTGAGCGGAAGCACGGATTGGCAACTGTTCAATGCCGAAGGCGAGGAAATGCCGCGCACCGTTTCCCTGCCCACAGGCGTTTATATGGTGAAGCTGCCGCAGAAGACAGTGAAAGTGGCTATCCCATGATAGAGAACAGAGACGTTATAACGGAATAACGTCATAACGAAATAACGACAATATGATAATTAAAGACTAAAACAATGAAAAAGCATATTCTCCTTATAATGGCATTGTTCCTCGCCCCATGTTCAATGTTCAATGTTCAATGTTCAATGATATGGGCACAGACATATCTCGTCGGCTCGCTGGCAACCCCTGGTGCAGCCACCTTCACTGCCGACAAGATTGTCGATGGTGTCATCTCCCTTCCCTTCGCTGCCGCGACAGAGACCATCGAGATTGAGACCAATCAGGATGCCACCGTCAGCTGCGACGCCGACTGGTGCCAGGCTTCATACACGGACAAGACACTCACCCTGACCGTAACAGAGAACACAGGCGAAGAGGCTCGCACAGCCATTATCGCAGTTCGCAGCAAGGACTTCCGTCCCCTGCTCATCACCGTCAAGCAGGAAGCCCGCCTCGCCTTTGCCGTTATCTCAGATACACATGTTGGCAACAGCTATGGCGGAAGGTATGCGGAGAAGGTTTCTAATACACTCAAAAGGCTGACGGGCAAAGGCAAGCTCGACGCCATCGCCGTCGTGGGCGACCTCACCGACCACGGCGACACAGGGCAGTACACGGAGTTCGTGCAGCTCTTCGGCAACAGCGAGAACTTCATCAACCCCGTTGACAACTTCCTCTTCACGATGGGCAATCACGACAACTACAACAGCAGCGGACAGACAAACTTCAAGAGCGGACTGAAGAAGCTAAACGGCAACAAGCTTTATCCCCTCGACCAATATGTCCTCATCAAGGGCTATCCTTTCATCTTGATAAGTGTCCGTGGCGGTGCCAACAACGACGACAACCCTTCGAATGGCACGGCTTCCTACCCAAGCACTGTAGTCAACACCCTGAAGCGCTACCTCAGACAAGCAGCAGAGGATGCTCCCGGCAAGCCCATCTTCGTTTTCACGCATGTGCCGCCCCGCTGGACTTGCTACAGCTCCTGGGGCGAGATTGAGGGCGCAGCCTGGGCAATGAAGGTGCTGAACCCTGTCCTCAACCAATACCCGCAAGTCGTCGTCTTCGGCGGTCACAGCCATTATCCCCTTGGCGACCCGCGCAGCATCCATCAAGGAGCCAACCCCAACAGCTCGCGCAACAACTACTACACAGCCATCAACACAGCCAGCATCACCTATTCGGAAATCAATCCGGGAGCCGTCGATGCAGGCATACACCCCGAAGGCTTCAAGGACGTCACCGAAGGCATGATCCTCGTGGAGCAGCCTAACGGCGACATCGAGATTCGCCGCTACGACACCTATCGCGACTTGGAGATAGACCCCGAGCACCGCTGGGTGCTGAAGGCTCCCTTCGACGGCAGCCAGTTCCAATACGCCGACATCCGCGATGCCGACGACAACCCGAACAACGTGCCTCTGCGCGACGGACTGCCGGCTCCTGTGTTTGGGAGCGAAGCCACACTCACACTGAAGCCGACAGCCGAGGATGTGAAGATTACCTTCCCGCAGGCTACCGACAACGAGTGCGTCTTCCGCTACAAGGTCACCGTGCGCAAAGGCAACACGGTCGTCAAGAGTTCCTTCATCTTCTCGCAGTTCTACCTCAACACCGATATGCCCGAACGCCTCTCCTGCGACGTGGGAGGCCTGACATCCGGCACAGAATACACAGCGGAAGTGATTGCCTACGACTCCTGGGACAACCAGTCCACGCCGCTCACTGCCACCTTCACCACACTCAATGACGACGGAACTGTGCCCGAAGCTGTCGGCACCTGGACGTTCGACGACCCAAGTAATCTGCTTGCCGGCACTGGCACAGCAACCCTCACGGGCGCAATCCTGAAGGCGGGAAGCATGACCTTCGGCGACGACCTTTCCGCCTTTGGCATTACACCCGTCGCAGGTCAGGCAGAAGGCAACGGAGCTATCACCATCCCTATCGGCTCTGGCCTGAAGATGACCTCCAACCTCGAGGAGCAGAGCCTCAGCAGCTACACCTACATGTTCGACATTCGCTCGGAAGAACTCAACGGCTACACGGCAATCTACCAGAATGACATCACCAACACGAAGGACGGCAGCTTCTTCATCAAGAACGGGCAGCTTGGGCTGAACTCCAACGGCCTGGGCTATAACGGCGTCCTCACCTCCGGCAAGTGGCACCGCGTCGTCTTTGTAGTCAGGAACAACCTGCCCACCATCTACTTGGATGGTCGTCAGATAGGACAGGCAGCATCGGCCAACAACGACCATTGGCTGATGGGTACAGGCGCGCTCTTCTTCATCGACAACGACGGCGAGGAGCATCGGGTTGAGACATCCGAAGTCCGCTTCTGGGACATGGCCCTCAGCAGCAAGCAAGTCCTCACGCTCGGCACCGCCACGGACGAAGCAGCACCGGAACCAGAACCCGTGCCCGAGCCTATTGGCTGGTGGAGATTCGACAATCCTTACGACCTCTTCGCTCAGCAGGGGATTTCCTCCATGATGCCTACCACCCATGTCAAAGGCCATGTGACTCCCTACTCCTACGCTGTTGGGGGAGACGGTATCACACCCGCAGCAGGCCCCCGCAACGGCAACGATGCCATCGCCATTCCCGTTGGTTATAGCCTGATGATGACCACCAACCTCGGTGTGGATGAGCTGAACACCTACAGCGTCATGTGGGACATTCGCGCCAACGACATTAGCGGCTACAGCCCCCTTCTGCAGAACGACCTCACCAACACCAAGGACGGCAGTCTCTTCATCCTGAACGGCAAGGTCGGACTGAACGGCTCGCATGGCTTGGGCTACAACGGCAGCCTGACCGCAGGCAAGTGGCACCGCGTCATCTTCGTGGTCGATAGTGGCTACGGCACGGTCTATATCGACGGCACGAAGGTTGGCCAAAGCAGCAATGCCTGCAACGAACACTGGAAACTCACCACCGGCGCCCTCTTCTTTGCCGACAACGACGGCGAGGAGAAACCCATTATAACCGCCGAGATACGCTTCTGGGACAAAGTCCTCTCAGACACCCAAGTGCAGGAACTCGGCAGCGTGGAGACAGAATAAATGAAAAGACACCTGACGATACTCGCCATGCTCCTGCTGGTCAGTGGGGGCAAGGCCAACGATGAGATTGCCGTGCTGCCTGGGGCGCAATACGTCCTGCGCAATGTGGGGACAGGGGCGTACCTGATGAAGGACGGCACCCTGACCGCCGACGAGCGCGAGGCAGCAAACTGGCGCGTAGTGACGAACGACACCATCTTCACCACCTCGCCGGAGATGTCATGCTTCATCCACTCGGACGAGACAATCCTGCAGCTGGACTACAGCAGCTTCTCCTGGCGTGTCAACTTTTCCCCAGAGGCAAACACGACGGACATGAAGCCAAGCGAGACGACACCGGGTGCCTTCACCTTCCACTACCGCTTCCTGGCCAGCGACCGATACCTTGGCATAGAGGTGGACGACGAAGGCAACGGAGAGCTTGCTCCCGTCCGCGACGCATCGGCCTTCTGCGACTGGATGTTTATGCCCACGTCGCACCCGAAGGACTACAGTTACCGCCTCATGTCGATGACCCGCTCGTCGGGCGATTCGCGCTACAGCATCGCCTACCGCTCACGCTCACCAAAGGGCGGCGAACTCTGGATGTCGGGCTGGATGGCTGTGCCTACCGATGGCGAGGGCGGACCATCCGTTGCCGACCACTTCCTCTTTTCTTCTCATTACACAATGTGCAAGCGTTCCGAGTGGCCTACATCGAGCGACCCTCTCGACGGCTATTCCTTCAAGTTCTCCTCGAACAAACCCGTGATGGTGGAGCCTGACTACCTGGGGTGCGGCATCACGACGGACTGGGACCACCCCTATATTGCCACCGACATCATGGCCGAGGAGAGCGTGGACATGCTGCTGGCTGCCCACGACCTGATGCGCGACCTGCACCAGACGGACTGCGCGCAGGCACAGCTGCCGACATACGGCATCGGCAGCTCGCAGGGAGGCTCCATCATCCTGGCCTGCCAGCGGTATGTGGAAACTTCCCCCCGCCTGACCAACGAGCAGCGCAACGCCATCAACTGGGTGCGCACCAGTGCCTGTGCCGGAGCCTACAACCCGCTGGCCACGCTCTCGCACTACATCTTCACGAATGATGTTTCCGTGCCCTCGGTCGTACCTCTGCTCATCATCGGCATGGTGTCAGGCTTCCCCGACATCTTCGGCGACACGAAGGCGGAGGAATACTTCTCGGACGCTTTCCTCGAGGCAGGCATCATTGACATGATACGCTCGCACGAATATGAGAGCGAGGAGATTGCCGGTGCCATCAGGGAATCCTGCGGCGGCAACATGCAAGGCATCCTCTCGCCCGAAGCTCAGGACCTCAACTCCGACCTCTCACAGAAGCTTCTGAAAGCCTTCGGGCAATGCGACCTGACACGCGACTGGTCGCCCAAGGCCGACGTCATCCTCTACTATCACCCCAACGACGATGTCGTGCCCCACCTCAACCTCGTCTCTGCCGTCAATGGGCTGCAAGACAAATGCCAGGGCGTGTTCGAGACGCGCCAGACCACTTTCGGCATCCAGCACGTCGTGTCCTGTGCCGAGTTTTTCGTAAAGATGATTTTCGGAGGATATAAAGAATAAACAACCAAGCCATGATTCCCAAAGTTCTTTTCTACTGGTACTACGTCATCATCACCGCCACCACTGGAGGTCAGGTCTATGCCACCGGCGACTGGCGGCTACCGCTCTCGGAAGCCGACTATGGCGACCGCATCGAGACGAAATGGGTCATTGCAGGCACCGAGGGGCGCTCCTCATGCTATGCCTGGGTGAAGGCCGACGAGGGCTTTCGCTTCGCAGGCTTCGCCGACGAGAACGGACAGATGGTGACGCCCGACACGCCACTCGCCGAGATACGCCTCTGGGCAACCACAGAGAGTGCCCAGGAGGAGGACGGCATCGTCAGCGGCAACGACCTCTACCCCACTGCCGCCCTGCACTATACGGCCGTCTTCCTGCCCGATGACCAGGATGGCATCGATGAACTGAAAAGCGATGAGCTAAAAGAGATAAACGATGATGCGTGCTTCGACCTGCAAGGCCGCAGAATCATCACGCCACGAAACGGGCAAATCATCATCCGCAACCGCAGGAAGATAATGCACTGAACCTGCTTCACCGTCAGAATGATTAACCACACAAACATGAAAGCTTCATACTTGAACAACAAATGGATGCGGGCGGCTGTGCCTGCATTGCTGATTCACGCCTGCATCGGCAGCGTCTATTGCTGGTCGCTGCTCAAGGGCGACATTGCAACCGAGGTCGGCTGCTCCGTGAAGGAAATTGAGTTCGCCTTCTCGCTGGCCATCTTCTTCCTCGGCATGTCGGCAGCCTTCGGAGGCAGGTTCGTCGAGAAAAACGTTACGGCGGCTTCGGTCGTCTCGTGCCTCTGCTTCAGCACAGGCCTGCTGCTCACAGTCTTCTCCATCTACTCGAAGAGCGTGCTGGGCATCATGCTGAGCTACGGCTGCCTGATGGGCGTCGGACTGGGCATAGGCTATCTCTCTCCGGTCAAGACGCTCATGCTGTGGTTCAAGGAGCACAAGGGCCTCGCCACAGGCATCGCCATCAGCGGATTCGGGCTGTCGAAGGTCATCTTCTCGCCCTACATCGAATGGTGTACTGCACGTTACGACATCTCCACGACGCTCGTCTCGATGTCCGTCATCAGCATCTTCTCGATGCTCACGGCGGCCTGGCTCATCAAGAAGCCCGCGGACTGGGTGGAGCCGAAGGTGAGATGGAAACTCAAGGACTACTGGCAGGTACTCAAGAACGGCACATTCCTGAAGATCTGGTTCGTGTTCTACATCAACATCACCTGCGGCCTGGCGCTTATCGCCTTCGAGAAGAACATCGCCGTGACGGTCGGCATCGCTGCTGTCATGATTGGACTGCTGTCGTCGCTCACCGCCTTCTTCAACACGGCAGGACGCTTCGGCTACTCCACCGTGTCGGACTATACAGAGAACAAGCAGACCATCTACAAGATACTACTTGCCTCGTCTGTGCTTGCCATGCTCCTGGGCTTTGCCTTTTCAACTTTTCAACTTTTCAATCTTTCAACTTTCGTCATCGTGCTGATGCTTTGCGTCATCAATGCAGGCTATGGCGGCGGCTTCTCGACATTGCCAACGCTCTTGCAGAGCAAGTTCGGCATGGAGAAGATAAGCACCATCCACGGCTTGGCACTCAGCGCATGGGCGTGGGCAGGCTTGAGCGGCAACCAGCTCTCCAACCTCATCATCAATCAATGGGAAAAGCCCTACGAGTACCTCTACGTCGTGCTTGCCGCGCTCTACCTCATCGCCCTGCTCCTCACCTTCTCCATTCCAAAGAACAAGGAAGCCATCGACTACGAAGAAGCACAACAGGAGTTCTCGAAAATCGACCCGTCGTTCATAGAATAAGAGCGTGCTTCGCCCATTCATCACCTTCCTGAGACAAAACGGAAGCCGCCGGAACATCTTAGCGGACGTCTCGGCGGCGGATAATTCTCGGAGGAGTGCGGCTCAAAGAAGGCCGTTCATTCGCATCCAGCGTCTTCCTGGAGGGGTTAGCCACAAATAGATGAGTGCTATCAAGCACGGCAAACCAACAAATAGTCCAACTAAATACATTCCCATACTATTAGTCCTTTCTTTTACTTGTTAAACTTAATCCTAACAGCAATGTCAGGCACACGACGCCCAAACCTACTAAGTAGATGGTTGTCTTGTCTGTGACATCGTTGAAGAGTGAAGTGATGACCACGCCGGTAAGTACATACTTTGCGACATCAATTAAGAAGTCAGCAAATTTTTCCTTTCGCGGGTTCACTATCGGTTTCTGTTCCGTTGCTTCCGCAGCTTCCTGCTGTTTGTTCTGTTGCGGCTTCTGCGGCTTCGACTTCTCGCGTCTAGTCGTCATATTCTATGCGCTGAAAATGAATTTCCGCTGCAAAGATACACATTTTCCGCGATATTATCACGATTTACCTCAGGATTTTGTCAATTTTCAATTTCTTGATTATCCGTTTGTCCCAGTAAGTCAAAGAATTCTTTACTCGTTTTTACTTTCCATACCCGTCCTGAGCAAGCTTTGTTAAGCGTTGTTGTTGAGACCTTATTCCAAACCTGTATCTTGTAAATCACATACCCCGAGATGGTTGTGGCATCAATCACTTCTGAAATTAACCAACAGTCTGAATATAAGGAAGAATTCTTATATATAAAAATGTTCACCAACTGGTGTTACACCAGTTGGTGAACATTAAGACAATGTATTATAGAAGACTATGGCTCCGTACTGAACCAGTCGAAGTCGGCATAGCCGCCGGCTTGCTTGGTGGCGTAGCAGAAGATGCCGAACCGGGAGCCGACGAAGACGGAGAGGTTGAAGGTCTGCGGTGTCTCGCCGCCGAAAGGTTCCCATTTCTTGCCGTCGAGGGAATAGAGGAAGTGAGCCTTGTTCTCACCGTATTTTATGGCTCCGCGAAGATAAACGATGCCCTTTTTCGGCTTTATCGGCAGAACCTTTTCTGCTGCCTCGAAGTCTCTGCCGGCATTGCGAACCTTGTCCTGTCGCCAAACGAGCTGATAAGCAGAGCCTTTTGTTCTCCCCTTAGAGGAGGTCTTCTCCACGCAGATATAAGCATACGGGTCCTGAAAGATGCAGATGCCTGCGCGGTCGCCTTCCTTGAGGTCTTTGACGTCAACACGAACCGTGCCTAAAGAAGGTCGCTCGGGGTCGGCGAAGATGCGCTGCGTGAGCATGCCCTGCGCCTGATGAAGTTCCTGGGAAATGCCTGTCGTCTTCAGCCGCAGCCAGCCCGGACGCTCTGTGAGACTCCAAGCCGATGGAACGGGATTGTGGTTCCATTGCCACTGCATCCCTAATTCCTTTCCGCTGAAGTCGTCAGAGGTCGGAAGAACCTTCTGAGTACTCGGGTTATTCTGAATCCTCGGACGAGGAACCTTGTCAACGAAGCTGACGGGCGGTCTCTTGCCTTCTGCCACGACAGGCCAGCCGTCCTGCCAAGTGACGGGCAGCAGGTTGGGGAAGCGACCGAACGCGCCAAGGTCTTCCTGCATCACTGTCCACCACTTGCCTTCCACATCCTCGAAGAGGGCGCCCTGGTGGATGGTGTTGATCTGTCCGTCGTAGTGCTTCTCGACGAGCATCTTCTCCTCGAACGGCCCGAAAGGACTCTTCGCACGGAAAGCCGCCTGCCCGCTCGGGAAGCCGCCGTAAGTGGCATAGATATAATAGTAGTCGCCAATCTTATAGACGTGGCAGCCCTCAAGCCCCGAGCGCTCCCTGACGATGATTTCCTTCTCCTGAATGAAGTTGAAGTCCTTGTCGAGTTCGCACATCGAGATGTTGCAGTAGCCGCACGCGATATAGACCTTGTCGCCGTCGAAGAGCATTCCCGGGTCGTAATAGTTGCGCGAGAGGCGCTTCACGTCCCATTCGCCCTCGGGGTTCGTTGCCGAGAGCAGCCAGGCGCGGTCGTCGTTGCCGTTGACGAGGAGCCAGAACTTGCCGTTGTGGTACTTCATCGTCGATGCCCACATACCCTTCGCATAGGCATTCTGCCCGTTGCGCAGGTTGTAGCGGTCGTCGTCAAGCAACGCCTTCAGTGGCTGGGCGCAGTACTCCCAGTTGACAAGGTCCTCGCTCTTCAGAATGGTTGCGCCTGGGAAGAGCTGCATCGTGGTGCTGACCATGTAGTAGGTCGTGCCGACGCGAATCACATCCGGGTCGGGATAGTCGGCACGGACGATGGGGTTGATGTAGCAGTCGCCCGCGTCGCTCGGATTGGTTGGCTTTTCAACTTGTGCCTGAACAGTCAGGATAGACAGACACGCAAATAACAGAGTTGCTAACTTTTTCATAAGTAAGATTTGTTTTTCTGCGTACAAAGATACAAATAAATGAGCAATAAGCCAAACAAATCACGACAAAAAGACGTAACACGTCTTGAAGTGCTACGCCTTTAGCAATTGCACGATTTGCTCTAAGTGCAGGCGGTCGGTCTGGTCGAAAGTGTTGAGTTCGGCGCTGTCGATGTCAAGGACGGCGATGACCATTCCCTCTCGGAAAACAGGCACGACAATCTCGCTTCTCGAAGCCGAAGAGCAGGCAATGTGACCGGGGAACTTATCAACGTCGGGCACAACCTGCGTCTCTGCCTTCGCCCAAGCCGTGCCGCACACTCCCCTACCCTTTCTTATTCTCGTGCAGGCCATCGGGCCTTGGAACGGACCGAGCACCAGCTCCTCGCCCTCGACACGATAGAAGCCCGTCCACCAGAAGTCGAACGTCTCGTGGAGCATGGCCGCCACGTTCGCCATATTGGCTATGAGGTCTGCCTCGCCATCGACAACTGAAGCTATCTGAGGCAGGAGCGATTCGTAGCGCTCCTGCTTCGTCGAACCTTGAATAACTAACGATTCCATTTATTTCTTCTTCATTGGAGCAACACTATCAACCCTGTAGCCTATCCATTTCCTATTAGACAGTAAATCGATATACTTCTCGTCGTTGATGACAGCTACCCAGTTGCTGCACATTTTCTTAACTCCTGATGATTTCATAACAGACACACTGGTTGTTCTGCCACCTCCATCTTTTGGCTTTACAAGCCTACCCCAGTCGTCCACCTCAAGCCCCTCTTGATAGAAAGCTGCCACATACGTCGGCAAGCCGTCTATGAAATCCCATAGGACAGCAAGCAGATGATTGGTTTCCCTGTGATGGGCCTTCCAGTTAAAACTATTAACAAGACCTACACGCTGTTCTCCTATCAGAGGTTTGGGAACCTTTTTGGCTGACGGTGTGTCTCCACAAGTGGCCTTCACTTCAATGCCTCCGTACTGAAACGGGCTGAAATGCTCTTTGTCAATAGGATGTCGTTTGCCGTCCTTCATAATAAAGAGTGTGTCCAAATACTCCTTCTTCTGTCTGGTGTCAACCAAGAGCAAGTCAGGATAGCCATCCTGGTGGGGATTGGATTCAAGCTTGCCGCTTGATACCTTCACAACGCTTCTGGCAAAATACTCCCCAACCATGCCACTGAGGTTTCTCATACCCAGTGTCTCGAAGATGTTTATGTCGAATTTCATGGTCGTGTCACTCAAATCCTTAATTGCATTGTTTGCGACATTCATTGCATCAACAACTTCTTGTGCCGTCAGTACTGGTACGCCCTCGTAAGCGACACTCGTTCTTGGGTTTTGGATGTAGTCTCTTTTCATAATAGCTTGTATTTGAAAAGAGGGCATGGTAGCGATTGTTGGTATCAAGGTTTAGCACGACCCACTCCAGACAACAATCTGTCTATCCACGCCCTCTGTTGGAGCGTGAATATCCATTGAACCCGGACAACCTGGAGTCTTTTTGAAGTGCTAATTCTGATACTCTATCAGGTCATGGATAATATCATTCCTAAGTTGTTACATACATATCTTGTTTTTGTTTATTCCTATTTCGAGATTTCCAAAAGGTGCTGAGCTATCTTGTCTATCAGCAGCGGAGGAACGCTTTCGCCGATGGTGTCACGAATCAGGCCGTCGCCTACTTGCTTCCCTTCTATTTCAAAAGAGTATGGGTACTGGGCTATTGTCTGAATTACCATGCCTTCATACAACGACAGCACCCTGTCCTGGGTGGGGTGCAGTTTGTTGTCGGAGCAGGCATACTGGAAGTTTTGTGTCAGAGTGCTTGCAGGCACATCCCATGACATACGCTTGTACGCACTGGTAAATGCCTTCATTATCCTCTTTTCTCCTGTTTTTTTGTCAACGGTGTAAGGTCGCGGCAATAGTGACCCGCACTTCTCGCAGTAAAGCGGCGTGTCTGTATTTGCCCTATTCACACCTTCGGAATTATGCTTGGCACCATGCAAGGTATTCCCCTCATACATACACTCTGGATTGATGCACTGGTTGTTCATTGCCGTCTGTCCCTCTGGCGTGTGATGAACCCAAGACATCTTAACATCATCCAAGACGGGAACCTTATGTAGTGGATTTTCTGGGTCGATGTTTTCCCCTTTTCTTGAACTGATGGGCGGCAATCCTTCAATTGCATCCCTAAGGGTAACCCATTTCTGGCTGAACATCGTGGCGCACTCCGAATGAGTAAAGTCTGGCAGAAGTTTCCCTGCTTCCTTGAACTCTGCCTTGCCCTTCTCTGTGCGCGTCAGTATGGTTATCAGCCGGTATCGGTGCTGCGGCACGCCGTAGTTGGCAACATCTACCACTTCCGGCCTTCCTATATATTCGTCGCCCAACTCTCTTGTTATATAGTCAATGATGTTGACTGTTCCCTGTCCGTCCTCTATAACGGTATTCAACATATTGGGTACATTTTCAAAGATGACCCATTCCGGCCTTAGTCTCTTCACAATCTCAACTGCTGGGATAATCAGCCTGTTGCGCGGGTCAAATTCGGGACGCTCTCCCCTCTTTGAATTGTTAAGGATTGTTCCCATTCCGTTGGATGACATTCCCTGACAGGGCGGGGTGGCAATCAGGATGAAGGGAGGCTGGGGGAAGGTTGTCTGATAGTGCTTCACTATTTCGTCCTTCAGCTCCCATATATCGCCGCAGAACATCTTGGCCTCCGGATGGTTGTGGCGGAACAAACGCGCACGTTCAGGCATAAGCTCACAGGCAACAACGGTGTCTATTCCGTTTGCCTGCAAACCCAAATCCCCTATTCCCGAGGAACAGAAGAGACTGACTGCCTTCTTATTTTCCCTTGTGTCTGCCATCTTATCGGTCGGCCTGCCTTTTAATTGACGATATTCCTTTTGTCCGACAAAGATACAACTATTTTCTTAACTGTCCAAACAGAGACACCATTTTAATCCTGAGTTTGTCGAAGGAAATCCGTGGTTCACACGTCCTGGAAGATGTATGTCATCTTCTTGTCGGCGCCGAAGGCGCTGTAGAAGAAGCTGTTGATTTTGTCGATTTGCTCTTCCCACTGCTCGGAAACGAACCTGTTGGGCACTGAGACAAAGACGGTCTTGTCGCGGACGGACCAGAGGCTGGCACAGGTCATGTACCGGTTAAAGAACTCCTCGCCGAGACGTTCGCGGGCCTTCTCCATCCAGAGGTTCCACTTCTCCAGATAGACAGGCTGGACATACGGACGTTCCGGTTCTTCGTCCTTCACCTCGACGGCCTCCGCGAACTCGGGCTGGCGGGGCTTCTGCTGCTCCTGAAGCCAGCGGTAGAGCACTTCGGTGACGTAGGCATGGACGTTGTCGGGCTGTTTCTCCTCGATGAGCTTGTCGATGCGTGCAAGCTCGGGCTTGAGGTCGAGCCCGTCGTAGATGAGATCCTCCAGTCTCGACCATTCCATCGGCTGAAGGCCGTAGCGCGTGATGAGCGTGGCACGCATCTTGCCCAGGAAATTCTCGTGCAGCTGCGCCTGCCCCATCTTGCCTTCGATGATGGTAAAGCGGATGCTGTCGGGGTCGCCGCGACTGACGCCGTGCGGATAGACAGGCTCGTACTCGAAGCAGAACTCCACCTTGCCCTCGTCCGAGAGCTTCCTCATCTCCTTCACGACAGGGTCGAGCACATCGCGATGGAACGCGCCGTACTTGACGTAGCGGTTCTCGACGATGCGCTTGTGGTCCTTGCTGAAGGTGAGCACACCGAAGAACTCCTTCAGGTCGATGTAGTTCACGGTGCAGCTGCCTATCCTGCGCCAGGCGCTCAGATAGATGTAGAGGCGCGGCGTGCGGGGGCTGCGGCAGAGGGAGGTGATGCCCTTCAAGTGGCGGGTGTAGCCCTTGCGCAGGTTCAGAATCTCGCGGGCGCTCTCATCGACCATCGAAATTTTGATGACTCCCTTCCTGCGCAGACCGCCCTTGTAGGCGACCTTCTCGCCCGCGGCATTGATCTCCGCCTTCGGAAACTCAATCTTGTGAAAGACGTTCTGCTTGACATAATACTCTACACGCTCGTATTCGTCGTAGCGCTTGTAGGACATGTCCACCTTCAGCAACGCCTCGCAGGCCGCCTCCAGCTCATCATACTTCTTCGGGCTGATGCCCAACTCGCGAAGCGGTATCTCGAAGTTGAGCAGATTGCCGGCCAAATCCTCCGGCTTGAAAAGGAATGTGCTCTCGCCCATGCTGAGCTGCTCCCGGATGCGGTCTTGCAACTGCGATATGATGGCAATCATCAGGTTGGTCTGAACCAACGAGAAGTTGCCGCGTATCTGTGTATAACTCACCGGATTAAGGATGAAATCCAAATCGCGGTTGTTGGCTATCGTCTGCACGAGTTCGTTCGTAGTACTGACAATAGCAGGTCCTTTTTTCTTGGCCATTTCGTCGTCTTCTTCTAAGTTTTCTGCTGCAAAATTAATCGATTCCATCGTAATAAACAAATTTTTTTATTAAAAATGTTCCAAAAATTCGCACTTTGTTGTAATTCATGCCTCGCACGTCACTTTGTCTGCACATTAGCACCATTCTCTTACGGTGAATTTGCACCATGTTCTTGTAGTACTTTAGCACCACACTCTTGTTGAGCTTTTGCACCTTGTTTTACCATACCCTCACACTGCAGTCTTAGTGAACTCTCACACTTCGGTTTGAATGCACTCTCATACTTTGATTTAAATACTCTCTCACACCTCGGTGTACCAGCCTACCTGCACCTGCATGTACCTATATCTCGGCATTAGCGTGTACCCGTCTCTCTGCACCATAGTGTTCCTGCCCATCTGCACAAGCGTGTTCCAGCCACTATGCACCGGTGTGTTCCTGCCTCTCTACCAGCGTGTTCCTTCCCCTCTGCACTAGTGTGTACCTGGCTCTCTGCAGCGGTGTGTGCCTACCTCTCTGCACCGGCGCGTACCTGTCCCCTACCCCACTCTACTATATATATACATCGCAACTGCTCTTTTGTAAACCCAGAGCATCACTTTTTTTTGTTTGTCCCCTACCATTTGTCCCCTACCCTCTTTCGACCAGGAACCAGACACCTCCGCATCTGCACCGCGTAAGTCCCTGTACTTATGTCCATAAGAACGTGTACTTACGACCATAAGTCCCTGTACTTATCCCCATAAGAACGTGTACTTATGACCGTAAGCCCCTGTGCTTGTCGCAAACACCTGCAGAAAGGCTTATCATCTATATAGTTCCTAAACTTCGCACCAACTCTTCCCGTTCTGTTCAAGAAAGCTTCACGTTCGTCGCACCAATTCTTCCGAATGTCCGCACCAGGCTATTGCTATCCCATTGAAAAACAATAGCTTGGTGTTACTTATAAGTAATATAAAACAATAATTTTATAATTGATATTTTAAAATTAAACATTTATTTTTATAATGATTGATTATCTTATTTTATATATAGGCATCCATAAACCGTTGTTTTTCATGCTGATACACTATTAGAGGTGCGAACAACCAGAACACAAGGTGCGAGAGTTTGGAACACAAGATGATGTCTATGTGAACATTTGGTGAGGACTTTGGGAATGTGCGGACTTTGTGAACACTTTCTTGAATACACTGGATTACATATTACAATGTCTCTATATCCGTATGTTTGAATATCTGTATATGTAGACGTGTGAGTGTCTGAATATCTAAGTGCTCGGATGCCTGTATATTTGAATATCCTTATAGCCGAGTTTCTCCATATTCTTGCATCCAAATACTTGTGGCTACTTGTGTGTTTAAATACGTGCTGATATTTGAGTATCTGTATATAAATACGCCATTTTTAAGCGATAAAACCGCTCTTTTTGCTGTATATTCAGACGTGTGGAAATATAAGGATATGTAAATATGCGAAAATACTTGGGTATTTTCTTGCAGTTCTCAACAAAAAACACTACCTTTGCAACGCAATACAAACGATAATGTCTAACAGATATGTCACAAGTTATTTCTCTTTTACATGATAAGGGTGGCTGTGCAAAGACAACCACATGCGTCAACCTGGGCTTCGCGCTCTGGCTGCTTGGTAAAAAGGTTCTGCTCGTCGATACAGACCCACAGTGTAACCTTACCGACACCGTCGATAAGACCGTTCACCTCGAGGCGGAAAGCACAATCTACGAATGGCTCCACGACGCCCAGCCCGGCGAGTCGCTGCCCCTGCCCATCTACACGCGCTACGGCGGGCTGGACTATGTGCCGGGAAGTCACAGCATGAGCAACATCAATGCGGAGCTGCAGCTGATGTATAACCGTGAGCGCCGACTGGCTGATTTTCTGAACCTTACTGACCCGGAAAGTGGACAGAGGATTCGTGATATGTACGACTATGTCTTCATCGATTGTGCCCCTGGAGGCGAGACGCTGATGAACACTAACGCTTTGGTTGCCAGTGATTTCGTCATTGTCCCGACAGAAGCAGGCATCTACAGTTTACAGGGCTTGCCGCGTCTGCTCGACTATATAAATAAGGTTCGTACGCAGCTCCGGTGCCCGGTCCGCATCATGGGCTACCTCCTGGTTCGCTGGAACAACAACCGCAATCTCAGCCGCGAAGTGAAGGAGTATTATAGCAATATAGAGGAAGTCAAAGCTCCGCTCTTTCCTATTAGTGTCCGCGAAAGCGTGAGGTGTACTGAATCCGTCGCTAACGAGATGTCCCTCTTTGAGTACGCCAGCAATAGCCCCGTGGCCGACGACTATATGCGCGTTGCTGAATACATGATTGGCCGCAAAGCTCGTCCAAAGAGCTGGACGCCAGCCCGTTGGGGACAAATTGCCAATGCCGCCTACGAGAACTTCATCCGTGAGCGAAGCAAGTAGGCCGAGAGCCAAGTATGCAAATATCTGAATACGCAAACATCAAAATACACAAGTATATGGCTATTAAGAAGAAATCGTTGAATATCAGCCGTGTGGCCGAGGATGCCACACGCAATTTCGTGGCTCCGAAGCCTCTGGCGACCAACGAGGCAGTGCGCACACAGATTGTTCAAGAGACGCCTGCGCCCAAGCCCCTGCGCCGCGTCTGCACCATCCAGAAGGTCGGAGGCTTCAGCTTCTTCACGGCGGAGGACGACCGCAACGCCCTCGACTACATCGCCTTCCGCCAGAAGCTGGAGAAGCAGAATGTCGTCCGTGCCGCACTCCATCAGTTCCTTCGTCAGCACTACAAGGAGGGACAGGGACTCGACGCGGAGTCCTTGCGCATCATCGAGCAGTACGAGGACACCGTTTACCAGTGGGTATAAAGCCCACGGAGCGAGGTTGAGCTATTTTTGCGCAGGCTTGTATTGTTTTCGAGTTAAGTTCAGAGAGTACGCGAAGCCGTTTTGGTAAATCTTCGAATAGTGGGCTAAAAACCCTCTAAATGGTCAAAATCGCCCTAGAAATTGGGTAGGGTAGGGACTAAGGCTCAAAATGTTGTAAAAATTTTTCGCAGCAATTTGAGCCTTTTCTTTTTGTTTATCCGCAATCGAACCACCAGAGTTCGCCCCGAAGGGGCAAAACGCAGTTAGCCCAGGGCACGTCCTGGGTATGTTTGCCTCCCTAAGGGTAACCCGCCAAGTAAGGGCAAAAGCTTTATTATCGAATTCTTTTGCCCTTACAGGGCGAACATCTCCATTGCACTCAAACCCAGGGCGATGCCCTGGGCAATGTGCCTGCTGGCCTTTCATGCCGTTCTTCCCTTTGGTCTGGCACGCTCTTATCACCAACAACACACGTTCTTATCGCCAACGAGGCACGTTCTTATTGCCAATTGGACACGTTCTTATCGCCAACTAGGCACGCTCTTATCACCAACTACACACGTTCTTATTGCCAACGAAGCACGTTCTTATTGCCAATAGGACACGTTCTTATCGCCAACTAGGCACGTTCTTATCGCCAACTAGGCACGTTCTTATTGTCAACGAGACACGGGTTGTTTTTGTCTTCGGAACCTGTTTCTTTCAAAATAGGCTGCGTCTGTTGGTTTTCAAGCTGCCTTTTGTCAAATTTTTGTTCAAGCATGGAGTTTTTCCATCAAGCAGGTGCACCTTTTTCGCACGTTTTTTCAATCTGGACGACGCCATTTTGTGTGTTGAAGACCCCCAAAGCGCGAGAAGTGTACCTAAAGTTCGCACCAAGGCACACAGACAGCCTAAATGAGGTGCGAATTTAGGGAAGTGTTTCAATTATTAGGAAAGGATTTGGCTACAAGCTATGCTAAATCGCGCAAAAGTCTTCCACAAGTCCGCACCAGACACCTTGTCTGGGTGCTAAAACGGCATAAAATGTTCCTGGGTTTCGCACCAAGTGAGGCGAAAGCAGGCATTTTGTGGGTTAAGTCTTCCCGAAGTTCGTACCAGAACGCGGCAAGTGTTACCAATCTCCGCACCATGAAGGCAAAAAGACAGATTACAGAGGCATACGACTTTTCAACAGAGTCATACGGACTTTTCAACAGAGTCATACGGACTTTTCAACAGAGGTATGCGGACAATTTCAACAGAGGCATGTGGACATTTCAACAGAGGCATACGGACTTTTCGTGCCGACGGCAGGGTTTACATCTGACGAAAAAGCCGTAACTTCAGCTTTGCAAAGCCACTTTTGCCCGGAAATCGGAAGAAAAATGTGCTTTTCTTTGGATTTTCCTTTGCTTTATCGTAACTTTGTGGGGCAGAGACAACATTATATTATAACTATTGTTAATCCCTAAATTATTAACTCCAAAAACTCCAAACACTATGACTTACAAAATTATCGACATCGAGGGCGTGGGCGAGGCTTATGCTCCGAAACTCCAGAAGGCTGGCATTGTGAAGGTTGAGGACCTGTTGAAGAAGTGCGCCGCTCCCAAGGGGCGTGCCGAGCTGGCCGAGGCCACTGGCATCAGCGACAAGCTCATCTTGAAGTGGACCAACCATGCCGACCTGTTCCGCATCAAGGGCGTCGGCCCGCAGTTCGCCGAGCTGCTCGAGGCCGCAGGTGTCGACACTGTCAAGGAGCTCCGCCACCGTGTAGCTGCGAACCTGGTGCAGAAGATGCAGGAGACGAACGACGCGAAGCGCCTTGTCCGCCGCGTTCCTTCCGTGAAGCAGGTTGAGAAGATGATTGCCCTGGCCAAGGAGCTTAAGCCCGTAATGACCTATTGAGCCCTTGTCCCTGTGAAAAGTAGAAGCCCGCGACCATCGTCACGGGCTTCTGTCTTGTGTGTCCTGCCGCCCACAGGTGCGGACTTTGGGAACAATGCCGGTTCACTTCCCTGCTTTCAGGCGGGCGAACTCTGCCTTTGCCTTGGCGAGCTGCTCCATGAACTCGGCGTTGTTCAGGAGGGCGGGCAGCACCAGAGCGCCCACCATCTGTCCGGCCTTGACGTCGCTGTAGTGGTGGAAGCCAACGATCCAGCGGCTATCGCCGAAGTCGAGACCGCGCTTGAAGAGCTGGTCCTGTCGTTCGGGATTGATGGTGGCGAGCACCATCGAGACGGCAACGCCTATTGCGCTGTGGCCGGAGACGTAGCTGCCGTTGTTCCGGAGTCCCTCTTCAGCCTCGGGCACGGCCGTCGGCTCGTTATAGAGGGCGTAGGGGCGTGTGCGCTTGTAGAAGTTCTTGGTGCAGCGCGTCGCATAGCTTCCGGCGTCCTCCTTCATCCTTGCGATGAGCTTGTAGATTTCCGGTGTGTTCTCCTTCGAGAGCGTCATTCCGAAGGCCTCCGAGAAGCCCTCCAGGACGCTTCCCGCCGAGGTGTCGGCGTCCTTGACGGCCTGCTGTCCGCGCGGGGTGGGGCGGAGCGTCTTGCCGTACTGGTACATGTGGAAGTCCTGCTCGAACAGCAGTGAGCCGAAGGCAGGGGGAGCGCCCATGAAGACGGTGTCGTGCGGAGCCTCCTCCTTGGTCAGATAATGGTTGGACTGTCCGTAGCAGACGACGGCTGCGAACAGAAGAGCGATGATACAGGTTGTCTTTTTCATAGTTTTATGTTGTTTGAAGGGTTTTTCCGCCTGCAAAGATACGACGAATAATTCAAAAATCAAAACGAATAAATTCATAATTGAAAAAAGCCCCTGTACTTATCCGCATAAGAACGTGTACTTGTTGACATAAGAACGTGTACTTATTGGCATAAGAGCGTGTACTTGTCTGCGGTTATTCAGCCTCGTCGGCAAAAGAGAAGAAATTTTCTTCAAATCGCTTGGCGGTTTGGGCATTTATTCATATCTTTGTTCCCGTGTTAGCTTGGACACGGCACTCCTGTCGAAGAAAACGGACAAACATCAAATAATAAACAATTAAAATTAAAAAGGTATGAAGAAAAAAGTTACTTTAGCGCTATTGGCGCAAATTTTCGTGTTGGCGGCCTCAGCCTATAGCTTCAACGTGGGCGGCGTGTATTACGACATCACAAAGGCTCCTTCGGGGGACATCCCAGGCACGGTTTCCGTTGTCAGCGGCGACGGCTACTCCGGCACCGTCACCATCCCTGCCTCGGTGCAGAACGAAGGCTTGACCTACAACGTCACAGCCATTGCTCCCCAAGCATTCCAGAACAGCATCCACCTGACGGGTGTCAACATCGGCAGCAACGTCACCTCTATCGGCTATCGCGCTTTCTATGGCTGCGAAGAGTTGGAAGAGATTGTCATCCCCGACAATGTGACGACACTTGCTGTGCGCAACAGCGCATACGATAATTCAGAGGCATTCATTGGTTGCTCCAGTTTAACCAGTGTTACCCTTGGTGCAGGTATCAGTGTAATGGGTACCTACGCTTTTGAGAACTGTTCGAACATCACTTCGCTGACCATCAAAGATGGCTGCAACTACATCAGCGAAGGAAGCTTCAAGGGCTGTGCAAAGCTGACGACTGTCAATTTCCCGAACAGCATCACCTTCATCGGAGCATATGCCTTCCAAGACTGTTCCCGCTTGACCACTATCACTATGGGTGAAGGTGTTAAGGCGATTGGCACCCAAGCTTTCCTGAACTGTTCGCATCTGCGTTCTGCCACGTTAGGCAAAACGCTCCGTACTATCAACTTCCAAGCATTTGCAAACTGCACAGACCTGGAGTCAATCGTACTGCCAGACAGCGTACTTTCGCTTGCTGTCAGAAATTCTGCATACGACAACAATGAGGCATTCCTTAATTGTACCAGTTTGGAGGAAGTTACCATTGGTCAGAAACTGGCAGAAATGGGTTCATATACCTTCAAGGGTTGTACCGCTCTGCGCACCGTTACTATCAAGGAGGGTTGCTCCGTCATAGGCGGCGGTTGTTTCCGCGGCTGCACAAAGATAGCCAACTTAACCATCCCCAACACGGTGACGAGCATCGGCTACGAGGCTTTCTATGAGTGTACGGCACTGAAGTCTATAAACATTCCCAACAGCGTGACAATCATCGGCAACCAGGCTTTCTATAATTGCGACAACATGACCAGTGCCACTATCGGCGACGGCGTAAACACCATCGGCCAGCAGGCATTCTTCAGCTGCGATAGGCTGGCTACAGTGAATATGGGTAACGATGTGCGCACTATCGGCTGGCAGGCGTTCGCCAACTGTATCGATTTGGAGGAGATAACTCTGACTGACAATGTGGTAACGCTTGCTGTGCGTAATAGCGCTTACGCCAATGGTGAGCAGTTTATGGGATGTACCAGTCTCACGGATGCCACAATCGGAGCGAAAGTGGCTAACATGGGCACTGGCGTATTCTTGAATTGCACTGCGCTTAAAAACGTGACCATCAAGGAGGGATGTTCGCTTATTGGTGCTGCTTGTTTCAGGGGCTGCTCAAAATTGCCTTCTGTTATTATCCCCAATACTGTGGAGAGCATTGGCGACGAAGCTTTCTATCAATGCACGGCTTTGAAGAATATCAACGTGCCACAGAGCGTCACCGCCATAGGTGCCGCTGCATTCTATGAATGTTCAAGTATGATGGAAGCCATTATAGGCGATGGAGTAACCACCATTGGCGCACAGTCATTCCAGAACTGTACGAAGCTGACAAAGGTCAAGATAGGTAGCGATGTTCGTACCATTGGCTATCGTGCCTTCGCCTTCTGTACAGATTTGAATGATATCAATCTGACAGATCAGATTAAAACATTTGCTGTTCGCAATAGTGCTTATGATAATGCAGAGACCTTCCAAGGCTGTACAAGTCTTACAAAAGTGGTGCTGGGCAAGAAGGTGGAATCGATGGGCGACGGCGTGTTCGCCGATTGCACTGCTCTGAAGACAGTGGAGATACACAACGGCTGTGCCATCATCGGCAAGTACTGCTTCCAGAACTGCCCCAGCCTGACAGAGGTCATTATCCCCGAAAGCGTGTCTGAGGTACAGGAAAATGCATTCTATAAATGCTCTGCCATGACCAAGGCCGTCATTGGCGATGGTGTCACCTATGTCGGCCCGTTGGCATTTGCAGAGTGCACGCAACTGGCACAGCTTACTATCGGTGCAGACGTGCGCACCATTGGCTATCGTGCCTTCTTTGGTTGCAAAGCACTGGAAGAGGTAGTAATTCCGGATTACTGTACTAAACTTGCATTTCGTAACAGCGCCTACGATAATGGTGAGCAGTTCCAGAACTGCACCTCGCTGAAAAAGGTTACTCTTGGCAAGCGCATCGCTACGATGGGCACAGGCGTGTTCTCTGGTTGTGCCGCATTGGAACAAATTACTATCAAGGACGGATGCGCGGTCATCAGTGCCAATTGCTTCAATGGCTGCAATGCCATCCAGACCATCAAGAACTACTGCGTCGACATTCCCGCCACCGCCGGCAATGCTTTCAGCAGCTACACGGCATCCCTCTATGTGCCCTCCTCTGTCATTGAGGACTACAAGGCAGCTGAACCGTGGAAGAACTTCGGAACCATCGACGTGATGGAGAATGCACCTAACGAAGGCGACAACAAGTGCGCCGCTCCCCAAATGGTTTACGATGGCGGACAGCTGCGCCTGACTTGCGAAACAGAGGGCGCATCCTTCGTTACCGAAATCACGGATAGCGACATTAAGACGTACGACACAGACATCATCGACCTCACCGTCACCTACGTCATCAAGGCATATGCCACGAAGGACGGCTTCGACAACTCCGACATCGTGACCGGCACGCTCTGCTGGATTGACGCCACACCTGCCGTCGGCGGCGACGACGATGCTGTGGGTGTAACCGAGATAAAGGCCATTCCTGTTCTCATCCAGAACCACGACGGCATCCTCTCCGTCAGCGGAGCAGAGGAGGGAACCCTCATCGCCGTCTATGACCTCAGCGGAAAGCTGGTAGGCAAGGCCACGGCAGCCGGTGCAGCCACCAGCATCGCCACGAGCCTGCGGGCTGGAAGCACAGCCGTCGTGCGCATCGGCGAACGCAGCGTCAAGGTGCTGCTGCGGTAAGCCTGCATGATGAAACAGACACATAAATAATTGTAAAGGCATCCCCGCGCGGCTTCAAACCGGCGCGGGGGTGCTCTTTTAACAGCGTTTCTTGCATAAAAACACATATTTGGCAAGAAAAAAGGGGGAAAATGCTTGGCGGATTGAAAAAATGTCGTACCTTTGCAGCCGGTTTGGAAAAAGTCGTCTATTGGAATAGACTAAAAAGAGAAGATTAGAAATGGCTAAGATTTGTCAAATTACCGGTAAGAAGGCCATGATTGGCAACAACGTGTCGCACTCCAAGCGCCGCACGAAGAGGAGCTTCGACGTGAACCTCTTCACCAAGAAGTTCTACTATGTAGAAGAGGACTGCTGGATCAGTCTGAGCATCAGCGCTTCCGGTCTGCGCTATATTAACAAGGTTGGACTCGACGCCGCTCTGAAGAACGCAGTGGCCCAGGGGTATTGTGATTGGAAGAACATTCGTGTAATCGGCTAAACAATGATGGTTATAAGGTTGTAGGGTTATAAGGTTATGAGGTTGGAACACTCACCTTAGAACCTTAAAGCAAAGCGACCTGACACCTCAAAACCTAAAAGAATTATGGCAAAGAAAGTTAAAGGCAACAGAATCCAGGTGATTCTGGAATGCACCGAGATGAAGCAGAGCGGTCTGCCCGGCACATCCCGCTACATCACCACGAAGAACAGGAAGAATACTCCCGAGCGTCTCGAGCTTAAGAAGTACAACCCCATCTTGAAGAAGATGACTGTTCATAAGGAAATTAAGTAATTATTAAAGGTTATAAGGTCGTAAGGTCATAAGGTTGTAAAACCTCAAGACCTGAAAGCGAAGCGACCAGCAACCTCAAAACCTAACAGAATATGGCAAAGAAAGCAGTTGCTACCCTGCAGACGGGTAGAACCGAAGGTCGTTCCTACACCAAGGTTATCAAGATGGTGAAGAATCCTCAGACGGGTTCCTACGCTTTCGACGAGCAGATGGTTCCCAACGAGGCCGTTAAGGATTTCTTCAAGAACTAAGTAAATACTTTATAAACAAAAGGGCGGATGGCTGTAGAAGGTCATCCGCCCTTTTTGTGTGCCGTAGGGAAAGGCGAAGAGCGGCGCGAGGAATGATAGTTTGGAAGGAAGCATGATTTATTCCTTCTTCTTTGCGTCGAGGTGGTATGCGAACCTGATGCCGATGTGGTGGTGGCGGAAGTCGTGCCACGAGGTGGTCTGCTGGTAGGCGGACTGCTCGCTACGGCGGCCGTCCTCGTTGTTCAGGATGTCGTCGAACTCCAGCATGAGGCGCGCTTTGTTCTTCAGTATCTTCCAGCCAATGGCTGCATCCCAGACGAGGATGTTGCGGTTCATGCTGCCGACGGTGTAGCCTCGGCTGATGCGCTCGGTGAGGGATGAAGCGAAGATAAAGTTGCCAAAGGTGGCCTCGGCCCGGAGTCCGAAGTTATTGTTCCAGTGGGTGGTGTTCTGTTCGGGCGAGGCTGTGTAGCGCAGGCGGTCGGCGCTGATTTCAGCGAAGACGGAGGCTTTGAGCCAGTCGTAGTCGAGCGAAAGGGTGAGGTTCTCGCGTGGGTTGAGGCTGCTCTGTCGGTTCTCTATACGCTCTGTTTGCGTAGGCAGGAGCGTAAGGTAGCCGTAGCGCTGACTGCCGTTCATGCGGAAGTCGCTTTGCAGGCGCAGGTAGTCGCCGAGGGCTTGGTCGAGGTTCAGGCGTATGTCCCATGAGCGGCTGCCACGGACGTTCACCGGACGGCTGACGTAGACGGCGGTCGCAGGGTCGTAGCTGAGGGCGGTGGTTGTCTCGCGGTCGTCGTGAGTGTAGCCGACGGTGGCGCTGAGCGAGGTCTGGCTGCGGGCGAGCATCATGTTGTAGGTCAGCTTCATGTCATGGACGTGCGTGTTCCGCAGGTCGGGGTTGCCCTCGGTGATGGAGAGCGGGTCGGTGAGGTCGCGGTAGCCGATGGTCTGGATGATGCCGGGCTGCCGTGTCGTGAAGCTGTAGTTCAGTTCGAAGCCGGCGGTCTTGCTGAGCTTCCAAGTGGCACGCAGGGAAGGGTCGACGAAGACGAGGCGGCGCACGGCGGCTGTGTCGAGCGTGCCTCGCCGGTAGTCCTGGCTCTCGCGCTGCCAGCGAACGGAGACGTCGGGCATGAGCTGTACGGGCATGAGGTTGATGGTCTGTGCGAGTCGCAGGCTGTGCTCGTGGCGGATGTAGAGGTTGCGGTAGCTGTTGGCAGCATCGGCTGTGCCGTCGGTCAGGAAGTCGCGGTCGCTGCGGTTGCGGCTGTAGGTCAGCGAGTACTGTGCCTGCATCATCCATTTCTTCGTGAGCCAGCGGGCATGGTGCACCTCGGCATTGACGGAGAACTGCCTTGTGGGTGACGTGTAGGTCTGGATGAGCAGCGAGGAGGTGTAGGCGGGGCTGTGTGCTGTGATGATGCGGTCGGTCCGTCCGTCGGCCTTTTCGTCGCGGTAGTTCAGCTTGAAGCTGGCTCCGAGTGCGCCGTCCTTGACGTAATGCTCCCAGCCTGCTTGGGTGTTGAGGGCGGTTTGGCGGGCGTCGGTGTGGGAGGCGGTGAGCTGCGACAGTGTCGCAGCATAGGGGACGTTGGGGGCGAGGGCTTCCTGCTGTTCGGTGGTACGGGTGCTGTTGGAGCGGCTGCTGGTGTGTTCTGCGCTTGCACTCAGCGTGAAGGTGTTCAGCGAGTCGCGTATCCAGCGAAGGTCGGCTTTCTGTCGCGTCTCCAGCTTGTGGCTGTGCTGCTGGTTCTCCGATGTGGTGCGGGTGGCTACTGTGTTCGGGAAGTAGTTTTCCGTCACCTGGTGGTTGTTTCTGTCGTTGTCGTCGTGTGCAAAGCCGCCGGTTGCGCTGAAGTGGCTCTTCAGGTCGTGCGTTCCCGCCTTGCGCTGCCAATTGTGCTGCCAGCCTGCCGATGCGCCGTGCTCCTTGCCGAAGCCGTTGCCCATATTGGCAGTGCTCCCGTTCATGTTGCGACGCCAATGCTTGTCGACGTTGTTGGCGTTGGCGAAGACCATCACGGGGTCGGTCTTCGACAGACGGTTCATCAGCAACTCGCCGTCGTAGTACTTTTCGGTCTGGTAGCCAGCCTTTACGTCGCCGTACCAGCGGTCGAGGAAGCCGGGCTTGATGGTGAGGTCGAGCACCATGTCCTCCTTGCCGTCGTCCTTGCCCGTGCGTTCGCTTAGCTCCGACTGGCGGTTGTATGCCTTGATGTCCTGTACGGCCTCGGCTGGCAACTGCTTCACCAGGGCATCACCGCCGAGGAAGCTCTCGCCGTCCATCGTGATGCGGATAGGCTTGCCGTTCCACGAGAGCCGTCCCTCACCGTCTGCCTCTACGCCCGGCAACTGCCTGATCAGTTCGTCGAGCCTCGCTCCCTCGTGCAGGTGGAAGGCTTCGGGATGGAAGACAATCGTGTCGCCTCTGACGGTGAAGCGCCGGGCGCGGCCCGTCACCTCCACCATCTTCAGCATCTGCGGCGACATCTTCAGCTCAATCGTCCCTACGTCGAGCGTGTCCTTGCGGCTGTCGCTGAAGGCCAGCACCGGTTTCGACTTCGCGTAGTAGCCCAGCATTGAAGCCTCGATGCTGCCGCGTCCGCTGGCAAAGAGGGAGAAAAAGCCGAGGGAATCGGCTTTCACACTTTCGATCGTGGTGCCGTAGTCGCCAAGCCGCTGAGTCAGCTTCACCGAGGCTTCGGGCAGTGGCTCCTTCGTTTCGGCATCCACCACGCGGCCCTTCACGATGTCGGCCTGAACTGTTGACAGCTTGCTTACAAAAAGGCACAGCAAGAGCAGGATGCGGAGGTTTCCGCACCGGAAATGACTTGTTCTCATGTTGTATTAAGGATTAGTAGTCGGCGATTATCTGGTCGAAGGCGACGGCGGGGTCGGTGATGCCGAAGCCTTCCTTCTTCAGCTTCTGCTTTCGGTGCTGCACGGCGGAGACGGAAATGAGATAGATGGCGGACAGGGCGGCATTGGAGAGCTGCAGGCGGGCCAGCATGCACAGGCGGATGTCGTCCTCGCTGAACTGCGGATGCTCCGCTCGCAGGCGGCTGACGAAGTTCCCGTCGGCCGTGTCGAGCGTCATTTCTATCTCGCGCCAGTTGCGGGCGTTGATGACGGTGCGCTTGCCTGCCGTAGGCTCCAGCATGTCGAGGATTTCGCTCTTGTCCATGATGTGGCCGCGCAGCATGGCTATCATGGCATCCTTCTGGCGCAGACGTTCCGCCAGCTGTTCCGCCTCGCGCTGGTGGGCGTTCCGCTCCGCCTCGTGGCGTCGCCGCACGTTGCCAGCCAGCCAGCGGAAGACGAGCAACAGGACGAGCACTGCCAGCACCAGCACGACGATGGCAGCCGTCATCAGCCTTCGCTGCAGCATGGCCGACTTCTTTACGTAGCCAGGCGCAAGGTATGTGTCGCGGTTGACGGAGAAGTTCTGCTCTTCCTGTTTCGTCTCGCTTTCATACGATTGCCGCCAATGCTTCTGGTCATCCTCCTTGTGCTCGTTTTGTGCTTCCTCGTACATGCCGACAGGCACGGTGACCTCTCCGAAGGTGAACGTGGATTTTGACACGCGCAAGGTACATGTGTAGCCAAAGTCGGCGTGTGGCAATGCCCAGAGCGAGTCGAGGCAGAGAAAGATGGAGTCGCAGACCGCAGGCGAGGGAGGCGCTTCGAGGTGCCGCGCCGCGAGGGCAGCGATGCGTTCCAGCGAGCCGAAGTGATGCAGGTCGAAGGGAGCGCGGAGGAGCACGGTGTAGCCATAGTCGTTGAGCATCGTCAGCAGCCAGCGCGGCTGGTCGGGCGACAGGCGATAGTGCTCCAAGGCACGGTGCAGGTAGAACTCGGGGTAAGCCGTATTGTGGAAGGGCAGGCGATTGAAGTACTTGTCGTAGGCGCGGTAGGCCAAGGCGTGGTCCTCGGTCGTTTCGGCACAATGGATGGCCAGGAGGAAGAGCCGGTTGATCTGCATGGGCACGATACTGTCGTTCTGCCGACGGCTGAGCGCAAAGCAGATACGCCCGAAGCGGCGCAAATCGTCCGCGTCGCCGGCGGTTCCTCCGAGGCTCTTCTCGTCATAATAATGGTATATGCGCAGGCGACAGCTGTCATCCGGCACGGCCTGGCCGTCCTTGTCCCGGCTGTCCGACTGGCGTGCGAAGGTCCATGTCTCGGCATCCGACGAGAGGCAGGAGGCTGTGTCGGCGCGGAGCAAGTACCATCGTTCCTCGTACACCAGGGCCCGCAGCAGGTCGTAGAGCATCCGCGAGCTTTCCGTCAGCCGCGTCGTATCGACCTGCTCCAGCAGCCGTTCCGTACTGTCCGCATCCGCGAACACAATGTTCTCTGCCGTCCGGAGCAACCGCTTCTGCGGCAGGTCCCGCAGGCTCCATCCTGTGCCGCCAGCCAAGGCCAGCGCAAGCACCGCAATGAGGATGCCAAATGTCTTTCTTTTCATGCCTTTTTCGGTTTCCTGCTGCAAAGGTACGGCAAATCTGCGGCTTGCACAAGAGATAAGGGTGGAAACCGTTCTTCTACCTGTTGCCTTCTGATATTTAACTGTTTGCAGGCTGATTTTCCACCCTCTTGCCATCCCTTTGCATGGAAAAGCAGAGGGAAACAAATCAAAAGTTTTGCCGCGGGGAGCCGCAGTTCCGGATATTTTCCGTAACTTTGCAGGCTGAAATATGGAAAAGAACCAGGAAATCTTCACTTATACGCTGCCCCAGGGGCTGCGCATCATCTGCGCGCCCGGGCAGACGGACGTTGTCTACATGGGCATTGCCGTGGATGCCGGCACGCGACACGAGCTGCCATCGGAGAGCGGCATGGCGCACCTGACCGAACACATGTCGTTCAAGGGCACCGGACGGCGCTCGGCACGGCAGGTCATCTCCTGCATGGAGAGCGTGGGCGGTGAGCTGAACGCCTTCACCGGCAAGGAAGAGACCGTCTATTACTGCACTTGTCTGGGGCAGCACGTCCCTCGCGCCATCGACCTCCTGCTCGATATTACGCTGAACAGTACCTACCCACAGGAGGAGATGAACCGCGAGGCGGAGGTGGTTGTCGACGAGATAGAGAGCTATCAGGACCAGCCTTCGGAGCTTATCTACGACGAGTTCGAGAGCCTGATGTTCCCTGGCCATCCCCTCGGCCGTAACATCCTGGGCGATGCCGAAACGCTGCGCACTTTCCGCACAGCCGACATGCATGCCTTCACCCGCCGGCTCTATCACCCCGAAAGGATGGTGCTCTATGTGCTTGGCAACATGGAGCCAGAGAAGGTGATTAAACAGGTGGAGAGAGCCCCCTCCCCGCTCCCCCTTTTGGGGAGTGCTTTTTCGGGAGAATCGGCGGTGTTGTGGCACTCCCCCAAAGGGGGAG
>JAFXZK010000090.1 GCA_017541265.1 Bacteroidaceae bacterium | reverse complement strand
TGAAAAGTGAAAAGTGAAAAATTATCCCCTAATCTCTATTCTTTAATCAAATTTCATGTCAACATGAAGTAAATGACGGAGGCAGGGATGGCGAGTAGGGCGCTGTCGAAGCGGTCGAGCATGCCGCCATGGCCGGGGAGGACGTTGCCGCTGTCCTTGATGCCGAAATGACGTTTGATGAGGCTCTCCACGAGGTCGCCCCATGTGCCGAAGACAATGACGACGAGGGCAAAGCCCAGCCAACGCCAGAGGGGCATTGAACATTGAACATTGACCATTGGCCATTCTTCGGCTGTCGCCTCAGGCGCAGGCGGAAGGCCATTTGTCAGCCGCCAGATAATGACGGCGGCAAGCAGGGTGAACAGTCCGCCGCCAATGCTGCCTATCCACGACTTCTTGGGCGAGATGCGCGGGAAGAGCTTGAAGGGGATGTACTTCTGCAACGAGCAACCGCAAAGGTAGGCGAAGGTGTCGTTCACCCAAAGGAAGATGAAGAGGGTGAGCGGGTAAATCCAGTTGTACGCCAGGGCGCCTGTGTCCGCGTCATAGACGATGCTGAGCAGGGGCAGCAGGGCGAAGGGCATAGCGACATAGACTTGCGAGGCGAAGCAGAAAGTCCAGTTGCGGAGCGGTGTCCTGGCTTTCCTGTAAAGTTCGCTCACAAGGATGTAGAGGAGCAGAAGGCCGTAGAGCGCGAACATCTTGGCGGTCTGCGGGCTGGCGATGGTGCTGAGCCAGACGGCGGCAATGAGCACGACGCCCGCCATAGCGTTGATGGGGCGGACGATTGTGGAATGGACATGTTTGTTCATCAGTGTGCCGAACTCCCACAATGTGGCTGCCGTAACGACGGCAAAGAAGAAAAAGGCACTGACGGGACTATAGACGGTGCAGCTGACAAGCAGCAGGACATAAATGGCACCGGTCAGGGTGCGGATGATGAGGCTATGCAAGTTCATAATTCATAGTTATGAGTTCATAGTTATTCTTTCTTTTCTTCTTCTGAAGGGGAAGCATCTGTCAAGAGTTCGTCTGAGCGGCTTGCCCAGGGACGCGGTCCGAAGATGCGCTCCACGTCTTCGGCAAAGATGACCTCGCGCTCGACGAGCAGCTGGGCAAGGGCTGCGTGTCCTTCTGCATTCTCTGTGAGAATCTTTTTGGCACGGTCGTACTGTTCGGCAATCATGGCCTTCGTCTCTTCGTCGATGAGCTGTGCCGTGGCTTCGGAGTAGGGGCGCTGGAAGCCATACTCCTGGTTGTCGTAGTAGCAGAGGTTGGGCAGCTTGTCGCTCATGCCCATGTAGGTAATCATGCTATAGGCCTGCTTGGTGACGCGCTCGAGGTCGTTCATCGCGCCGCTGCTGATTTGTCCGCAGAAGAGTTCCTCTGCTGCACGTCCTCCCAGTGTGGCGCACATCTCGTCGAGCATCTGTTCGCGTGTCGTAATCTGTCGCTCTTCGGGCAGATACCATGCAGCACCGAGTGCTCTGCCTCTTGGCACGATGGTGACTTTGACGAGCGGGTTGGCGTATCGGAGCAGCCAGCTGATGGTGGCGTGGCCTGCTTCGTGGAGGGCGATGGTGCGCTTCTCCTCGGCAGTCATCACCTTGTTCTTCTTCTCCAGTCCGCCGATGATGCGGTCCACGGCAGCGAGGAAGTCGTCCTTGTCAACGGCAGTCTTTCCGTTGCGGGCAGCGATGAGAGCCGCCTCGTTGCAGACGTTGGCGATGTCGGCACCGCTGAAGCCTGGTGTCTGACGTGCGAGGAAGTCGATGTCGAGCGACTCGTCCTTCTTGATGGGCTTGAGGTGAACGAGGAAGATTTCTTTGCGCTCGGTCACATCGGGGAGGTCAACGTGTATCTGCCTGTCGAAGCGTCCGGCACGCAGCAAGGCCTTGTCCAGGATGTCGGCACGGTTGGTGGCAGCCATGATGATGACGCCGCTGTTCGTTCCAAAGCCGTCCATTTCGGTCAGGAGCTGGTTGAGGGTGCTCTCGCGCTCGTCGTTGGCTCCCATCTGCACTCCACGGCTGCGGGCACGTCCCACCGCATCAATCTCATCGATGAAGATGATGCAGGGCGCCTTCTCCTTTGCCTGTCGGAAGAGGTCGCGCACGCGGCTGGCACCGACCCCCACGAACATCTCGACGAAGTCGCTACCCGACATGCTGAAGAACGGCACGTCCGCCTCGCCAGCAACGGCTTTGGCAAGCAGTGTCTTGCCTGTTCCCGGAGGCCCCACGAGCAGTGCGCCTTTGGGAATCTTGCCGCCGAGGTCAGTGTAGCGCTTCGGGTTCTTGAGGAAGTCAACGATTTCCTGCACCTCCAGCTTTGCGCCAGCCTGCCCCGCCACATCGGCGAAGGTTACTTTGTTGTCCTCGTCCTTCTCGACGAGCTTGGCGCGGCTCTTGCCGACGTTGAAGATGCCCATCGGTCCGCCGCCCTCCATGCCGCTGCCCATGCGCCGCATGAGGTATATCCAGAAGAAGGCAATGAGGATGAGCGGTCCGAAGCTCCAGAAGAAGTGCACGAAGTCGTCGTCGCCCTGTCGGTACTCCATCTCGCCGGAGAAGTGCTCCAGTGCCTGCTGCTCGCTGATGAAGTCCTCGAGCTTGTCGGCAGAAGGGAACTGCACCACGACGTATGGTCGTGTGCCTTGAGCTACTCTCTGCTCCTTGAAGACATCGCGAATGTGGCTTGGCTCGACGTACATCAGCAGTGAGCCTTCCTTCTTGTTGACGATTATGCGCGAGGCGTAGCCCTGTTCCACATAGCTTTTGAACTGGCTGTAGGTGGCGTTGCGCGAGGAGCCGCCAGACAGGAGATTACTGTCGCCGCTCATTATCATGTAGCCGAGAACGATGGCGATGAGCATATATAACCAAGTCAGACTTGGCTGCGCCCCGCCTTTCTTGTTCTTATTCTTGTTTTTGTTCTTGTTGTCGTCCATAGTCGGTGAGGTCAGTCGAGGTTAGGAATGCTGTGGAGGTCGGCGTCAGCCCAGAGGTGTTCGATGTCGTAGAAGCTGCGCAGTTCGGGCAGGAAGATGTGTACGATGACTTCTGCAAAGTCCATAGCCACCCAGACGGCATTGTTCAGGCCATCCACAGCCAACGGCTTTGTGGCTACCTTTGTGCGGCAGGTGTCGCCTACAGAGTGCGCCAGAGCCTGTATCTGCAGTGGCGAACCGCCCGAGCAGATGACGAAGTAGCGGCACACGGCATCGGGTATCTCAGTGAGGTCTGCCACAACGATGTCGCGTCCCTTCTTCTCCTGCAGTCCGGCAACGATGGCCTCGACCAGTTCGTTCTTTTCCTTCATTCGCTATAATAATAAATAAGTATTAAAGAGTGTGCAAAGATACGAAATTCAAGTGAAAAGTGAAGAGTTAAGAGTAAAGAAATCAAAATTATTAAGTTTTTTTTGGCATAAAGATTTGTCAGTTTACAAAAAAGGTGTAACTTTGCAGCCGCAATTGGGCTATGGTGTAATGGTAACACTGCAGATTCTGGTCCTGCCTTTCCTGGTTCGAGTCCGGGTAGCCCAACACAAAGAACGCAGTCATATTGGGCTATGGTGTAATGGTAACACTGCAGATTCTGGTCCTGCCTTTCCTGGTTCGAGTCCGGGTAGCCCAACAACACCAAATTTAGTTTTACAGCACACAATGGACGACTATCACGCGGATAATTACAATTCTTAGTGCCTGGGAGTCTGTATCGTCGTACATGCTCCTATGAGCAAAAGGATTTTATGCATGTACCCCATCCCTAAAAAGAAGAGGAGCCAAGACGATGCGAACTTACTGGAACACTTCGAATGGTCTGCGTACCATCCCCGAATGGCAGCCCGGCTGCTGGGTGCAGGTCACCTGCCCGACACAGGAAGACGTGAACTTCCTGGAGCAAGAACTCAAGATTCCCGATTACTACATCAGCGACATTGCCGATACGGACGAACGTGCCCGTTACGACATTGACGATGGCTGGGTGCTCATCATCCTGCGTATCCCATACGTCAAGGAGAACAAGAGCCGAACGCCCTACACCACCATCCCGCTCGGTATCATCATGAAAGGCAATGTACTCATCACGGTCTGCAACTTCGAGACAAACATGATGATTGACTTCGTCTCCTATCAGCAGAAGCGCGGGCTGGGCTTTGTCGATTCGGTGGATATGATATTCCGCCTCTTCCTCTGCTGTGCTGTCTGGTACCTGAAGCGGCTCAAGCAAATCAGCGTGCTCATCGATAAGGCCAAGCAGAACCTCGACCGCAAGGTGGACAACGCCGACCTCATATCGCTGAGCCGCCTGCAGGACAGCCTCACCTACTTTGTCACCTCCATCCGTGGCAACGAGAACCTGCTCTCCAAGCTCAAGTTCAAGCTGCCCATCGACGAGCTTGACGCAGACATGATAGAGGACGTGGGCATCGAGATGAGCCAGGCACGCGAGACCACCAACATCTACACCAACATCCTCGACAGCACGATGGACACCTACGCCAACATCATCAACAACAACATGAGCTCGGTCATGAAGATGCTCACCAGCATCAGCATTATCCTCATGTTCCCCACGCTCATTGCCAGTCTCTTCGGCATGAACCTGGTGAACGGCATGGAGAGTGCCGCCTGGGGCTTCCCGCTTGCCCTCTTCTTGTCGATAGGTGTCACTGTTGCCTTTATGTGGTATTTCAAGCGCAAAACGTGGATTTAGCGTCATTGAACATTGAACATTGAACATTGAACATCTATTTTTCTGGCTATCGGACAAAAAAATAAGCTCTTTCCTTGCAGGTTAGGGCTTTTTTTGTTTACTTTGCATCCCCAAATAAAATAATATATTGTTATGACTGACGAATTAGAGACCACTGCCCTTGAGCAGTCTTCTGAGATTACAGCCGAGCAGCCGGTTGAGGCTGCTGCTGAACAAGTGACAGAACCCCAAGTAGAAGCTCCGGCGGCACCGGAACAAAGCGAAACGCCTGAAGCCGTAGAGCCAGAAGCAACAGAGCCTGAGGCAGAAGCGACAGAGCCAGAGGCAGAAGCCGTAGAGTTAGAGGCAGAAGCCGCATGGCCAGAAGCCGAACAGGCGATAGTGCAGCAAACTTTCAAGACAAAGGATGAGGTCGTTGCCCGCGCACAGGAAATCGCCAACAGCGGCGAGGCAGGCGACAAGAATGAACTCAACCTGTTGAAGCAGCTCTTCTACAAGTTCCATAACGCCGAGGTGCAGGAGGCTTTCAACGCCTTCATCGAAGCCGGAGGCGAGGAGGACAAGTTCATGCCCGAGGTGGATGCGGCAGAGCCTCTCTTCCGTCAGGCAATGCAGACCATCCGCGAACGCCGTGCCGCCATTCAGGAAACCCTGGAGCAGCAGAAGCAGGACAACCTCAAGCGCAAGCTCGAGATACTGGAGCGCATACAGCAGCTTGCCTCCACACCCGAGGAGGCCAACCAGAACTTCGACGAGTTCAAGGCTCTCCAGAACGAGTGGAAGGAGATAAAGGCTGTGCCGGCCGAGCGTGCCACAGAGCTTTGGAAGAACTACCAGCTCTACGTCGAGCAGTACTATGACCTGCTCAAGCTCGGGCATGAGCTGCGCGACTACGATTTCAAGAAGAACCTTGAAATCAAGATGCGCCTCATCCAGCAGGCAGAGGCCCTTGCCGAGAATCCCGACGTGCTGCAGGCTTTCAACCAGTTGCAGGCGCTCCATCAGGAGTGGAAGGAGACGGGACCTGTCGCCAAGGAAATCCGCGAAGACGTATGGGCAAAGTTCAAGGAAGCCTCTACCGTCATCAATAAGAAACATCAGGCTTTCTTCGACGCCATCAAAGCCCGCGAAGAAGAGAACCTGACAAAGAAGACGGCGCTCTGCGAACAGCTCGAAGCCTTCGAGACAGACGGGCTTAAGACCTTTGCCGACTGGGATGCCGTCACGCAGAAAATCAAGGAGCTTCAGGCGGAATGGAAGACCATCGGCTTCGCCCCGCAGAAGATGAACACAGCCATCTTCGAGCGTTTCCGTCAAGGGTGCGACGCCTTCTTCGAGAAGAAGACCGCCTTCTTCCGCGACCTCAAAGAGGAGCTGGGCACCAATCTCGCCAAGAAGAAAGCGCTGGTTGAGAAGGCCGAGTCGCTCATGGAGAGCACCGAATGGCGCTCCACAGGCGACATCCTCATCAACCTGCAGAAGCAGTGGAAGGAAATCGGCACCGTGCCCCGCAAGTACAGCGAGGACCTCTGGAAGCGCTTCACCGCCGCTTGCGACCACTTCTTCGAGGCGCGTCAGGCAGCCACTGCCGATGTCCGCAACGAAGAGAAAGCCAACAAGGAGCAGAAGCTCGGCATCATCCAGCAGCTCAAGGAACTGGCGGAGACAGAGGGCGAGGGTGTCATCGCCCAGGTCAAGGAACTCCAGCAAAAGTGGAGCGAAGTGGGACACGTTCCCTTCCGCGACAAGGAAACCCTCTACAAGGAGTACCGCGCCCTTTGCGACAAGATTTATGACGCATACGGAATCAGCCAGGCAAAGCGCCGCCTCAACAATTTCCGCCAAAACCTGCAGCAGAGGGTGGAGAGCGCCGGCGGTTCGCTGGCTAACGAGCGTGAGCGCATGCAGCGTGCCTATGAGCGCATGGTGACGGAAATCAAGACCTACGAGAACAACATCGGCTTCCTCAATGCGGGCAGCAAGAAGGGCAATTCTCTGGTCGAAGCCATGAACAAGAAGGTCGAAAAGCTCCGCGACGAACTGAACCTTCTGGCACAGAAGATAAAGGCAGTCGACGAGCAGATGGCAGAGGAGCAGGGCTGACCCTGCTTCCCATCGGATACAAAAGAGGCGGAAGCCTGCCGCAGGAAACAACTCCAGCAGCAGGCTTCCGTCTCTTTCTGCATGGGGCAAACCGCAGGATGCGGAAGCCCCAATAATCCAGGCTCTGCGTCCCCCTTCCAAAAGTCCGTGTTCTTATTGCCAAAAGTCCGTGTACTTATCCTCATAAGAACGTGTACTTATTGCCATAAGAACGTGTACTTATTCTTATGGCGAAAAGCGTACTTTTGTCCCTTTTGCCGTTTCGCATTCACCCAAAAGGCTTATCAATTCGTCAAAAAGATAATAATTAAGCAAAATTCATGTCGTTATTAATGTGATTTCGGGTAAAATTTTGTATCTTTGCAGCCGAATAGTGCGCACCATGCGCGCACATACACGCGAAAAAGCAAGTGAGATTGGCATGAAGTGCACCGTAGAGACAGTCCGAACCAAGCGTCAGATGAACGACTTCCTGGCGCTTCCCCGAAAGATATACCGGGGCAATCCGAACTATGTGCCGGACTGGGAGTCAGACGTGCGCAAATGGTTCAATCCTAAGCATAATCCGGGATTGGCGCACTGCGACGTGGTCCCCTTTGTCGCCTACAGCGAGGAGGGGGAGCCGGTCGGTCGCGTCGTCGGCATCATCAACCATAAGGCCAACCAGATATGGAAGGGCAGCTGCGTGCGCTTCGGCTGGATAGAGTTTGTCGATGACGATGACGTCTCCCGCGCCCTGCTGAAGGCCGTCGAGGAATGGGGGCGCCAGAAGGGTATGGGCTCCATACAGGGACCGCTCGGCATCTCCGACTTCGACAAGGAGGGAATGCTCGTCGAGGACTTCGACAAAATGGGCTCCCAGATTACCATCTATAACCCTCCCTACTATCCCGAGCACATGATGCGGCACGGCTATGGCAAGGAGGTGGACTGGGTGCAGGTCAAGGTGGAGGTCCCTGCCGAAGTGCCGGAGCGCTTTGCCCGCGTGGACGGGCTGGTGAAGGACATGTATGGATTGAAGGTGAAGAAGCTGACGCACGATGAAGTCTTCAATGGCGGCTACGGACGCAAGATATTCCGTCTGCTCAACGAAGCCTACAGTCAGCTCTTCGGCTACACACCGCACACCGATGAAGAGGCAGACGCCTTCGTTGCCGAATACGTCCCGATGCTTGACCTCAAGATGTTGCCGATGGTGGAGGACAGCGAAGGCAACCTTATCGCTTGCAGCATCACCATGCCCAACCTCTCAAGGGCACTGCAGAAGTCAGGCGGACGGCTGTTTCCCTTCGGGTGGTTTCACATGCTCCGCGCCCTCAAGTTCAAGCACGAGGAGGAAGTCGAGCTGCTGCTCATCGCCGTCCATCCCGAATGGCAGGCACTGGGCATCAACGCCCTGCTCTTTGCCGACCTCATCCCCCTCTTCAACGAGAAGGGGTTCCGCTATGCAGAGACAGGGCCTATGCTCGAGGACAACATGAAGGTACTCACACAATGGAAAGTGTTCAATCACACCGTCTGCAAGCGCCGCAGGTGCTTCAGCAAGGCAATTAAGTAACTGGACAATAGGACAAATGAATTGTATAATCTTGAATAGTAAAATAGTGAAATAAATGAACAGAGTAGTGATAACAGGCATGGGCATCTGGTCCTGCATCGGTACAAGTCTCGACGAAGTGCGCGACGCACTCTATCAGGGCAAAAGTGGCATTATCTTCAGCCAGGAACGCAAGGACGCCGGCTTCCGCTCAGCGCTCGTCGGCAATGTGCCCAAAGTGGATCTCAAGCCCTACGTTCCCCGCAACCTCCGTAACTTCATGCCCGAAGAGGCCATGTACGGCTACATCGCCACCAAGCAGGCACTCGACCACGCCGGCATCGACGAAGACTATCTCAATACACACGAAGTGGGCATCATCTACGGCAACGACTCCGTGGCAGAGGCAACGATGCAGAGCCTCGACAAGTTCCGCCAGGCAAACAGCACAGTGGCCTGCGGCAGCGGCGCCATCTTCCAGAGCATGAACTCCAACATCACGATGAACCTCGCTTGTCTCTTCAAGCTGCGTGGCATCAACCTCACGGCTTCGGCAGCCTGCGCATCCGGTTCGCAAAGCATCGGACTCGGCGCATTGCTCATTCAGCAGGGCTTGCAGGAGTGCGTGGTCTGCGGCGGCGCAGAGGAGAACAACATGTACGGCATCGCTTCCTTCGACGGCATCCAGGCCTTCTCCATCCGTGAAGACGAACCCGAAAAGGCAAGCCGCCCCTTCGACGCCAGCCGCGACGGACTCGTGCCCAGCGGCGGCGGCGCAACCGTCATCCTGGAGAGCTACGAGCACGCCGTCAAGCGCGGAGCCAACATCATCGCAGAGATAGTAAGCTGGGGCTTCTCCGGCAACGGCGACCACATCTCTACACCCAACGTGGCAGGCCCGGCACGTTCCCTCGAACTCTGCCTCCGTAACGGCGGCATCAACCCCAAGCAGATTGGCTACATCAACGCCCACGCCACCAGCACCGTCATCGGCGACCGCCGCGAAGCACAGGCCATAGCGCAGCTCTTCGGCGAACGCACAGTGCCCGTCACCTCTACAAAGAGCCAGACAGGTCACGAGATGTGGATGGCAGGAGCCAGCGAAATCATCTACTCGACACTGATGATGAAGAACGGCTTCATCGCCGGCAACATCAATTTCGAAAAGCCCGACGAAGAGACGGCCTGCATCAACGTCCTGCCCGAAACAAAGGAGACAGGCTTCGACATGTTCCTCTCCAACAGCTTCGGCTTCGGCGGCACCAACTCCACCATTATCGTGAAGAATATCTAATAATATATTAATATATAATGTATAGTAACGCAACATTCACCAATCAAAACAAGAAAATATGACAAGAGAAGAAATCATTGCTGAGATTAACGCCGAACTGGCAGAAGAGTTTGAAATCGACGAAGCGGCTATCACTCCCGATGCACCCATCTACCAGACGCTTGAGCTTGACAGCCTGAGCCTAGTGGACCTCATCGGCATCGTACAGACAAAGTATGGCGTGCTCATCTCGAAGGCAGAGCTTCCCACCATCAAGACATTCGCCCAGCTCTACGACTACATCGAGCAGCACCAGAAGTAGTTAAGAGTTCATAGTCCATAGTTCATAGTTAGGCTACGCCCTAACGTCCCACAACTATGGACTATGAACTATGAACTATGGACTATGAACTATGATGTCCTGATTATCGGCAGCGGACTGGGTGGACTCGAGTGCGGAGCACTACTCGCCAAGCGAGGGCTTAAAGTGCTTGTGCTTGAAAGGTCCAATCAACCGGGCGGCTGCATGCAAAGTTTCCGCAGAGGCGGACTGCGCTACGATACAGGACTGCACTATGTGGGAGGGCTGGCTCCTGGGCAGGCGGTGCACAAAGCATTCGCACAGCTCGGACTGCTCGACCTCCCGTGGGAGAGAATGGACGAGGAGTTCGACCACATCATCATCGGCGGTCGGCACTTCACCTTCCATCAGGGCTATGAGGCATTCGCAGAGGGACTGGCAAAGGACTTCCCGCATCAGCGCGAGGCACTCCAAAGCTACGTCTGGCGTTTGCAGCACATCACGGCTGCCGACATGGAAGTCAGTGCCTACGACTACCTGCGCCAGACATTCTCCGACGAGCTGCTGCTGAATGTGGTCAGCGCTGCTGCCATGAAGACGGAACTCCGGCGCGAGTCACTTCCGCTCTTCAACTTCGCCCACACCTGCGCCAGCTACATTGAGAGCAGTTGGCGGCTCAAGGGGGATGGCAACCTGCTGGTGAACAAGCTCATCAGTACAATCCAAGAGGCAGGCGGCGAAGTGCGGACAGACAGCAAGGTGGTTCGTCTGACAGAAACAGACGGTCGCATTACAAGCGCCGCCTGTGCCGACGGGCAAAGCTACGAGGCGGAGTGGTTCATCTCCGATATCCATCCCGCCGTGCTCTGCCAAATGCTGGAAGAATGTCCTTCGGTACGCAAGGCTTTCCGCAGACGGATGGAAGCGGCAGAGAACACCAACGGCATGTTCACGGTGCAACTTGCCATCAAACCCGGCGCATTGCGCTACTTCGCCTACAACGTCTTCGTCTATGACGAGCCGAACGTCTGGACGATGGCCGAGGAGAACAACCCTGTGAAAGGTGTCATGATTAGCGCAAGGACTCCGGAGGACGAGACAGACACGCTCCGACAGATAGACCTCCTCACACCCATGCCGTGGGAAGAGTGCAAAGCATGGGCAGACACAAAGGTCGGTCGCCGTGGCGACGGCTACAAGGCACTCTGCCGACAAAAGACAGAACAGTGCATCGCACTGGCAGAACAATACATCCCCGGACTGCGTGGCATGGTGGAACAGTGCTATACCAGCACACCGCTCACCTACCGCGACTATCTGGGAAGCCCCGAGGGAGGAGCCTTCGGAATGCGCAAGGACTGCCGCACACCGATGCTCAGCTTCCATTCTGTAGGCACGCCGCTGCCGAACCTGCTGCTCACGGGGCAGAGCATCATCCTGCCCGGCATCGAGGGTGTCACCATGACAGCTTTCGAGACGTGCAGCAGGATAACACCATAAAAGGTGAAAAATTAAAAAATGAAAAGTTGAAGAGTTAAAGGATTAAAAGGCCAACGCTTTAATACTTTGACATCTGAAGAATATGAGAAGAAAACTCTTTGCAACCATTGCTTTGCTTTTGGCATTCGCTGTGAATGCTTTGGGACAGAAAATCACCGGTGTCATCCTTGATGCATCCACCGGCGACAGCCTTTCTTTGGCTGGCGTGACTTACAAGGAGCGCAAGGTTTCAACAATAGCGGATTTGGATGGCAAGTTCACCATCACGCGTATCAACGGCGCTACGCTTTCCTTCTCCTGCATGGGCTACAAGGAGGAGAAGGTGAACATCACCAAGGCCACGCCCAGCCGCCTTACCATCAAGCTCAAGCCCGACACGAAGCAGTTGGGCGAGGTTGTCGTCAAGGCGGAGAGGAAACGCTATGTCCGCAAGGACAACCCTGCCGTGGAACTCATGAAGCGTGTGATTGAGGCCAAGAAGGGAACCAAGCTCGAAAACCATGACTTCTTTCAATACACGAAATACCAGAAGTTGTCCATGGCACTGAACGACTACAAGGTCAAGGATGTGGACAGCCTTGATATTGCCAAAGGCAAGGTGAAGTGGACGATGCAGGCAGAGAAAAGCCCGTATAACGGCAAGATGGTGGTGCCCATCTCTCTCGACGAGACCGTCACGAAGCATGTTTACCGCAAAGAGCCGAGGTCGGAGAAGGACATCATAACGGGTGAGCAGAGTTCCGGACTGAACCAGCTCATCGCTACCGGCGACATTGTCAACACGACGCTCAAAGAAGTCTTCCAGGACGTGGACATCTACGACAACTACGTCAGGCTGCTCAAGCTCCCCTTCCTTAGCCCCATCGGGACGGGCGCGACGGCTTTCTACAGATACTACATCGTCGATACCGTGCTTGTAGAGCGCGACTCCTGCTTCCATCTGCAGTTCACCCCCAACAACCCGCAGGACATCGGTTTCAACGGTGACATCTACATTCTGAAGGACTCGACGCTGCACGTCAAGAAGTGCCACCTTAGCATTCCGCCTAAGAGCGACGTCAACTTCGTCAGCTCACTGCATGTCGACCAGGTCTATACCAAACTGCCCAACGAGGAATGGGTGCTGACCACCGACGACATGTGGGCGGAGATGACGCTTCTGGCAAAGCGGTTGCTTGTGGTGCGCAACACGCGCCTTTCCGACTATGACTTCGAGCCGCTTCAGAAGAACCTCTTCCGCAACAAGGCAAAAGTCATACACATGGCCGACTCGCGCAACCAGGACGAGGAGTTCTGGAACCAGTACCGTGCTGTCCAACTCTCCGAAAAGGAAGACGGACTGGGTGACTTCATGACGGCGATGTCAAAGTCTAAGGCAATGCGCATCCCTCTGTTTATTGTCAAGACACTCTTCGAGAACTATATTGAGACCTCCAAGCCTGGTAAGCCCAGCAAGTTCGACATCGGTCCTGTCACCAGCATGTTCTCCTCCAACTTCAACGACGGCTTCCGTGCGCGTATCGGCGGCAAGACCACCGGCGCCTTCAACAAGCATGTGTTCCTGGACGGATACTATACGCACGGCTTCAAGTCGAACGGCAACTACTATGGGATTGTGGCGGACTACTGCTTCAACAAGAAGAAGTATTCTCCCTACGAGTTCCCGATGAGGAAGATTACTTTCGAGAGCACATACGATGTCACGTCTGCTGCCGACAAGTTCCTCCAGAACAGCAAGGACAACCTCTTCGTCAGTTTCAAGACCGAGAAGGTGAATATGCTCTACAAGACCAATATGCAGCGTCTCTCCTTCACTTGGGAGACCGACTACGGCCTGAACTTCAACACCGCATTCAAGGTGGAGAGCAACGAAGTGGCTGGCGACTTGCATTTCATACATGTCAATACAGGATTAGAGGATAGAAAGTTGCGCACAACCGAATGGAGCACTTCGCTTCGCTTCTGTCCTGGGCAGACTTATATCATCACTAAGCAGGACCGCTGGCCTCTCAACAAAGACCGTCCGGACTTTATCATCCGTCACACAATCGGTTTCAAGGGCTTCCTTGGCGGACAGTACAATACGAACCAGTCCGACATCGTCATCTACAAGCGTCAGTGGCTGGGCAGTTGGGGTCGTATGGATTTCCGCCTTACGGCATCGGCACAATGGAACAAGGTTCCTTTCCTGTTCCTCCTCACACCGCCTCTGTGCATCTCTTACGTCGAGCAGGAAGGCACTTTCAACATGCTCCACAATATGGAGCTATTCATGGACCGTCGTGTCTATTGGTCGGTGGAGTGGAACATGAACGGCAAGATATTCAACCGCATTCCACTCTTCAAGAAGCTCAAGTTGCGCGAGTATGTTGCCTTCAAGGGCTGTTGGGGTATGCTTACCAACAAGAACAATCCTTACCTAAACCCGACAGACGGAATGCTCTACATGTTGCCAGAGGGATCCTATATTATGGATTCCCACACGCCCTATATGGAGTTTGCCTGCGGCATCCGCAACATCTTCAAGCTCTTCGGCGTCGACTATGTGCGCCGTCTCAACTATATCCATGGCGGAACCAAGAGAAACGGCATCCGCTTCAATCTAACCTTCTCCTTCTAAAACCAGAAAAACATGCTGCCGATGAGACGTTTTATACTCTGTGCGTTGCTGTGCACTTTTTCCTGCCTTGCCACTTGGGCAGAAATAGATGCGCCGTTCAAGGATCATGTTTTTGTGTTTGAGCGCAACACGAACCGCAACATGGTCTGCTACGACATCAACCTTCAGGGTGGCTCTCTATGTAAAAAGGCACCGCTTAAGGTGTACTGGGTCGTGGGCGGAGGCTTCAGGGTAAAAGGGTTTGACTACAAGATAGAGGAGCTGACCTTCCTGGACCGCAAGATGGCGTTCGGCGTGAAGGTCATCAATGCGAAAGAGGATGAGGCACTCGTTCATTTGACTGCTTACAAAGATTTGAGCATACGCATCTGCAAGCGCAAAGGCAAATGGGTGGGCATTGTCAAGCTGCACGACCACGAGATGATTCTTGAGAGAATGTATGCCCAGATGAAGCCGCCCATGTGCATCAGGTGCGAGTACGTGGACATCTACGGCACAGACATCAACACCGGCGAATCGCGGTGCGAAAGGATTATACCTTAAGCTTATAAGAGTTTCTCTATTGCTTGCTCCAGGTCCGTGATGTCTTCCTGCCGTGCCTGAAGGTCGCAGTTACGGTCTATCAGGAAGTAGCAGGGCAGGTGCTGCACGTTGTAGAGTTGCAGCATGTCGCTCTCCAATCCCTCTTCGCAATAGACGCTGACCCAGGGCAATGCCTCGCAACGCTGCTTCCACAAGTGTATGCTTGGGTCGAGGCTCACCTGGTATATCTCCAGTCCTTGGTCGTGATATTTATTGTAGAGTTCGCGCAGCAACAGGGTACGTTCTGTGCTGCCGTCCATAGAGAAGGCGGTGAAGTCAAGCAGGACGACCTTTCCGCGCAGGCTGCTCAGTGTCCTTTCCTGTCCGTTGATGTCGGGGAAGGTCATGTCGATGATGCCCAGCTCGCGCACCTTGTCGCCGTCGATGTCGAGCACGATTTCGTGCGGCTTTGCCTGGTGGCGGCGACATTCCTGTATGATGTTGCAGAGGTTTTCTGTGCGCTGGCATCCCGGGAACTTCTCGTTCCACGCATTGGCTACGGCTTGCATCCACGTTAGGTCGCTCTTGTTGCGCATCGGGTCGAAGATGAGCTGTGTGCCGAGCGTCTGGAAGCAGGCGTAGTAGCTGTAGGCCGTGCCGTAGCGGTTCTGTATGTAAGCGAGTTTGACTTCTGTCTTGTATTGTTCCACGAGGCGGTTTATCATGCTGTCTCTTTCTTGGATGGTGAAGTTGCGGTCGGCAGAGATGCGTCTTGCTTTCCGTTCCAGGTCAGCCAGTTTGAGGCAGAGCAGGCGGATGGTGTCGCAAGTGCCGCTGCCCTCGACCTTGTAGCCGAACGACATGCTGTCCAGGCTTGCCGTCACCTTTACCGTTTCTGTGCTGTCGATGCCGAGGTTGATACCCCGCCCACCTATGCGGAGGCGGTAGAACTCGGGATTGCCGACGGCTTCCTTCGCGAAGCGGAATGTTCCGTCCTCCTTCAGTCGGATGCTGTCGATGGCAACAGCGCCCTCGCCCAGCGACAGGTGTTCCAGGTAGAGCACCGTGTCGACAGCACCTGTGATGTTGCCTTCGATGCAGAATGTTTCCCTTTGCCTGCACTGGCAAAGCAGGGTTAGCGCTAACAAAAACAGTACCTTTTTCATCATCTCTATTTTGAATATTGTGCAAAGGTACGAATAAGAGAATTAATCGCCAAATAATTCGAGGCTTTTTCGAATTAACCTCGTGAATTGGAGGATTGCGTCATCCAAATTGTTTGCCTTGCCCCTCTTTGCGCAATCGGATTGGGAGGAGCAGATTCCCCGTTATGCCGAGCAGTATGCCAAGTGCGAAAAGGCTCCTCAACGCCTGCAGCTTGCAAACGACTTCTTTGCCTACCTGTTGAAAACAGAATATCTCGACGAACCTATTGCCTTCGCGGCTGACCCGAGGAGCCAGAGGGCTTCGAGGTTGTCCGCATCGGCGCCTACTCCTTCTACGAGCGCAACATCACCGCTTTGTACATCCCCTGGACGGTAACCCAGATTGGCTACAATGCCTGTGCACGTTGCGACTACCTGACGGATGTATATATTCCCAGCTACCAGCCTTTGCGTCTCACCGATGCATACGGCGAAGAGGATGAGAACCTGTATAACAACGATGCCTTCTACCGCATTGGTGAGGGCGACGACGGAGAAGGCTATGCTACGCTGCACGTTCCCGAGGGCTGCGTACCTGCTTGGAACGTCTATCCCTGGAACGAATGGTTCCGCTTCATCGTGGAAGATGCCGAGATACCCGACGACATCAAGGAAATTAAGAATGAAGAATTAAGAATGAAGAATGATTCGTCGTGGTTCGACCTGAGCGGCCGCAAGCTTGGCAACCGTCCCACGCAGCCCGGACTCTACATCCAAAATGGAAAGAAATATCTTGTGAAGTAAATCGGCACTTGCCGTTAACAAACACGACAGCCTGGGGCATTGCCTCGGGCTGTCTGTTTTGCTTAACCTTAAGCCCTTGCTTTACAGGGTAAGTTGCTCTTTCTCTTGAGGAACGAACCTTCCAAAACCGTCCTTTATGTCTCAAAACCGCAACAAAACGAAAAATTATGAATTATGAACTATGAACTATGAACTATTTTTCGTACCTTTGCGCGATTTTATATCATATATGTGACGTAACAGAAACAATAAGTTAACCAAAACAAGATGAACGTAATTACAAAGACAGTCGAGTTGCCTGATGGAAGAACCATCAGCATCGAGACCGGGAAACTTGCCAAGCAAGCCGATGGAGCCGTTATGCTTCGTATGAACAACACAATGCTCCTGGCCACTGTTTGCGCAGCCAAAGATGCCGTTCCCGGTACAGATTTCATGCCTTTACAGGTAGAGTACAGAGAGAAGTATTTTGCAGCCGGACGTTTCCCCGGCGGCTTTACGAAGCGTGAGGGTAAGGCAAATGACGACGAGATTCTGACTTGCCGTCTCGTGGACCGCGCCCTGCGTCCCCTTTTCCCCAGCAACTACCATGCTGAAGTTTATGTGAATGTAATCCTCTTCTCTGCCGATGGTGTGGACATGCCCGATGCTCTGGCTGGCTTTGCCGCTTCTGCAGCTCTGGCTTGCAGCGATATTCCCTTCGAAGGGCCTATCTCCGAGGTTCGCGTAGCACGCATTGGTGGCGAGTTCGTTATCAATCCCACCTTCCAGCAGCTCAAGGAAGCCGACATGGACCTCATGGTCGGTGCCACCGAGGAGAACATCATGATGGTGGAAGGCGAAATGAAGGAAGTTCAGGAGACTGACCTTCTTGCTGCCCTCAAGGCCGCTCACGAGGCCATCAAGCCCATGTGCCGCCTCCAGAAAGAACTGGAGAAGGAGCTTGGCAAGGACGTGAAGCGCGAATACTGCCACGAAGTGAACGACGACGAACTCCGCGAACAAGTCAAGCAGGCTTGCTATCAGAAGGCTTACGACGTAACCAAGCAGGGCCTCGAGAAGCATGCTCGCGCAGAGGCTTTCGAGGCTATCCGCGAGGATTTCAAGGCCGCTTATGCCGAGGCTCACGCAGATATGGCTGCAGAAGAGCTGGAAGAGAAGAATACCCTTATTGACCGTTACTACCACGATGTAGAGAAGGACGCTATGCGCCGCTGCATCCTGGACGAAGGCATCCGTCTCGACGGTCGCAAGACCACCGATATCCGTCCCATTTGGTGCGAGGTTAGTCCTCTGCCCGGACCTCACGGAAGTGCCATCTTCACTCGTGGTGAGACTCAGTCTCTCGCTACCTGTACGCTTGGAACGAAGCTCGACGAGAAGCTCATCGACGATGTGCTTGTTCGCGAGTACCAGAAGTTCCTGCTGCACTACAACTTCCCGCCCTTCTCGACAGGCGAGGCAAAGGCTCAGCGTGGCGTAGGCCGTCGCGAGATTGGTCACGGCCATCTGGCTTGGCGCGGCCTGAAGGGTCAGCTGCCCGAAGACTTCCCCTATACAATCCGAGTCGTTAGTGACATTCTGGAGAGCAACGGTTCCAGCTCGATGGCCAGCACCTGTGCAGGTTGTTTGGCACTCATGGATGCCGGTGTGCCCATTAAGGCTCCCGTGAGCGGCATCGCTATGGGACTCATCAAGAACCCAGGCGAGGACAAGTACGCCGTGCTCTCTGACATCCTCGGCGACGAAGACCACCTCGGCGACATGGACTTCAAGACCACAGGCACCCCGAATGGCCTCACCGCAACCCAGATGGATATCAAGTGCGACGGCCTCAGCTACGAGATTCTCGAAAAGGCACTCATGCAGGCAAAGGCTGGCCGCGAACACATCCTCGCAGAGATGATGAAGACACTCGACAAGCCGCGTCCAGAGCTGAAGCCTCACGTTCCTCGCATCGAACAGATAATCATCCCGAAGGAATTCATCGGTGCCGTCATTGGCCCGGGCGGAAAGATTATCCAGGGCATGCAGGAAGAGACCGGCACCACCATCGCCCTCGACGAAGAGGACGGCGTTGGCAAGATTCAGGTGAGCGGCCCCAACAAGGAGAGCATCGACGCTGCCATTGCCAAGATTAAGGCCATCGTTGCCGTTCCTGAGATTGGCGAGGTCTATGAAGGCACCGTTCGCAGCATCATGCCTTACGGCTGTTTCGTAGAGTTCATGCCCGGTAAGGACGGCTTGCTCCACATCAGCGAGATTGACTGGAAGCGCCTTGAGACCGTCGAAGAGGCAGGCATCAAGGAAGGCGACAAGTTGCAAGTGAAGCTCTTGGAGATTGACCCCAAGACCGGCAAGTTCAAGCTAAGCCGCCGCGTACTGCTCGAAAAGCCCGAAGGCTATGTAGAGCGTGAGCGCGAACGCCGTCCCCGCCCCGAGCGCGGTGAGCGCCGTCCCCGTCCCGAGCGTGGCGAACGTCCAGAACGCAGAGAGCGTCCCGAGCGCGGTGAGCGCTGGGAACATCGTCCCCGTCCTGAAGAAGGCGCAGCTCCAGAGGCTGAATAAATAGCCTTACTACATAGCCCCTCTCTTCAGCGAGAGGGGCTTTTTTGTCTTATGGGCTTAATGGGCAAGATTGGTTGAACAGAAAATCGCCCCAAGCATGAATGCCTGGGGCGATTTGTTTCTATAGTATTCTCCCCTTAAGGGGAAGAATTAGTGGGTGCTTTTATTACTTCAGAACCTTCTTGCCGTTTACGATGTTGATGCCTTTCTGCATCTTCTGCAGGCGGCGACCTGCGAGGTCGTAGATGGCAGCGTCTGCATCGTTGTCCATGTAGAAGTCTTCAATGCCGTCGATGAGGTCTTCCTCAAGGATGATGCTCATCTTCACGCCGGCCTCCACGAAGCTGGTGGGCAGTTGCAGGTAGGCAGTCTGTGCCTGGAGAGTTGTGCTGCCGTTGATGGGATAGAAGCCCGGTTCTCCACCCTCTGTTCCGAAGGCGTAGTTCGTGTAGCTGCCGGTGGTGGCATCGACGGTGCCCTTCGTCAGATTTGCAACGAGGAAGTTCTTGTAGATGGAATATGATTCGCTATAAGGAATCTTGTAGGTTTGGCCGGGAGTGCCGATGAGGTACAAGCCTGTGCCAGCTGGTACGTCAAACACGCGTGTCATAAGAACCTGATGCGTGTTCTTGTTGACACCCGATACGATGTATGCGCAGAGGTTGCTTTCTGAGAAGTCGAGGTCTTGTGGGCAGCTGAAGACTGCGTATCCTTCGGTCAGGGTGATGAACTCCTTCGTGGAGCGGAAGGTAGCTACAATCTCAATGTCGCTGCTGACGTTGGTGATGGTGTACTTGCCGTTAACGACCTGTGCGGTCACGTCTGTGCCATTGACTGTCAAGCTGACAAGCGTGCGGTCTGGGTCTTCGTCGATGGTGATTACGACGCTCTCGCCGTACTTGGGCGCGTAGTTGCTTGCTGTCACGCCTGCGCCGCTGATGGTCACGGTGTAGGTCTTCGGTGTCCATGTTGCCGTGTATGAGCGGTTGCCTGTGCTGCCCTTGGCGATAGTGACGGTCTTCGTGGCTGCGCTGAGGTCTGTACCTGTCCAGCCTGCGAAGTCGTAGTAGTTGCGTGTCGGGTTGTTAAGCGTGAAGGTAGCCGTCTCGATGTTGTAGGTAGCGGGGTTGGTAACGCCGCTGGGCATTGTGCCGCCTGCCAGGTCGTATGTGATGGTGTAGTTCACGGGAACGAAGGTGGCGGAGAGTGTCACGCTTTCCTCTGTGCTGCCGATTTCGCGGCTCTGTGCTGTGCCGAGAGCGGGCAGCGGGCTGACAGCCGTGCCGTTGTCGGTCAGCTTGCTCAGCCTGTAGCCGTTGTCGGCGGTCAGCGTATAGACGATAGGCTCGTCCTTCGGCTGGTTGTACTGGACGGTGTTGCCGTTGGATGCGCTACCGTACGGCGTGCTGATGGTGCCGTGGGCAGAAGCTTTCAGCGTGACGAGCAAAGACCAAGTCTCAACGGTGAAGAAATTCTTCCAGCCGGTCGCAGCAGCATACTTAGCCTTTGTGCCGCCAGGAATGAGGAGCTTGCCGCTCTGATAGGTGATTTCGCTAAATACGTTTTCTTCGATGTCGATAGGCGTCTGCCAAGGCACTTGCACAGACATCAGTATGTCGCTCCTCAGTTCATTCGGGTTCAGCGAAGTCACCTTCGGGCCGATGGTTGCGCTGGTAATGTTGGAGAAGGGGCTGCTGCCTTGCTCTTCATATTGCAGGTCGCGGCCTACATATACGGTCTTCTCGGCATCAGTGTAAGCGAAGGTGCCGTAGTAGCCGTTCCACAGTTTCAGCGGAGTGGCGTTGTCCTCGATGCGGATGCTGGTCAGGTTGCCACATTCACCGAATGCTCTTGTCCCGAGGCTGTCAACAGAAGCAGGGATAGTGATGCTAGTAAGGCCTGTGTTAGAGAAAGCATTGCCTTCGATGAGCTTCAGCGAAGAGGGCAGGGTGACGGATGTCAGCTTCTTACAATAGTAGAAAGCATCATTGGCGATTTGGGTTATGTTCTCGCCCATCGTGACTGTCAGTTTGCTTACGTTTTCGTCGTTGCCGCAATTACGGAAAGCTTCGTAGCTGATGGTCTTCACACCCTTGCCGATGGTGACGCTTGCCAGCGTGCTGTTATCATTGAACATGCGGGGATTGATGTTGGTAACATAGTTGCCAAAGACAGCGCTGGTGGGGTTGCCGAAGACGGTGGTATTGTCGTTGAGCTGCAGGTCGCGGCCTACATAGACGGTCTTTCCTGCATCGCTGAATGCGAAGGTGCCATAGTAGCCGTTCCAGAGTTTCAACGCAGCGGCTTTATTCTCGATGCGGATGTTGGTCAGGTTGCCACATTCTCCGAATGCTCTTTGCCCGAGGCTGTCAACAGAAGCAGGGATAGTGATGTTAGTAAGGCCTGTGTTAGAGAAAGCACTGCCTTCGATGATCTTCACCGAAGAAGGCAGGGTGATGGACTTCAGCTTCTTACAGTAGTAGAAGGCGTTCTCGCTGATTTGGGTTATATTCTCGCCCATCGTGACTGCCAGGTCGCTTACGCTTTCGTCGTTGCCGCAATTATAGAAAGCTTGGATTCCGATAGTCTTTACGCCCTTGCCGATGGTGACGCTTGCCAGCTTGCCGTTATCATAGAACATGTAGGGATTGATGGTGGTGACATTGTCGCCGAAGGTAACGCTGGTGGGGTTGCCAAAGACGGTGGTATTGTCGTTGAGCTGCAGGTCGCGACCTACATAGACAGTCTTATCGGCATTGCTGTATGCGAAGGTGCCATAGTAGCCGTTCCAGAGTTTCAACGCAGCGGCTTTATTCTCGATGCGGATGTTGGTCAGGTTGCCACATTCTCCGAATGCTCTTTGCCCGAGGCTGTCAACAGTAGCGGGGATGGTGATGTCGGTAAGACCTGTATTAGAGAAAGCACTGCCTTCGATGGTCTTCACCGAAGCGGGCAGGGCGATGGACTTCAGCTTCGTACAGTAGCGGAAAGCGTCCTCGCCGATTCTGGTTGTGTTCTCGCCCAGCGAGACTGTCAGTTCGCTTACCGTCTCGTAGTTGCCGCAATTGTAGAAAGCGGAGTATTCAATGGACTTCACGCCCTTGCCAATGGTGACGCTTGTCAATAAGGTGTTATCAGCGAACATGCGTGGATTGATAACCGTCACTTTATCACCAATCTCTACATTGGTGATGGAGGTTTCAAAGGGAGTGCTATTCTCGGTAAGTATCAGGTTACGACCGAGATAGACGGTCTTGGGGGCGTCGCAGTAGTGGAATGGGCGGTAGTATCCTTCCCTCATCCTCAGTGGTTTGTCGCTGTCCTCGATGCGGATGCTGGTCAGCTTTTTGCAATTCTCGAATGCTGATTCTCCGATGCTGTCAACCGATTCGGGAATAACAAGGTTGGCGATGCTTGCGTAAGAGAAAGCCTCGCCTCCGATAAGCTTCAGCGGGGAGGGAAGGCTGAGAGACTTCAATGCCGGGCAGTTGAAGAAGGCTTTTTCGCCGATAGTGGTGATGTTTTCGCTTAAGGTAAGCGTCATTTCAACCTCGCCGCTCTCGTCGCCGCAACCAGCAAATGCGTGGTTTCCAATGCTGGTTACGCTGTTGCCGATGCTGATGCTGGTCATCTTCCTCTGACCATAGAACAAAGAGTTGGTAACAGTCGTTGCCTTGCCGCCGACCACTGCGCTGGTGACATTTTCATAGAAAGGACAGCCATTCTCGGAAGGAATCAGATTACGTTTGACAATGACTTGCTTGTCGGCATCGCAGTATTGGAAGGAGCCGTAGTAGCCGTAAACAAGTGTAAGCGGCTGTGTGCTCTCCTCGAAGGTGATCTTCCCCAGGCTGTGGCAGTCGCCAAAAGCTCTGTCGGCGAGGCTCGTCACCGTGCCGGGGATGCTGACACTGGTAATGGGCAGGTTCTCGAAAGCATAGCCAGGGATGGAGGTCACGGTGTAGGTCTTCCCGCTATACGTTACTGTCGATGGAATCGTCAAGGCTCCAGAAAGCTGATGGATACCATCTTTAGCAACAGAAACGGTGCTTGAACTAGTGACCGTGTACTTCAGGTTGCCCTGAACAAATGTTGTTTGCGCCCACACATTGCTGCCGGTCAGACAGAACAGCGCAAGCAGGGAAAGAAGTAGTTTGTGTTTCATAATAAAGATATTTGAATTTGGTTAATAGTTTATACGTCAATTCGGGCGTAAAGGTACGAAATATAAATGATGTGCGCGCGTAGGAAAGGGTAGTTTCGTACTATCATTTCGTACAAAAAGACACGCAAAACGTACAAATCCCCATTTCATCGGCATTTTTCTTGTGCCGAGAAGAGCGTCGGAACCATTAAAAATAGTATCTTTGCATGAATAAATTGCCATTTTGGGTGTAAAGAGATGGAGTTCAAAGGTGAGTTTGTTTTAGCTGTTTTGCCGCTGCTGGTCTGCTTATATTGGTTCGTGCGGTTCGCAGCAGAGCACCGTCGTGCCGACGCAGCCAAGAAGGTGTTGACCGTCTTCTTTGCCGTCTGCTCTGTGCTTTATCTTTGTCACGCCTTATTATTCCATCTTTATGCAGAGACGGGACTGCCTACGCCGCTCGAAAGCTTATGGGCTGCCTGCTCCCTCTCCGTCTATCCCATCTACTTTCTCTACATTTGCCGGCTGACCGCCCAACCCGCATCACCGCGACTGACGGTGCAGGTGCTGGCCCCAGGCCTCTTGGTGGCGCTTGCCATCCTCTGCTGGAACAACGAGACGACCGATTCTGTGCGTCAGGTACTTAACGCCTTGCAGGTGTTGAGCGTAGTCATCTTCGGCTACCGCCGCCTGCGTGCCTTCGACCGCAAGCTGTCCGAGCTCTATGCCGAGACAGAGGACAAGAGCGTGCTGCCCATCCGCATTCTGCTCGTGGCGGTGCTGCTGACCGCTATCGTCTCCTTCGTCCTTAACATTCTCGGCAGGAAATATGTCATCACGAACCACGGTATGATCCCCTTTGCCCTCGTCCCGATGGCAGTCCTGCTCTTTGTCCTGGGCTACATCGGGAGCAAGCGTTCATTCCGCGTCGAGCAGTTCCTGACCGACAATCCCGAGGAGACACCACCCGATGCACCGGCGGAAAACAAGGAACTCGGCGCGAAGATAGAGCATCTGATGGTAACGGAAGCCTACTATCTGCGCCAAAATGTGACGCTTACAGACGTGGCGCGTGAGGTGGGTTCCTGCCGTACCTACGTCTCGAACTACATCAACCAGGAGTTGCGCTGTTCGTTTTCCGACTATGTGAACCGTCTTCGCATAGAGCACGCAAAGATGATGATGATGCAACACGACAGGCACGGAGGCGAAAGCAAGTTCTCGTCCATCGCCCAAAACGTGGGCTTCTCGGGTGAGCAGTCCTTCTATCGTAATTTCCGCAAGTTCACGGGAATGACGCCCCTGGCTTGGCTCGAACAGCAGCGCGGCAAGGCTTAACAGAAAAACAGGTTAACCTAATTTGCCAACTAGGTTAACCTAAATTACCAACTAGGCGTGCCTAATTCGCAAATTAGGCACGCCTAATTTTCCTTTATCCTTAAAACATCTGACTGACACGCTTGATGCCTGCAACAAGGGCATCAATGTCCTGGTGTGTGTTGTAGAGGGCAAAGCTGGCGCGGCAGGTGCCCTCGATGCCGAGGCGACGCATGAGGGGTTCGGCGCAATGATGGCCTGTGCGGATGGCGATGCCGAGGCGGTCGAGCAGGGTGCCCATGTCGAGGTGGTGGATAGACCCACCCCGGCCCTCCCTTAAAGGGAGGGAGACTAGGAAGCTAATTACCGCGGCGTGCTCCTTGATGTCTTTGGGGCCGAAGATGTTCATGCCCTCTATCTCGCTCATGCGCTGGAGGGCGTAGGCGGTGAGGTCGCGCTCGTGAGCTTCGATACAATCGAAGCCTACGGAACTGACGTAGTCGAGGGCGCGGGCGAGGCCAGTGGAGGCAACGTAGTCGGGCGTGCCTGCCTCGAACTTGTAGGGAAGCTCGTTGAAGGTGGTACGCTCGAAGCTGACGGTCTTTATCATTTCGCCGCCGCCCATATAGGGCGGGATGCGGTCCAGCCATTGCTCTTTGCCGTAAAGCACACCGATGCCCGTTGGCCCGTATATCTTGTGGCCGCTGAAAGCGAAGAAGTCGCAGTCGAGTTTCTGCACGTCAATGTGCGTGTGGGGTGTGCTCTGTGCACCGTCGATGAGGACGGGCACGCCGTGCTCGTGGGCGATGCGGATGATGTCTTCGATGGGGTTGACCGTGCCCAGCACATTACTGATGTGGGTGATGCTGACGATGCGTGTGCGCTCGTTGAAGAGCTTCTCGTACTCGTCCATGCGGAGCCGTCCGTCGTCGGTGATGGGGACGATGCGCAGGCGGATGCCCTGCCTTGCCTGCAGAAGCTGCCACGAGACGATGTTGCTGTGGTGTTCCATCTCGGAGAGGATGACCTCGTCGCCCTCCTTCATAAAGGCTTGCCCGAAGCACGATGCCACGAGGTTGATGCTCTCGGTGGTGCCGCGAGTGAAGACAATCTCACTCGTGCTGCGGGCGTTCAGGAAGCGGCGCACCGTCTCGCGCGACGCCTCGTGAAGCTCTGTGGCCTTCTGCGAGAGGAAATGCACGCCGCGATGCACGTTGGCGTTGACGTTGTAGTACTCCTCCGTCATGGCCTCCACGACCTGTCGCGGCTTTTGCGTCGTCGCCGCATTGTCGAGATACACCAGCGGGTACTTCCCGTATATGACCTTCTGGAGGATGGGAAAGTCTTGTCTTATCTTGTCTGTGTCGTTCATTGCGTAATCTTGCGGAGCAGGTAGTCTTGGAACTTATAGAAAGAGATGCACTTCTTCAGCTGTTCGATTGCAATAGACACTGCCAGCGAACAGATGATCAGCGCCAGCACTATAAGCACAGGGTATTTGAATTGGTAAATGAAGTCACTGAAGAAGTACAGGTAGATGAACGTGTGACAGAGATACATTTCCCTGGAATGCTTTCCCAGAAAGGTCAGCACCCGATATTCCGTGTGGCGGACGTTTGCCCAGCTGACAATCAGCAGTGACAGGAAAACCGTTGTCAGCGCATCTATGTTGGTGCCTTGCAGATAGGGTATGGGGGAGAGCTGGCGCACAAAGCACAGAACGACAATCATCACAGCGGACGTCAGGATGATGCTCCATGCTGGCAGCCGGTTCAGAAAGCGGTTCACGTCTTCCCGATACCTCGAGGCAACAATGCCGAAATAGAAGGGACAGAAGGTACACTCCAGGTATGCAAAGGGAAGGCCCAGCAAAGCAAGCGGCTTGTATGACGTGAACTTGAACAGCAGGGGGAACAGCAGGTAGAAAATGATAATCACGCGGTTGAACCACCAGGTAATGTTGTACGATTCATATAAGTTCAGTCCCAGGAAGTCCGTCAGCAGCATCAGCAGGTGGTTGTTGTCCGTCCCGTATGGCACGTCCAGTGTGCGTCCGAAGACAAACACGCCCAGAGGAACAGCAATCAGGAAGACAATCCAGTAGTTAAGGTAGAACTTGGTGAATCGCCGGCAAAGGAATTTCATGGTGCCGCGAACGGTTTTGTTGTCTTCGGCTCGCATATACTGGTAGGTAAGTCCATAACCCGACAGAAACAGGAATATCGCGACACAGGCCTTGCCTAACCATGCGATATGGTTCACCAATGCCCCATATTCCATGGTGTCGTAGAACAGATGGTGCACCAGCATGGCGATTATGGCAATGCCTTTCATTGCCATCGACTCTGTTAGAGAAATCTCATAGTTTTTCATTTGCATAGTTTGCATCCTTCACATTTGCTTAGTTCTCCCCTCAGACGCTTATCGACCAGCACATGCAGTCGGTCGCGGAGCGACAGGAGAGGAATGGTTTCAATGACTTCGGTGATGAACGCGGCCTTGAGCAGCAGACGGGCTTCCGGCTCGTCGATGCCGCGCTGCCGCATGTAGAAGAGGGCTGCCTCGTCCATCTGCCCTACGGTGCTGCCGTGGCTGCACTGCACGTCGTCGGCATAGATTTCGAGCATCGGCTGCGAGTACATGCGGGCGGAGCGTGTGGCGCAGAGGTTGGCGTTCGTCTCTTTGCTTATCGTCTTCTGCGCTCCTTCGCGTACCAACACCTTTCCGGCAAAGGCACCGACTGCGCTGTCGTCGAGGACGTACTTATACAGCTCGCTGCTTTGGCAGTGAGGCACTTGATGGTCGATGAGCGTGTTGTTGTCCACGCGCTGCATCTTGTCGGCAATGACGCAGCCGTTGGCTGTCACCTCGCTCCCTTCGCCTTGCAGCTGCACGTCGAGGCGACCCCGGGTGTGGCCGTTGAAGAGCGTCAGGCTGGTATGGTGCAAACTACTGTTCCTGCCCTGCTGCACGAAGACGCTGCCATAGCGGGTGCAGAGCAGATGTGTTTCCTCTATCTCATAAAGGCTGAGGTGCGAGCCGTCGCCCATCACGACCTCGATGACTTGGTTCGTCAGGAAGCGGCTCTGGCTTGCTGCGCGGTCGGTGATGATGACGTCAGCCTCTGCCAACTCGTCCATCACGATGAGGATACGGCGGCTCACCATCGTGTCGTGCTCGCCCTTCAGGATGTTGCTGATTTGTATGGGATGCTCCACCTTAATGCCTCGCGGCACATGCACGACGAGCGTATCGACAGAGAGCAAAGTGTTCAAGGCAACGATGCTGTCGGCTGCATCCGCTACATTATTATATAATACGCGCACGCGAGGGTCGGCATCGGCGATACGGAAGCAATAGGGTGGGAGAGGTCCTGCAAGTGGCGCGAGGGCAATGCCGTAGTTCGGCGAGAAGTCTGCCTCGACCTTCGCATAGCGGTAGCGCTCCATCTTTGGCGAAGGGAAGCCCTGCGCGGCGAATGTCTGCAAGGCTTTCTCGCGGCAGGCATTCATCTCGTCGCAACTGCGGGCGGCGATGGTTTCGCGCACCTCTGCGTAGAAGTCGGTGTATTGCTTTTCGGCACTCATAGTTTCTTTTTCGTTATAACGTAATTACGGGATAACGCCCCTTTCGTAATGACGCTATAATGCTTTCTCGTTCTGTCGGATTTGCAATCCGACAGAGTTGAATATAAGCATTTGTAATGCGTATTATATTATATGTTGCGGGATTATAAATCCCTATATTCTCTGCGGGCGGATTGCAAATCCGCCCGAACGGTAACTTCTAACCTCTAACCTCATCCCTCTCACTTCTAATTATCCAGTCAAAGCCTCGGTTCTCTATTTCGACGGCAAGCTCCGGGCCGCCGGTCTTGACGATGCGACCGTCGATGAGGACATGCACAACGTCTGGCTTCAAGTAGTCGAGCAGGCGCTGGTAGTGGGTGATGACGATGGCACTCGATTCGGGGCGACGCAGCTTGTTGAAGCCTTCTGCCACGACGCGCAGGGCATCCACATCGAGGCCGCTGTCTGTTTCGTCGAGGATGGTCAGCAACGGTTCGAGCATTGCCATCTGGAATATCTCGTTGCGCTTCTTTTCGCCGCCCGAGAAGCCTTCGTTCACGCTGCGGCTCGTGAGCTTGCTGTCCAGCTCAACGATGCTCCGCTTCTCGCGCATGAGTTTGAGGAAGTCGCCCGCTGGAATCGGGTCAAGCCCTTGGTACTTGCGCTTGGCATTGAGGGCGGCACGCATGAAGTTGACCATCGACACGCCCGGTATCTCGACTGGCTGCTGGAAGCTCAGGAAGATGCCTTCGTGGGCGCGTTCCTCGGGCTTGAGCTGTAGTAAGTCTTTCCCGTTGAAGGTGATGCTGCCCTCCGTCACCTCGTAGGCAGGGTGACCCACGATGACGTTGGAGAGCGTACTCTTGCCTGCGCCGTTGAGTCCCATGACGGCATGAACCTCGCCGTCCTTGACGGTCAGGTTGATGCCTTTCAGTATTTCTTTGCCATTGATGCTGGCATGTAAGTTCTTAACTTCTAACACAACTTTCAATTTTCAATCACCCCACGCTGCCCTCGAGGCTGACGCCGAGGAGCTTCTGCGCCTCGACAGCGAACTCCATCGGGAGCTTGTTGATGACTTCCTTTGCGTAGCCGTTGACGATGAGCGAGACGGCTTCCTCCGTGTTGATGCCGCGCTGGTTGCAATAGAAGAGCTGGTCTTCGCTTATTTTGCTTGTCGTTGCCTCATGTTCCACTACCGCCGTGTCGTTGTGTACATCCATGTAGGGGAAGGTGTGCGCTCCGCATTGGCTGCCGAGCAAGAGCGAGTCGCAGCTGCTGTAGTTGCGTGCGTTGTCGGCTGTGGATGCCACCTTGACCAATCCCCGATAGGCGTTTTGGCTCTTGCCTGCGCTGATGCCCTTGCTGATGATGGTGCTGCGGGTGTTCTTGCCGATGTGTATCATCTTCGTGCCCGTGTCGGCCTGCTGATAGTTGTTGGTGACGGCGACGCTGTAGAACTCTGCTTGAGAGCCGTCGCCTGAGAGCACACAGCTCGGATACTTCCAAGTGATGGCGCTGCCTGTCTCTACCTGTGTCCATGAGAGACGGCTGTCCCTGCCGCGCAAGTGACCGCGCTTGGTGACGAGGTTGAGCACGCCGCCCTTGCCCTCGCTGTCGCCTGGGTACCAGTTCTGCACCGTGCTGTACTTCACTTCAGCCCGTTCCTTCACCACAATCTCCACGATGGCGGCGTGAAGCTGATTCTCGTCGCGCACGGGGGCGGTGCAGCCCTCGAGGTAGCTGACGTAGGCGTCGTCGTCGCACACGATGAGTGTCCGCTCGAACTGACCCGTGCCGCGTGCATTGATGCGGAAGTAGGTACTGAGTTCCATCGGGCAGCGCACACCTTTGGGGATATAGACGAAGGAGCCGTCGCTGAAGACTGCGGAGTTGAGGGCGGCAAAGAAGTTGTCCCTGTAGGGAACGACGCTGCCGAGGTACTCGCGCACCAAGTCAGGATGTTCGCGCACTGCCTCGCTGATGGAGCAGAAGATGATGCCCTTCTCGCGGAGCTTCTCGCGGAACGTCGTCTTGACGCTCACCGAGTCCATCACGGCATCGACGGCTGTGCCTGCCAGTGCCATGCGCTCCTCCAAGGGTATGCCCAGCTTGTCGAAGGTCTTGATGAGTTCGGGGTCGAGGTCGGCGGAAGAAGCGCCGACCACAGTGGCTGGCTTTTGGGCCGGAGCCGCATAGTAGCTGATGGCTTGGTAGTCGATGGGCGGCATCTTCAGGTGTCCCCAAGTGGGCTGTTCGAGCGTGAGCCAGTAGCGGTAGGCGTTCAGGCGGAACTCCAGGAGCCAGTCGGGTTCTCCCTTCTTCTGGGAGATGAGGCGAACGACGTCCTCCGAAAGTCCCTTCTCGATGATGTCCGTCTGCACGTCGGTGGTGAAGCCGTACTCGTACTTCTTCTCCGCCACCTCACGCACGAAGCTGTTCCTTTCACTCATAGGCTATTCACGAAGCCGAAATAAGTCCGTGTACTTATCGTCATAAGTCCGTGTACTTATCTCCATAAGAACGTGTACTTATTGGCATAAGTCCGCGTACTTATTGGCACAAGTCCGCGTACTTGTTATCTTATTCAGTTTCAGGGTGTTTGTCAAGTATATTATTATATATGTATTCAGGCACTGCTTTGAGTGGTTTGCAGAGTTTCGATTCCTGCAGGGTTTCCTCCGTTATCAGGTGTACGGAAGAGAAGAACCAGATGAACGTGCCGAGCACGAGGGCATACTTTGCCACGCCAAGAATGCCGCCCAGCAGCCGGTTGAGCACCCCCAGGGCCATCAGGTTGTCGAGCATCGACGTGAGTATGGCGCTGAGAATCTGCGCGAGAATAGGCACGATGACCCACAGCAGCAGGAAAGCCACCACCCGCCAGAACGTCGGCATAGACATGGGCACTGTCTGGCTCAACATTTCTCCCAGTCGGTAGTAATAGAGGCAGGCTATGACAAAACCCATCACGAAAGCTACAAGCGAGATGACCTGCCTGACAGCTCCCGAAAAGAGTCCCGTGACGAAGCCAACGGCAAGAAGTATGAGCAGGAGGATGTCCACTTAGAGCGTTGCCTTGATTTCGATTTCCTGGAAGGTCTCAATCATGTCGCCTTCGCGCAAGTCGTTGTAGCCCACGAGCGAGATGCCGCACTCGAAGTTGGTGCTGACTTCCTTCACGTCGTCCTTGAAACGCTTCAGCGCGTTGATGGCTCCCGTGAAGACCACGATACCGTCGCGGATGACGCGCGCCTTGTTCGAGCGGCTGACCTTGCCGTCCACAACGTATGCGCCGGCCACGGTGCCCACCTTCGTGATGTGGTAAACCTGTCGCACTTCGACCTGTGCCGTCACCTCTTCCTTTATCTCGGGCGAGAGCATGCCTTCCATAGCATCCTTCACCTCCTCGATGGCATCGTAGATGACGCTGTAGAGGCGGATGTCGACGTCCATCTGCTCTGCCAGCTTCCTTGCGGCAGCAGAGGGACGCACCTGAAAACCGACGATAAAGCAGTTCTCGGCAGCGGCAGCCATGTTGACATCGCTTTCGCTGATTTGGCCGACTGCCTTGTAGATGACGTTGACCTGTATCTTCTCGGTGGAGAGCTTGATGAGAGAGTCGCCAAGCGCCTCGATAGAGCCGTCCACGTCGCCCTTGACGATGAGGTTGAGTTCCTGCACGCCGCCGAGTGCGATGTTGTGAGCCAGTTCCTCCAAGCCGCGACGCTTCATGGTGCGCAAGCCCTGTTCGCGTGCCAGCTGCTCACGCTTGTTGGCAATCTCGCGTGCTTCCTGGTCGGAGTCCATGACGTGGAAGGAGTCGCCTGCCTGCGGTGCGCCGTTGAGGCCGAGCACTGTGGCTGCCTGCGACGGACCGATGGTCTGCACGCGCTGTCCGCGCTCGTTGAGCATGGCCTTCACGCGACCGTAGTTCGTGCCAGCAAGCAGGATGTCGCCCACATGCAGGGTGCCGTTGCTGACGAGCACCGTAGCGACGTAGCCACGGCCCTTGTCAAGGCTGGACTCGATGATGGAGCCTGTCGCCTTGCGGTTGGGGTTCGCCTTGAGGTCGAGCATTTCGGCTTCGAGCAGCACCTTCTCCAAGAGGTCGCTCACACCGGTGCCCTTCTTGGCGCTGATGTCCTGGCTCTGGTACTTGCCGCCCCATTCCTCGACGAGGAAGTTCATGGCAGCCAGTCCTTCCTTAATCTTGTCGGGGTTAGCGCCCGGCTTGTCTATCTTGTTGATGGCGAAGACGATGGGCACGCCTGCTGCTGTAGCATGGGCGATGGCTTCCTTCGTCTGCGGCATGATGTCGTCGTCGGCTGCCACAATGATGATGGCGATGTCCGTGACCTGAGCACCACGGGCACGCATGGCGGTGAATGCCTCGTGACCAGGTGTATCGAGGAACGTCACATGGCGTCCGTCGTCGAGCGTCACGTTGTAGGCACCGATGTGCTGCGTGATGCCGCCTGCCTCGCCCGCGATGACGTTTGTCTGGCGGATGTAGTCAAGGAGGGAGGTCTTACCATGGTCGACGTGACCCATGACGGTAACGATGGGAGCGCGTGGCACGAGGTCTGCCTCGTCGTCCTCAACCTCGCTGACAGCTGCGGTGACATCTGCGCTGACATATTCTGTAGTGAAGCCGAACTCCTCTGCCACGAGGTTGATGGTCTCGGCATCCATGCGCTGGTTGATGCTCACCATGATGCCGATGCTCATGCAGGTGGCGATAATCTTCGTCACAGGCACGTTCATCATCGTGGCAAGTTCGTTGGCGGTGACGAACTCGGTCAGCTTGAGCACCTTGCTCTCTGCTGCCTCGTGCGCCATCTCTTCTTCCATGCCCTGGCGTATGGCTTCGCGCTTCTCGCGGCGATACTTGGCGCCCTTGCCCATCTTTGAGCCTTTACTGGTGAGGCGGGCAAGCGTCTCGCGTACCTGCTTTGCAACTTCCTCGTCGCTTACCTCGGGCTGCAGGGGCATCTGCTTGGGCTGGTTCTTCTGCTTCTTGTTCTTTCCGCCGCCATTGTTCTGGCTCTGCTGTTGCTGCTGCTGACCATTGCCGCCGCTCTTCTTCTTTTGGTTGTTCTGGGGCTGGTTGGCAACAGCGTTGACATCGACACGTTCCTTGCCCACGCGGAGGCGCTTCTTGCGGTCGCCGCCCTGTGCCTCGTTGCGTTCGCGACGGCGTTCCTCGTGCGGCTTCTTCTTCGGCCGGGTGTTCTGGTTCAGGCTGTCCAGGTCAATCTTGCCCTTGATGGTCAGGCTGGGAACCGCATTGGCAGCAGGTTTGAGGCGGAAGATTTCTTCCTCCTTTTTCTCTTCTGGAGCGGCAGGCTTCTCGCTTTGCTCTGGTGCAGCCGGAGCTTCCTTCGGAGCGACATCTTCCTTTTTCGGTTCGGGCTTGACTTCCTCTTCTTTCTTTACAGGCTTTGGTTCGGGCTTCTTTTCCTCCACCACAACAGGCTTTTCCTTTGGCTTAGCGGCGGGAGCCTTCTCTGCCTTGGGCGTTTCCTTGAGCGTTTCTTTAGGCGTTTCCTTGGGACCGTTGCCCAGGTCAATGCGCCCCAGAATCTTTGGGCCAGCTACCTTGGGTGCCTCTATCTGCACCTCTTCCACAGGTTTTGGCTTAGGCTCCTTGCGCTCCTTCTTGTTTTGCCCGATGTGCTGCTGGATGAGCTGCGTCGCCTCTTTGCGCAGTCCCTTGTCGGAACTGAATTCGCCCTGCAGTGCGGCATATTGCTCTTCGGTTATCTTATAGTTGGGGTTGGCCTCAACATCGCCGAAGCCTTTCTTCTGGAGAAATTCAACAGCCGTCTGTAGTCCGATGTTGAACTCTTTGGTTACTTTGTTTAATCTGATGCTCATAAATTATATCCGGCTTCTTCGCTTAAGTGTTGTGGGTCTTATAGGTCTTATGGGTCTTGTAGGTCTGGGGTGGTTTATTCGAACTCGGCTTGCAGGATGCGCAGCACTTCGTCTACGGTCTCTTCCTCAAGGTCGGCATTCTTGATAATCATGTCACGCTGTGCGCCCAGCACGTCTTTTGCTGTCTCGAAGCCAATCTTCTTAAGCTCGTCGATAATCCACGGCTCGATGGCGTCGGTGAATTCGTCGAGTCTTACGTCGTCTTCGTTCTCAGCATTGCTGTCAACCTCACGGAAGACGTCGATGGTGTAGCCCACGAGCATGGAGGCAAGCTTGATGTTGAGACCGCCCTTACCGATGGCAAGCGACACCTGGTCTGGGTCGAGGAAGACCTCCGCCTTGTGCTCCTCTTCGTTGAGCACAACGCTGTTGACGCGGGCTGGGTTGAGGGCACGAGTAATCATGAGCTGTACGTTGGAGGTCCATGTCACCACGTCGATGTTCTCGCCGCGCAGCTCATGCACGATGCCGCGCAGACGGCTACCCTTCACGCCGACGCAGGCTCCTACGGGGTCGATGCGGTCGTCGTAGCTCTCGACGGCAATTTTGGCACGTTCGCCAGGGATGCGTGCTATCTTGTGGATGGTGATGAGGCCGTCTTGTATCTCCGGCACCTCGGCTTCGAGCATACGTTGCAGGAAGTCAGGGGATGTGCGGCTCAGGATGATGCGGGGCTTGCCGCCGGTGTTCTCCACGCGCAGGATGACGGCGCGTGTGGTCTCGCCCTTGCGGAAGAAGTCACCCGGTATCATTTCCTGGCGGGGCAGGAGCAGTTCGTTGCCCTCTTCGTCCATGAGCATTGTCTCGCGCTTCCAGGTCTGATAGACTTCGGCGCTGATGACTTCGCCCTCACGGTCCTTGTATTCGTTATAGAGAGAGTCATATTCCAGTTCCATGATGCGGCTGGCGAGTGTCTGGCGCAGCTGCAGGATGGCGCGGCGTCCGAACTCGGACATGTCAACGCGCTGGCTGACCTCTTCGCCAATCTCATAGTCGTCCTCAATCTGCTGTGCCTCGCTCAGTGAGATTTCCTTGTTGTCGTCGTTGACTTCGCCATCGGCTACGACGACGCGGTTGTGGTAAATCTCGAAGTCGCCCTTGTCGGGGTTGACGATGATGTCGTAGTTCTCGTCGCTGCCGTGCATCTTGGCGATGACGTTGCGGAAACATTCTTCCAGCACGCTCACCAGAGTGGCGCGGTCGATGTTGTTCTTCTCTTTGAAGTCGGCGAAAACCTCAATCATGTTTATCGCCTCTTTTGATCTTGTTGTCTTTGCCATTATATTGTGTTTAGTTATTATTTCACCTTAATCAGGTACTTTGTGTAGGCCACATCCTCGAAGCGGAAGTCTGTGGGTACTTCCTTGGTGACGGGACGCTTCTTGCCTTCTTCCTTCACTTTCTGCACGATGCTGAGCTGGAAGCCTTCGTCGCCAACGCTGAGCAGTGTGCCACGGAACTTGTGGCCGTCGTGCAGCTGCGTCTCGACTTCCTGGCCGACATGTATCTCGTACTGACGGCGAACACGGAAGGGCTGTCCCAGTCCGGCACTGCCCACCTCAAGCTCATAGTCTTCCTCGTCGCGGCTCAAGCGCGACTCGATGTAGCGGCTCAGGTCTGCGCAATCCTCAATCCACACACCATCGGCATGGTCTATCTCCACGACGATGCGGTCGTCGGGACTGATGTTGATGTCCACGAGGAAATACTCTTTGCCTTCAAGCCATTCTTCGACGACCTGCTGCACTGCACTTTTGCTAATCATGTGTATAAGCGTTTATTTGGTTTATTAAAGAAAAGTGAGGAACTTTCGAAGCCCCTCACTTTCATCTTTCGCGTGCAAAGTTATGCTATTTCTGCGAAACGTGCAAATAAACAGGCAGAAAAATGGCATAAAGTGCTGTATTCTTTATGGCTGACCGCCGAAATGTCAGGTTATGGTGATGCCTTTGTAGTCTTTCTGCACCTGCTCGTAGCTCTGCAGGTTGCCGATGTCGTAGCGGCGGCCGGGCATTTCCATGGCGTGGACGGGCGTCTGGGTGCAGAGCCAGGCGATGTAGCTGCCGGGTGCATCTGTGCCGCAACCTTCCGAGATACCTTTCTCGACGAGGCGAGCGTCCTGCTTTGTGTAGTAGTAGAAGGGTGGGCAGCACCAATGTGTTTCGGGTGTGGGCGACTTCTCTGTCATGCGGAGCACGCGGTCGTCCGTGTCGAAGGTCACGACACCGCACTTCAGGAGCTTTGCGTCGTCTTTCTCATAGAAGCGCATGATGCAGGAGGTCTGCTTCTCGTGGGCGTAGCGGACGAAGCGCTGGAGGCTGAAGTCCAAGAGGTTGTCGCCTGCAATGACAAGCATGTCGTCGTCCAGGCCGAGCTTGTCGATGGTGAACTGTATGTCGCGTACGGCACCGAGTCGCGTCTCGTTGGTGGAGGTTCCGTCGTCCACGACGGTCACTTTCTGCGTCTTCGTGGCTGCCCAGTCAAGGAAGTGCTGGGCGAACTTGTGGTTGGAGATGACGATGTACTCATCGACCAAGCCTGCGCCGTCGATGTCATCGATGAGCCAGTCGAGGATGGCATTGCCGCCCACCTTGAGGAGCGGCTTCGGGAAGTTCTCTGTGAGAGGGTAAAGTCGCGTGGCATAGCCCGCTGCAAGAATTAAACACTTCATATAAAAGGTGAAAAGGTAAAAGGGTGAAAAGGTAAAAAGGTAAAAAGGTGAAAGATTGAAAAGGTGAGAAGGTGAAAGGGTGAGAAGAAGATAGCGAACAGGAGTTCTCTTTTTTACTTTTTCACCTTTTCACCTTTTCAATTTTTTATAACAGTCCGTCTGCGCTTTCGCAGATGTGGACGCTGTATTTGCCTTCGAGTTGTGGGAAGGCAGCCAGGTATTCCTTGGTGACTTGGCGGGTGATGGCGGCTTCGTAGGCTGGGTCGATGAGTGCCATGCAGCAGCCTTTGAAGCCCGCGCCGCTGAAGCGTCCGCCGTAGATGCCGTCGGTGTGGCGCATGATGTCGTAGAGCATCTTGAGTTCTGGCGAACCTGTCTCCCAGTTGCTGATGCTGCTCTGTCCGCTCTCGAAGCTGAGCCTGCCGTAGGTCTCGAGGTCGCCCCTGCGCCAAGCCTCGGCTCCCTGCTCCACGCGGTCGAACTCCGTGTACCAATGCTCGGCACGCCGCCGCCAAGTCTCGGGCAGGCGTTCCTTGTACTCTTCATAGACTTCGCGCGGCACGGCGCGCAGGTTCGCCTCGGGAAACTTGCCGTACTCCATGCCGGCGTAGGCCATCAGAGCGTAGGCTGCGCTGCGGGCTTCATCGACGCGCATGTTGAACTTGCTGCCTGCCAGCGTCCTCTCTATGCCGCTGAAGAAGACGGCAATGCGGTAGGGCTTCATCTTGGGATGCGTCGGGATAAGCTCGTACTCGTCGGTCTTGGTGTCGAGGTATAGCAGATGGTCTTTCTTGGAATAGACTTCGCAGCTTTGGTCGAGCTTGCCGCTGTTGACGCCAACGTAGTCGTTCTCGGCAGCCATCGAGATGAGTATCAGCTCCAGTGGTTCGGGCTGGATGAGGTTGACGTGGCAGAGCGCCTTGAGGTAGACGAGTGCTACGGCTGCCGACGATGACAGTCCGCCGATGGGGAGGCTGCCCTCGATGACGCCGCTCAAGCCGTAGGTGAGGGGATAGCGTTCGGCAAGCTTGAGGGTGGCACCGCGCAGATAGTCTGCCCAGTCGTCCTGCTTGTGGCGCGGCACGTCGCGGACATGGAACTGTGCGCGTTTGTCAAATTGCAGGGAACAAAGCTCCACAACACCGTTGAGCTTGGGGCTGTAGGCGATGTGGATGCCTTTGTCGATGGCAAGGCCGGTTATCTTGCCCAGGTTGGCGTCGCTGTGTGCGCCAATGGGGCATACGCGGTAGGGGCAGAAGGCAAGCGCCTCTGGCTCACGCTTATAGATTTCGTGGAATCTTTCTTGGCATTTCATAGGGTTCTTTCTGATTATTCTGATTACTCTGATTATTCTGATTACTTGAGTGCTACGCTCTTCACCGCTCCCATGTTCTCGCAGAAGCGGAGGCGGTAGCTCTGCCCATCGCGCCTCGGGGTGCGGATGGTGATGACTTGCTTCTCTCCCGGCAGCAGGGAGAAGAAGTTATCGCTGTAGAAGGTGCTGTGGATGGGTTTGTCCTGCATGTCGGTGAGGAGGAGCTGGCAGAAGAAGGCGATACGCTTGCCGCCGTTCTTCACCGTCACTTCCCATTGATTGAATCCATCCTTGTCTGCAAGGCGGCGGGCTGTGACGTTGGGCTTTGCCTCGGGCAGGGTGCTGAGCGGCTCAAAACCGCCTGTGCAGGGGCCGGTCACGGTCTGCTTACCTTCATACTTGTTCGTGGAGCGCCAGTAGAAATTGCGGCTCACGACGTTTCCCTTGGCGTCGGTCAGCTCCAAGGCGATGAAGTGGACGGGCGTAATGCCGTCGGGGATGGCAATGGTCAGAATGTCGTTCACCACGCCATCGGCAGGCACATCGACCTTTGCTGTGACGGTGCCGACCTTGCGGCTCTGCAAGTCATAGACTTCGGCCTTGGCTTTCAGTCCCTTCTGTGCTTCGACATAGTCGTTGATGACGCTCACGGTGCCTTTCAGGTAGTCATATTGTATATGTATAGGCTCCAGGGCGTGCATCGTGTGGTACAGCGAAGCCGTCGGCTCCAAGAACCAGTCCCACAAGCGGGCGCAGATTTGCCAGTTCGGGCAGTTGTGGTACCAGAAGAGCAAGCCCGAGCACCAGCGGTCGCCATATTGCAGCTTGTTCTCGTTCCATACTTCCCAGATGCTCTTCGAGTTGATGGCACCCACCATCTGTCCCCGGCGGGCAAACTCCTCGATGCTCTTCGATTCGCCGTACTGGTCCACCATGTCCTTGTAGAGCGTCGTCATCAGGTGGAAGCCATTGCCGTCCATGTAGTCCCACGTGGCCTTGTTGATGGGCCAGAGGTCCTCGCGGGGCATCATATCGTAGAGGTCCTCCACGATGGGCAGGGTGGGGGCACCGTATTCGGGATTAAAGCCATCCACGCGGCTGCCTCTGTCGGAGGCGGTGTTCTCGTAGTGCCGCATGGGGTTGACCTGCTTGTAGGGACTGCCGTCGTGCACGCCGTCGCACTCGCTCTGCATCTGGTAGGGGATGTCGGGAGCCAGGCTCCTGATGAGCTCTTCGGCACCCGTGACTGCAGTGCTCTCGTTGCTCGACACATAGATGACGATGCTGGGATGGTTGCGGATGCGCTTCATGGTGTTCTCCACGTTGGCGAGGTAGAGCGGCTCGTCCATGGGATGCTTCGTGTCGCCGGTCATCCAGAACTCCTGCCACACCATGATGCCGTACTCGTCGCACAGTTCGTAGAAGCGGTCGCTCTCGGCAATGCCGCCTCCCCACAGACGCAGCAGGTTGACGCCGCACTGGTCGGTGTAGGCCAGCTCGGTCTCCATCCTTTGGTCGTTGGTGCGGAGCATCGCCTCGGGAATCCAGTTGGTGCCGCGCACGAAGGTCTTGTGGCCGTTCACCAGGAAGAGCTTCGACTTGTCGGGCGTCTCGCGGGTGGCAACGACTTCGCGGATGCCGAAGCACGTGGAGAGGCTGTCCATCACGTTGCCCTTGCCGTCGGTGAGCGTCAGGCGAAGGGTATAGAGGTTCTGCGGACCCTTGTTCTTGGGCCACCACAGGCGGGGGTTCTTGATGACGAGCTGCGGATAGTCCTTCGGCGAGAAGCTGACCGTGATGTGTTCGCCGCGTTGCAGCTTCAGCTTCTCCTTGCGGAACGTGACAGACTCCCTACCCTCCTTCTGGGGAAATTCTTCGATGGTGCCCGTCACGGTGCATTCGCCGCCGCCGGTATTGGGGTTCCACACCTCGACGCTCACCGTCTCGCGAGCTTCATCGTAGTTCGGATGGGAGAGCTCGGAGCGGACGAAGGGACTGCGCAACTGTTGGCCGCCCGTGGCATAGAGGCGAATGGAGCGCCAGATGCCGGTGTTGCGGTCGCGTATGCCGTCCTCGAAGGTGAAGTCCCAGCCCACCGTCATGAGCTGCGACACGTTTTGCCCCATCCAGCCGTCGCCACCGTTGTGCCACTCGCCCACTGCGCCCCAGTACTTCGGAGCGGTTGTTCCCGGCACATCGACCGGGAAGACGCGGATGGCAAGGGCCGACGTCTGTCCGGGTTGCACGGCGCGGTCGGTGATGTCGAAGGGCTGGCTGTTGAACATGCCGGCCATCGTGCCTATCATGTAACCGTTGACCCACACCTCGGCCCTATAGTTGATGCCCATCGGTTCGAGCCAGATGCGCTTGCCTTTGTACTCTGCCGGCACGGTGAACTCGGTGCGGAACCAATAGGTGTAGAACTCGCGTCCCACATTGGCGATGTCGGGGATGGTGTTGTTCGCCAGCTTGTTCGTCTGCCCGTAGTAAGGCTCGGGGTAGACCTTTTGCTCCACGAGATTCGTCAGAACGGTGGCAGGCACGATGGCCTCCGCCCAGCCTTCCTGCTTGAAGCCTGGCATGGAGATTTCCCTGGCGGTGGCCTTCGTCTCTCCATCACGAATCATGTGCCACACGATGTTGCCGCCATGCCCGAGGCGGGAGTCGAGGCTGATATACTCGCGACCGTCGCCTGCCCAAGCAGACAACGCAGCGAGGAACATCAGAAAAGAAGTGAGAAGTATCTTTTTCATTGTTTCATTATTTCATTTTTTCATTTTCTCATTCTTTCATTTTCCATCAGTGCCGCTGCGCACCAGAGGTAAGGTGCTTGTCCGTGATAGTCGCCGGTCATCTTCGGGCGGTCGAGGTAGTAGTTGAAGTCGTTCTTCTTGCCTGTGCCGACGCAGATGTTGGTGACATCATCGTTGCTGTTTATATAAGGAATAAGGGCGAGCCAAGCCTTACGTGCAGCCGGAGCATAAGTGCTTGCAGGAAGCCATCCCTTCTTGACGCCGCGGATGAAGGCATAGGTGAACATGGCGGAGCCGGACGTCTCGGTCCAGAAGTCGGGCTGGTCAATGAGTTGGTTCCACAGTCCTTCCTCGTTGCGGTAGCGCAGGAGGCTCTTCATCATCTTGCGATAGCCTTTCATGATGCGTTTGTAGTAGGGGCTGTCCTTGGGCAGAGCGTCCAGCACTTCGGTGAGGCCCACAGCCATCCAACCGTCGCCGCGTCCCCAATAGAACGGCACATCTGGCGCATGGTAGAAGAGGCCGTTGGGTCGCTGCAACTCGTCGAGGTACTTCACCATCTCGTGTGCGGCGCGGTCGATGTACTTGCGGTCGCCAGTCGTGCGGTAGGCCCAGGCCTGAACAATCGTAATCATGTACATATCGTCTATCCACATACGTGTCTGCCACGTGTAGCCCTGTCGTGCAAGCCGTTTCTCGCTCTCCTTGGCATTCTTGGGCAGTTCCCATTGCGTGTCGGCATACGAGAGTCCCATCTGCTTGTAGCTCTCTTCCGAAGGGAAGGACTCGTAGAGGCTCAGCGGCAGGGAGCCGAACATGTTGAAATCGACGTGGTTCTTGGCGGGGATGTTCTCCTTGTAGTTTACAAGGAAGTCATCAAAGCGTTCCTTCATCTTCTGTAGGATGACTTTGTCGCCCATGGCACGTCCCCACATCAATGCTCCGTTCCAAGTGCAGACTTCGTGGTAGCCCAAGTTCTTTGTGTCGCCCCAGTAGGCGTGCTTGCCGTCGATGAAATGGTAAGCGAGGCGGCGACCAACCTCCTGCGGTGTGCTTCCCGACGGAAAGTTCTCCAAAAGGTCTGTCCCCTTAGCGCCTGCCCCGAGAGCAAGCAGCGTCGCCAAAACAATTAAAAGCTGTCGTTTCATGTTAATATAATATGTTTTCCGTGCAAAGATACATATTTTAATTCATAGTTCATAGTTCATAGTTCATAGTTATTTCGCTTTCCTGCAATTTTTCACT